>NZ_JAMNDD010000009.1:0-229849 GCF_051812965.1 Salmonella sp. NW1250 | reverse complement strand
AGCGCCATCTCCGCCATCCCGGTGGTGGCGTGACAGTGCAGGTGCAGGCGCACCTCAAAACGTTTTTTGATTTCGCTCACCAGCTCAAAGGCGGCCATCGGGGTGAGAATGCCGGACATGTCCTTAATCGCGATGGAATCGACGCCGGTTTCCAGCAGCTGTTCGGTCAGGTCCAGCCAGGTCTGCAGGGTGTGCGCCGGGCTGGTGGTGTAGGAGAGTGTGCCCTGGGCATGCGCGCCGTGGCTGCGCACCGCCTGCAGTGCGGCTTTCATATTGCGCGGGTCGTTCATGGCGTCGAAGACGCGGAACACGTCCATGCCGTTTTTCACCGCGCGTTCGACGAAGCGCTCCACCACGTCATCGGCGTAGTGGCGGTAGCCGAGCAGGTTCTGGCCGCGCAGCAGCATCTGCAGCGGGGTCTTCGGCATGGCCTTTTTCAGCTCGCGCAGGCGGACCCACGGGTCTTCGCCGAGAAAGCGGATGCAGGCGTCAAAGGTGGCGCCGCCCCAGCACTCCAGCGAGCCGTAGCCCACGTCATCAAGCTGGGCGGCAATCGGCAGCATGTCGTCAAGGCGCAGGCGGGTGGCGAACAGAGACTGGTGGGCGTCGCGCAGGACAACATCTGTAATGGCAATGGTCATGGATCCCTCCGGGAATTAAGCGTTAAGGCGGTGATGGTGAATGGCGGCGGCAATCACCGGCTTTAAGCGGGTGAAGTCGTCAGCGGGCGCGGCGGCGGCAGGTGCCGCCTTCGGTACCGGGACCGGTTCCGGGAAGAAGCGAGTAATCACGGCAGACATGCCGCGAATGGCAAAGATGAGCAGGAACAGAAAGCTCAGTACGAACCCCATTCCTAAAAACATCAGGGTGAAACCTTCACCCAGTAGTACAGCTTCATTCATGAATCATTTTCCATAATGAGAGGCACGACGGTGGCCTTGACGACAACCTTCCTGGTGAATCCGGCTAAGGAGTAGAGTGGATTTCCCTTGGCCACCTCTGGCTTTGGCCTCTACTTTTCTCCAGGTCGTTTGCGGCAAAGACACCGCCGTGCGTTTTTTTACACCATCATGCTGAACACGATGCTAGCGATAACCAGCACAATACCGCCGCCCAGACGAGAGGAAATTTGTGCATATGAAATGAGGTTCATACGGTTACAGGCGGAGAGCACTTCCAGATCGCCGGAGCCGCCGCGGTTGGCCATACAAAGACCCGCAGTAATGGATGATTCAATCGGGTAGAAGCCAATCAACCAGCCCCCGATAGCTGCGCCAACGACTGCGCCGACCACAATGATTGCGGCGATAACGACGTTGGCGAACGTCAGGGCATCGATAATCTCTTGCAGATCGGTGTAGCAAACACCCACACCGACCATCAGCACCCACAGCAGTTGTTTGGAGAAGAAGTCAGAAAGACGTTTCGCCCCGGCTTTAATCTCCGGTGAGCAAAGACCTGATGCGTTCAGCGCAGCAACAATCAGAACCATCCAGGCGAAGTAGTGAATAGAGACGCCGCCGATGCTTGGCAGAATTTTTTTGGCAACGACATAGGCCAGCAGGAAGCAAGTGGTGGATAGCACCATGCCAACCGCCGTTTCACGATGGGTAATCTGGCCGGCCTTTTCATCATCTTCGGTTTTGAAGGAAGCCTTACGAACCAACTCACCTTCACCGCTAAGCCAGGCGTATTTTTTGCCAATCATATCGAGGAGGGCGGCGAAAATAATGGCGAAGATATTCGCAATGGTCAGAATAGCAATAGCCGTTGAGTAGTACTCTTCGCGAGAACGTCCGGTAACCGAGTGATAAATTTCAGACAGAGGCACGGCGCCTGCGCCGTTACCACCGCCCATAATCGGCAGAACGTACAGCATCATGATACGGTCGACCGGGATACCGAAGCACAAACCAATGACGATACCGAAAAGGGACGCGCCGACAATCCCGGCGAGGATGGTTGGGATATAGCCCAGCAGTGATTTTAATAGCAGCTTACGGTTTACCGACAGGATCGCGCCTGTGATCAACACTGCGATAAACAGGTTAAGGAAGTTGCTTTTATCCATTACGTTGCTGATCGCATCAATTTCTTTCTGCGTAAATATGCCAGCATAGACAAAATAAGCTGCAACCAGAAATATCATAACTGGTGCGCCGCCAATATATTTATTGAAGATCGGTAAACGTTTGCCGATTTCACCAAAAATGGCCCCCATCACAAACATAAGAGCAAAACCACCGACTAAGTCAGTCGGTATAGCGTTATAGAAATGAGACAGTAATAAAGTAATTAATGCAAAGGCATAAAGCGGTAGCGGCATACCAAAGATTTTGAATCTGAGTAAATCGCTGGCCCCCTTTTTCTCCGTCGCCGAAGCCTGGGTCATGTTGGTCATAAACATTTTCCTGTGTATTGATGGGTAACAAGACCCGCGCATACTAATAAATTCAATGAACCGTGAGATGTGACTATCTTCACTGAATGGTTGTGTTTTTAATTAATTTAATTATTTTTATTAACTCTGGTTAATTAAGGAAATAAAAACCATAAAGCTTATAAAAGCAAGGGGGAAAGTGTGATGTCTATTCCAGACGAGTAATACAAACGCTGGCGAAATATGCGGCGTTATTTGCTGACGGATGCAGAATAGAGTGAATCTAATATTTAAACGCATTTATTTGCAAAAGGATGTATTGCGTCGCGAGTCGGTCGCCATGTTTCTGGAGGGCGTGGGACTCGCCCTGGAAGACGATTGTGAAATCGCGGTATGCGCATATTGGCAGGGTGAGATAGTTGGATGCGGCTCGCTGGCCGGAAACGTACTGAAATGCATCGCCGTTTCCCCGGTTTTACAAGGGGAAGGGCTCAGCCTCAAACTGCTGACTGAGCTGCTTACATTGGCCTACGAGTTAAACCGCAGCGAGCTTTTCCTGTTCACTAAGCCGCAAAATCGGTTGCTGTTTTCTGGCGCGGGGTTTTGGCCCATTGCGCAGGCAGGTGAGCTGGCGGTGTTAATGGAGAACAGCAGTGAACGGTTAGCGCGCTTTTGTCGCCAACTGGCGCTTTATCGTCAACCGGGAAAAACGATCGGCGCCATCGTCATGAACGCCAATCCGTTTACATTGGGCCACCGTTATCTGGTGGAGCAAGCGGCTGCGGCCTGTGACTGGTTGCATCTGTTTGTAGTCAAAGAAGATGCTTCATTTTTTTCCTATACCGACCGTTGGGCGCTGATCGAACAAGGAATCGCGGGCATTGACAACGTCACGTTGCATTCCGGCTCCGCTTATATGATCTCGCGTGCGACGTTTCCCGACTATTTCCTCAAAGAAAAAGGGGTTGTGGACGACTGCCATTGCCAGATCGATCTGCAACTCTTCCGTGAACATCTGGCTCCAGCGCTGGGGATTACCCATCGTTTTGTCGGCAGTGAGCCGTTTTGTCCTCTGACCTGTGCCTATAACCAGCGGATGCACGACATTTTACACGATCCGAAGCGCAGCGGCCCGGTTATTGAGGTCGTCGAGCTGGCGCGGGTGGAGAAAAACGGCACGGCTATTTCCGCCTCTCGCGTCAGAAAACTGTATAGCGAACGTAATTGGCCGGCAATAAGCGCGCTGGTGCCAGCTGGCACCCTGGCATATCTGCAGCGGCATGCCGCCAGACACACTGAAACCATATGACGTAACACCGTTAACAAGGAACATAACTAATGAAAATCATTAAAGATGCCCTGGCAGGCACGCTGGAATCCAGCGATGTGATGATCAGGATTGGTCCATCCAGCGAGCCAGGAATTCGGCTGGAGCTAGAGAGTCTGGTGAAGCAGCAGTTTGGCGCGGCGATTGGGCAGGTGGTTCGGGAAACGCTGGCGAAGCTGGGCGTTGAACGCGCGCTGGTTAGCGTCGATGACAAAGGCGCGCTGGAGTGTATTTTACGCGCCCGAGTGCAGGCGGCGGCGCTGCGCGCTGCAGAACAAACGGAAATTCAATGGAGTGCGTTATGAGACCACGTCGCAGTATGTTGTTTATCCCCGGCGCAAATGCGGCCATGTTGAGCACCTCGTTTGTCTACGGTGCGGACGCGGTGATGTTCGACTTAGAAGACGCCGTAGCGTTACGTGAGAAAGATACCGCCCGTCTTTTGGTTCATCACGCGCTTCAACATCCGTTCTATCAGGATGTTGAAAAAGTGGTGCGCATTAATCCACTGAACACGCCATTCGGTCTGGCCGATCTTGAGGCCGTCGTGCGTGGTGGCGCGGATATCGTGCGTCTGCCGAAAACCGACAGCAAAAACGATGTGCTGGAGCTGGAAGCGCAGGTTGAACGGATCGAACGTGAATGTGGACGTGAAGTCGGCAGTACCAGGCTGATGGCGGCGATCGAATCAGCGAAAGGCGTGGTCAATGCCGTCGACATCGCCACCTCCAGCCCGCGCATGGTGGCAATTGCGCTGGCGGCATTTGATTACGTGATGGATATGGGCACCTGCCGGGGCGATGGCACCGAGCTGTTCTACGCCCGCTGCGCAGTGCTGCATGCGGCGCGCGTTGCGGGTATTGCCGCCTATGATGTCGTTTGGTCGGATATCAATAATGAAGAAGGCTTCCTGAAGGAAGTGCAGTTGGCGAAAGGGCTTGGTTTTAATGGTAAGTCCTTAGTGAACCCACGTCAGATTGAGCTGTTACATCAGGCTTATTCTCCGACACGTAAAGAAGTTGAGCATGCGTATGAGGTGATTGCCGCCGCTGAAGAGGCTGAGTCTCGCGGTCTGGGCGTCGTTTCACTCAACGGCAAAATGATTGACGGCCCGATTATCGACCACGCGCGCAAAGTGGTGGCGCTGTCGGCTTCCGGTATTCGTGATTAAGGAAGGAACCATGAAAGAGACTGTAACCATGCTCAACCAGCAATATGTCGTACCGGAAGGATTACAGCCCTACCAGGGGGTAACAGCAAACAGCCCGTGGCTTGCCAGTGAAACGGAAAAGCGTCGGCGTAAAATTTGTGACTCGCTTGAAGAGGCTATCCGTCGTTCCGGGCTTAAAAATGGCATGACGATATCCTTCCACCATGCGTTTCGTGGTGGCGACAAAGTTGTCAATATGGTGATGGCGAAA
This sequence comes from Salmonella sp. NW1250, assembly GCF_051812965.1. NCBI lineage: Bacteria > Pseudomonadati > Pseudomonadota > Gammaproteobacteria > Enterobacterales > Enterobacteriaceae > Salmonella > Salmonella sp. NW1250. Next base: position 224,721 of record NZ_JAMNDD010000009.1, on the reverse strand, counting down.
CTGGCGGAAATGGGATTCCGCGATCTGACGCTTGCCTCCAGCTCATTAATTGATGCCCACTGGCCGCTTATCGAACACATTAAAAATGGCGTGGTGCGGCAGATTTACACCTCCGGGCTGCGCGGCAAGTTAGGGGAAGAGATCTCCGCTGGCCTGATGGAAAACCCGGTACAGATCCACTCTCACGGTGGCCGCGTAAAACTGATTCAGAGCGGTGAGCTGAATATTGATGTCGCTTTCCTCGGCGTGCCGTGCTGCGACGAATTTGGTAATGCGAACGGCTTTAGCGGCAAGTCACGCTGCGGCTCTTTGGGGTATGCGCAGGTTGATGCGCAGTACGCTAAATGTGTGGTGCTCCTGACTGAAGAGTGGGTCGAATTCCCCAATTATCCGGCCAGTATCGCGCAGGATCAGGTTGATTTGATCGTGCAGGTGGATGAGGTAGGGGATCCGGAAAAAATCACCGCGGGCGCGATTCGTCTGTCCAGCAACCCGCGTGAACTGTTGATCGCCCGGCAGGCGGCCAATGTGATCGAACACTCAGGTTATTTTTGTGATGGTTTCTCGCTGCAAACCGGCACCGGTGGCGCTTCTCTGGCGGTCACCCGTTTCCTGGAAGACAAAATGCGTCGCCACAACATTACGGCGAGTTTTGGCCTGGGCGGGATCACCGGCACGATGGTGGATCTGCATGAGAAAGGGTTGATCAAAGCGTTGCTGGATACGCAATCATTCGATGGCGATGCAGCCCGTTCGCTGGCGCAGAATCCACATCATATTGAAATCTCAACCAATCAATACGCGAACCCCGCCTCTAAAGGCGCGGCATGCGAACGCCTGAATGTGGTGATGCTGAGCGCACTGGAAATTGACGTGAATTTCAACGTTAACGTGATGACCGGTTCAAACGGCGTACTGCGTGGCGCATCGGGCGGCCATAGCGATACGGCAGCAGGGGCCGATCTCACCATTATTACCGCACCGCTGGTCCGTGGCCGAATCCCATGTGTGGTGGAAAAAGTGCTGACTACCGTCACGCCTGGGGCAAGTGTTGATGTGCTGGTTACCGACCATGGTATTGCAGTGAACCCTGCGCGTCAGGATCTGCTTGATAACCTGCGTGCTGCGGGCGTGGCGCTGATGACCATCGAACAACTGCAACAGCGCGCTGAGCAACTGACCGGTAAACCGCAGCCGATTGAGTTTACCGATCGGGTGGTGGCTGTGGTGCGTTATCGCGACGGTTCAGTGATTGACGTGATTCGCCAGGTTAAAGGCTGATGAAGGGCACAGACCTGCTGTACCAGGGCCAGGCAGTTACGCTGGAGGAGATGCTACAAGCGCGCGATAAACGTGCCGCCAGGCAGCGTCAGGCGTTGAACTGCTATCGGCTACCGTTGATTTCCCTCACGCTGGTTGCACCGGGCGCCGTTAAAAACTCAGCGGTCTGGCGGCGTGTCGCCGATTACGCAATTGCCGAAATACTGGCGCTTTGCGAACAGAAGGAGTGGGTCAACGTCTGGGAAATGCAGGTAAATGAACGCAGCGGCCCGGAATGGATGGCAGCGGTCTGTGCGCCGGCAATGGCGTTGAAACAGCACATGTCGACACTAGAGATGAGCCATCCGTTAGGGCGGCTTTGGGACATCGACATTATTGATAGCGACGGTAAGTCGCTATCACGCCGTGAACTCGGGCATCCTGCCCGGCCATGTTTGATATGCCAGCAGGATGCTCATCTCTGTGCCCGGGGCAAGCATCACACCCTTGACCTTTTGTTGGATGAAATTGCACGAAGGATTGAATGCTATGAACGTGAGCGTTGTGACTGAACGGCGTACGCCAGCGTACTCATCGCTGGCGGCTGGCGAACTTAATGGGTTGGTTGCAAGAGCGCTGCTGACGGAAGCCAGGCTGACACCAAAACCCGGTCTGGTCGATATTCGTAATTCGGGAGCGCATAGGGATATGGATCTGGCGGCATTTGAACGTAGCACTACCGCCATTGCTCCATGGATGGAAAAGTTTTTTATCATGGGCAACAACACGGCGGCGCTGGCGGCAGAAAATGTCCTGGTGATGCTGCGTCCGCTGGGGATGGCTTGTGAGAACGATATGCTACAGGCGACCAATGGTGTGAATACCCATCGCGGGGCGATTTTCGCTTTTGGCCTGCTGAGCGCAGCGATTGGCCGACTTCTCGCGCGGGGAGAACCGTTGGAGCAAAATCGTATCTGCGACCAGGTTGCCCGCCTGAGTCGGAATATTGTTGCCCACGAGCTCTCAGCAAAAAAAGCGGGAAAACTGACAAAGAGTGAAACCCATTTCCAGTGTTATGGCCTGTCGGGCGCGCGGGGAGAAGCGGAAAGCGGTTTTCGAACCGTCAGAACGCAGGCTTTGCCGGTGTTTAACCGGGTCGTGCAGGAGCATGACGATACCCATCTTGCCCTGCTGCAAACATTGTTGCATCTGATGGCGTGGAATGATGATACCAATCTGGTGTCACGGGGAGGCCTGGAAGGGCTTTACTACGTGCAGCAGCAGGCACAAAAATTGTTGTGGCAAGGGGGCGTATTGGTTGAGGGGGGCATTGAAGCGATGCAGTCCCTCGATGATGAACTCATCCTGCGTAACTTAAGCCCTGGCGGTAGCGCGGATTTACTGGCAGTGACCTGGTTTTTAAGTCATTTTCCTGCCGGTTCCCTCTATCCTGAGTAAGTTTCTCTTCTTTCATTCTCTCCAGCAATGATTCATCCTGCGGGATGAATCATGTCTTTTACTGATATCGCTCCCTGTTTATCATTAATTTCTAATTATCGGCGATTTTAGATGGCGGCCTCCGGGCGCGCTGGTTACTCTGAAAACGGTTTACGCAATTTTTACAAAAGAGAATAGCTATGCATGAAGCACAAATCCGCGTCGCCATTGCCGGCGCCGGTGGCCGCATGGGACGGCAGTTAATCCAGGCCGCCATGGCGATGGAAGGTGTTCAGCTGGGTGCCGCGCTGGAGCGCGAAGGCTCTTCCTTGCTGGGCAGCGATGCTGGCGAACTGGCGGGGGCGGGAAAGTCCGGCGTGATCGTTCAAAGCAGCCTTGAGGCGGTAAAAGATGATTTTGACGTTCTCATCGATTTTACCCGTCCGGAAGGCACGTTGACGCATCTGGCGTTTTGCCGCCAGCATGGTAAAGGGATGGTGATTGGTACTACCGGCTTTGACGACGCCGGTAAACAAGCCATTCGCGAGGCGTCACAAGAGATTGCGATCGTTTTCGCCGCAAACTTTAGCGTCGGCGTTAACGTCATGCTCAAGCTGCTGGAGAAAGCCGCGAAGGTAATGGGCGACTATAGCGATATTGAAATTATTGAAGCGCACCACCGCCATAAAGTGGATGCACCGTCGGGTACGGCGCTGGCAATGGGCGAGGCAATCGCCGGGGCGCTGGATAAAAATCTGAAGGACTGCGCGGTCTACTCGCGTGAAGGTTATACCGGCGAGCGCGTACCGGGCACGATTGGCTTTGCGACCGTACGCGCGGGCGACATCGTCGGCGAACATACCGCGATGTTTGCCGATATTGGCGAGCGCGTAGAGATTACGCATAAAGCTTCCAGTCGCATGACGTTTGCAAATGGCGCGTTGCGATCGGCGTTATGGCTAAAAACGAAGAAAAATGGGCTATTTGACATGCGGGATGTGCTGGGGCTGGATGTATTATAGCGACTAAATACCTTCGTGATGTGGTTGTGGTAATCAAGATTAATTGATTACAAAGGGCAATATATTATTGCCCTTTTGTTTTTTTGCCCCCCGGTTATTCGGTCAGATAAGTAACGCCTTTCGCCATTCATGTTTCGACAGTTTCTTCGCCCACGACATGTTCTGCCGCAGTGGCTTACCGTATGCAAAAGGCACCTCGACCAGACTAATAAGACTGATATCCATTGGGGGGGTAGTGCTGTTCCATGGGGTCATTTTATCTCTTTTACTTCAATGGGTTAGCTTTTTTATGCTGTAGTGAGGCTGGTTGTGTTCCAATCTTATGCGCTAGTCTTAAAGAAAAAGAAGTTGGATCTTTATATCGCGATTGTAATTCTTATTACATTGTCTTAATTTGCTGTTTTTTGTTGATTTTATAATGCATTTGATTTGTTTTTTATATTTTCAACTTATTGATTTTTAAAATGTTTTTTTCGTTAATTTTCTTAATTTTGAATTTTTTATGCATTTAATAGTGTTGATGGCTATTAAATGAATTTTTATTGTTGTTTTTTGTTGTTTTAATGTGAAATTTGACCATTTGGTCCACTTTTTATCATGCCAGCCAGTTTTTTTGCGAACTCAAGGAAGCGCAAGCGTTTTCTATCGTCACTTAGTTGATCTTTTTGCCTCTTAAACAGAATAACTTCCTTATAATGTGCAAAATAACATAAAAAATACCCTCTTTAAGTTGACTTTTATCCGGCTTAACTTCAGAATGCCGCCGTTTGCCAGAAATCCACGGGTAAGCAAATTTGCATTGCTTCATACTGACTGAATGAATTAATATGCAAATAAAGTGAGTGAATATTCTCTGGAGGGTGTTTTGATTAAGTCAGCGCTATTGGTTCTGGAAGACGGAACCCAGTTTCACGGTCGGGCCATAGGGGCAACAGGTTCGGCGGTTGGGGAAGTCGTTTTCAATACTTCAATGACCGGTTATCAAGAAATCCTCACTGATCCTTCCTATTCCCGCCAAATCGTCACTCTTACTTATCCCCATATTGGTAATGTCGGCACCAATGAAGCCGATGAAGAATCTTCTCAGGTTCATGCGCAAGGTTTAGTGATTCGCGATCTGCCGCTGATTGCCAGCAACTTCCGTAACACCGAAGACCTCTCTTCTTACCTGAAACGCCATAACATTGTGGCGATTGCTGATATCGATACCCGCAAGCTGACCCGACTGCTGCGTGAGAAAGGCGCACAGAACGGCTGCATCATTGCAGGCGATAGCCCGGATGCGAAGCTGGCGCTGGAAAAAGCGAAAGCATTTCCTGGACTGAACGGTATGGATCTGGCGAAAGAAGTGACCACGGCGGAAACCTACCGCTGGACGCAGGGTAGCTGGACGCTGAAAGACGGTTTACCGGAAGCGAAATCTGAGGATGACCTGCCGTTCCATGTGGTGGCCTATGATTTCGGCGCGAAGCGCAACATCCTGCGGATGCTGGTGGATCGCGGCTGCCGCCTGACGGTGGTGCCAGCGCAAACCTCTGCTGAAGAGGTGCTGAAAATGAATCCGGACGGCATCTTCCTGTCAAACGGCCCTGGCGACCCGGCTCCGTGCGACTACGCGATTACTGCTATCCAGAAATTCCTCGAAACCGACATTCCGCTATTTGGCATCTGCCTCGGTCATCAGCTACTGGCGCTGGCGAGCGGTGCGAAGACCGTTAAGATGAAGTTCGGCCATCACGGCGGCAACCATCCGGTAAAAGATATGGACAGAAACGTGGTAATGATCACCGCGCAGAACCACGGCTTTGCGGTGGATGAAGACTCGCTGCCCGCCAATCTGCGTGTAACCCACAAGTCGCTGTTTGACGGCACCCTGCAGGGCATTCACCGTACCGACAAACCGGCGTTCAGCTTCCAGGGACACCCGGAGGCGAGCCCCGGCCCGCACGATGCTGCACCGCTGTTCGACCACTTTATCGAGCTTATTGAGCAATACCGTCAGTCCGCGAAATAATCAGGAGTAATAAGAGCCATGCCAAAACGTACAGATATAAAAAGCATCCTGATTCTGGGCGCGGGCCCGATTGTTATCGGTCAGGCGTGTGAGTTTGACTACTCCGGCGCTCAGGCGTGTAAAGCGCTGCGCGAAGAGGGTTACCGCGTCATTCTGGTGAACTCCAACCCGGCCACCATCATGACCGACCCGGAAATGGCCGATGCCACCTACATCGAGCCGATTCACTGGGAAGTGGTGCGCAAAATCATTGAAAAAGAGCGTCCGGATGCAGTGCTGCCGACCATGGGCGGCCAGACGGCGCTGAACTGCGCGCTGGAGCTGGAGCGGCAGGGCGTGCTCGAAGAGTTCGGCGTCACCATGATTGGCGCCACCGCCGACGCCATTGATAAAGCCGAAGACCGTCGTCGCTTCGATATCGCGATGAAGAAAATTGGTCTCGACACCGCGCGTTCCGGTATCGCGCACACTATGGAAGAAGCGCTGGCGGTTGCCGCTGATGTGGGCTTCCCGTGCATCATCCGTCCGTCCTTTACCATGGGCGGCACCGGCGGCGGTATCGCTTACAACCGTGAAGAGTTCGAAGAAATCTGCGAACGCGGTCTGGACCTCTCGCCAACCAACGAATTGCTGATTGATGAATCGCTGATCGGCTGGAAAGAGTACGAGATGGAAGTGGTGCGTGATAAAAACGACAACTGCATCATCGTCTGCTCCATCGAAAACTTCGATGCGATGGGTATCCATACCGGCGACTCGATCACCGTGGCGCCCGCCCAGACGCTGACCGACAAAGAATACCAAATCATGCGTAACGCCTCGATGGCGGTACTGCGTGAAATCGGCGTCGAAACCGGCGGTTCTAACGTCCAGTTCGCAGTGAACCCGAAAAACGGTCGTCTGATCGTTATCGAAATGAACCCGCGCGTCTCTCGCTCCTCGGCGCTGGCGTCTAAAGCCACTGGCTTCCCGATTGCCAAAGTAGCCGCCAAACTGGCGGTGGGTTACACCCTTGACGAACTGATGAACGACATCACCGGCGGGCGTACTCCGGCCTCCTTCGAGCCGTCTATCGACTACGTTGTCACCAAAATTCCGCGCTTTAACTTCGAGAAATTCGCCGGTGCCAACGACCGTCTGACCACCCAGATGAAATCGGTCGGCGAAGTGATGGCGATTGGCCGCACGCAGCAGGAATCCCTGCAAAAAGCGCTGCGCGGCCTGGAAGTGGGCGCTACCGGCTTCGACCCGAAAGTCAGCCTCGACGACCCGGAAGCTCTGACCAAAATCCGCCGCGAGCTGAAAGACGCGGGCGCTGATCGTATCTGGTATATCGCCGATGCCTTCCGCGCAGGCCTCTCCGTCGACGGCGTGTTCAACCTGACCAACATCGACCGCTGGTTCCTGGTGCAAATTGAAGAGCTGGTGCGTCTGGAAGAGAAAGTGGCTGAAGTCGGTATTAACGGCCTCAACGCCGACTTCCTGCGTCAGCTCAAGCGCAAAGGTTTTGCCGATGCGCGTCTGGCGAAACTGGCGGGCGTGCGTGAAGCGGAAATCCGCAAGCTGCGTGACCAATACAACCTGCACCCGGTCTACAAGCGTGTGGATACCTGCGCGGCGGAATTCGCCACCGATACCGCCTATATGTACTCCACTTATGAAGATGAGTGCGAAGCGAACCCGTCCGTTGACCGCGACAAAATCATGGTCCTCGGCGGCGGCCCGAACCGTATCGGCCAGGGTATCGAATTTGACTACTGCTGCGTACACGCCTCGCTGGCGCTGCGCGAAGACGGTTACGAGACCATCATGGTCAACTGTAACCCGGAAACCGTCTCCACCGACTACGACACTTCCGACCGCCTGTACTTCGAGCCGGTGACGCTGGAAGACGTGCTGGAAATCGTGCGCATCGAGAAGCCGAAAGGCGTTATCGTGCAGTACGGCGGCCAGACCCCGCTGAAGCTGGCGCGCGCGCTGGAAGCGGCAGGCGTGCCGGTTATCGGCACCAGCCCGGACGCCATCGACCGCGCGGAAGACCGCGAGCGCTTCCAGCACGCGGTTGACCGTCTGAAACTGAAGCAACCGGCCAACGCCACCGTCACCGCCATTGAACAAGCGGTTGAGAAGGCGAAAGAGATTGGCTACCCGCTGGTGGTACGTCCTTCTTACGTGCTGGGCGGCCGGGCGATGGAAATTGTCTATGACGAAGCCGATCTGCGTCGCTATTTCCAGACGGCGGTCAGCGTCTCTAACGATGCGCCGGTGCTGCTGGACCGCTTCCTTGATGACGCGGTTGAAGTGGACGTGGACGCTATCTGCGACGGCGAAATGGTGCTGATTGGCGGCATTATGGAGCACATTGAGCAGGCGGGCGTACACTCCGGCGACTCCGCCTGTTCCCTGCCGGCCTACACGCTGAGCCAGGAAATTCAGGACGTGATGCGCCAGCAGGTGCAGAAGCTGGCCTTCGAGTTGCAGGTGCGCGGCCTGATGAACGTGCAGTTTGCGGTCAAGGACAACGAAGTCTACCTGATTGAAGTCAACCCGCGTGCGGCGCGTACCGTACCGTTCGTCTCTAAAGCCACCGGCGTGCCTCTGGCGAAAGTGGCGGCGCGCGTGATGGCCGGCAAATCGCTGACCGAGCAGGGCGTGACCCAAGAAATTATCCCGCCGTACTACTCGGTGAAAGAAGTGGTGCTGCCGTTCAACAAATTCCCGGGCGTTGACCCGCTGTTAGGGCCAGAAATGCGCTCCACCGGGGAAGTGATGGGCGTTGGCCGTACCTTCGCGGAAGCGTTCGCTAAGGCGCAGCTGGGCAGTAACTCCACCATGAAGAAACAGGGCCGTGCGCTGCTCTCCGTTCGCGAAGGCGACAAAGAGCGCGTAGTTGACCTGGCCGCTAAGCTGCTGAAACAGGGCTTTGAGCTGGATGCCACCCACGGTACGGCGATTGTGCTGGGCGAAGCCGGTATCAACCCGCGTCTGGTGAACAAGGTGCACGAAGGTCGTCCGCACATTCAGGACCGTATCAAGAATGGCGAATATACCTACATCATCAACACCACCGCAGGCCGCCGCGCGATTGAAGACTCCAGGGTGATTCGCCGCAGCGCGCTGCAGTATAAAGTGCATTATGACACCACGCTGAACGGCGGTTTTGCCACGACGATGGCGCTCAATGCCGATGCCACCGAGAAGGTAACCTCGGTGCAGGAAATGCACGCGCAGATCAAAAAGTCGTAAACAAAGGGTCCGGTGGATATTGCTCTAACCGGACCTGTAATATAATGTTGAAAGGGTTTCTGTAAAGAAACCCTTTTTTTATCTTGTGTAAGGTCATTCCTGGAGAAGTCCGTTTCCGTAACCACATTTTCAATGTAATAAGCACGATATTGCTCACACTAATCAATATTTAAGTCGCATACTATCTTGCATATCCACAATTTTAATATGGCTTAGTTTTTATTAGTTTGGACAGGCCGTAGCCAGATTTTTAATTTGTGAAATGGTGTGCTTTTGTGTGAAAAATATGTTGAAAGACCGCTTTATTTGTTAATTGCTGACTGGATGATGGCAGAGAACCGATGGATCACTGCCAGGGAGATTTCCCGTCAATTTGATATTGAACATTGCAAAGCAATTAATACGCTCTCCTATATTCTGTCAGAAGTGGGGGAAATTGTTTGTGAAGTGAAGATGATCCCTAACCAAATTGCAGGACGAGGCTGCCAGTGCCAGCGTCTGGTGAAAGTCGTGAGTATCGACTCTCAACTCTATCGCCGATTGAATCATAATTTGCAGGAAAGAAAAGTGAGCGTGGCGAAAGCGCCGCGGCTGTCTGCCGTTCCCCCCACAGAGCTAAACCGTGAGCAGAAATGGCAGATGATGCTCTCCAAGAGTATGCGTCGCTAATTGTCTGTTTAACCTGATGGCGGGGTAAACGGTAATTGACGCGTAGGCCGGATAAGCGTGAGCGCATCCGGCATCAATTACTGTGCTGATTTTGGCTTCACGTCCGTCGTGCCTTTCAGGCGCGGTCGGTTTTCTTCGACCTGCGTTAACGGCTTCGTTTCAGATAACCCCGTTCGACAACGAACCGCAAGATCCTGATATTCTTTGGTATTGAGGCGTTTCCAGTGCAGCTCCTGGTCCGTAACCTGGCGTAGTACGCGCGCCGGTGATCCCACCAGCAGTTGCCTTGCCTCACCCTGAAATCCGGCTTTGACAAAACTCATGGCGGCGACAATGCTCTCTTCGCCAATCACTGCGCCGTCCATAATGACGCTGTTCATGCCGACCAGGGCGTCCCGTCCCACCACGCAGCCATGTAGAATAGCGCCGTGGCCGATATGGCCGTTTTCATGCACGATGGTATCGGTATCGCAGTAGCCATGCATAATGCAGCCATCCTGCAGATTAGAGCCTGCCTCCAGGATCAGGCGACCATAATCCCCACGCAATGACGCGAGTGGGCCAATATAAACACCGGCGCCCACGATGACATCGCCAATCAGCACGGCGCTGGGATGGACAAACGCGTCCGGATGCACCACCGGGATCAGTCCTTCAAAGGCGTAATAGCTCATAGTTGTACCTCGGTTTTTTTGCCGGATGGCGGCGTAAACACCTTATCCGGCCTACGGTTGCGCATGTGCTGTAGGCCGGATGAGCGAAGCGCCATCCGGCATAGTCACATTAACGACCTTTCCACACCGGATCGCGTTTTTCGGCAAATGCCTGCGGTCCTTCGAGCGCATCTTCTGAATGCAGTACCGACGGATAATGCTTCAGTACGCCGCTGCGGATGTAGCGGTAGCCTTCTTCTACCGGCATTTCGCTGGTCGCGCGATAAATCTCTTTCAGCGCCGCGATAGCCAGCGGGGCGCTATTGACCAGTTGTTGCGCCAGTTCGCGCGCGCTATCCATCAGTTCGCTCTGGCTGACAACGCGGTTCACGACTCCCCAACGCAGCGCTTCTTCGGCGCTCATTCGTCTGCCGGTCATTACCATTTCGTTGACGATAGCCGGCGGCAACAGCTTAGGCAGGCGCAAAACGCCGCCGCTGTCAGGCACGATGCCTAGCTTTGCTTCCGGCAGCGCGAAGCTGGCGTTTTCGGCGCAGACAATAAAGTCCGCCGCCAGCGCCAGCTCAAAACCGCCGCCAAACGCGTAGCCGTTCACCGCGGCGATAACCGGCTTATCGAGGTCAAATATTTCGGTTAAACCGGCAAAGCCGCCGGGACCAAAATCAGCATCCGGCGCTTCACCTTCCGCTGCCGCTTTTAAGTCCCAGCCAGCAGAAAAGAATTTCTCCCCGCCGCCGGTAATGATTGCTACGCGTAATTCCGGATCGTCACGGAAATTAAGAAAAGCTTCACCCATTGCAAAGCTGGTTTTGGCGTCAATGGCATTCGCTTTAGGTCGGTCAAGGGTAATTTCCAGGATCGGGCCGTTACGGGTCAGATGTAATGACTCACTCATAGTTCATCTCCAGATAAATAGTTTCCCGGCGGGAAGGATTCCTGCCGGAAGGTTTATTTCAGATTTTTTTTGATTATTTTTCCTGAACAGTTGCGCGGCAGGTCGGTTCTGATCTCCATAAAAGAGGGAACCTTGAATTTCGCCATATTGTTTTCGCAAAAGCTGAAAAACTCGGCTTCGCTTAATGTTTCACCTTCATTAAGGACGATAAACGCTTTAATGGCTTCATCACGGATCGCGTCTTTAATACCAACCACCACAATGTCCTGAATTTTCGGATGCGCAGAAATAATATTTTCCAGCTCGACGCAGGAGACATTTTCCCCGCCACGTTTAATCATGTTGCAGCGTCTGTCGACAAAATAGAAATAGCCATCCTCATCCTGGTAACCCGAATCACCGGTATGTAACCAGCCCTCTGGTTCCAGCGCCCTGGCGGTTGCCTCCGGCTGCATGTAATACTCTTTGAAGATAGTCTTGCCGGGGATGCCTTTAATACAGATTTCGCCAATTTCTCCGGCGGGCAGCGGGCGATTTTGATCGTCGCGAATTTCAGCTTCATAGCTAAAACCCACGCGACCAATGGAAGGCCAGCGCCGTTTGTCTCCGGGACGGTCGCCAATAATTCCGACAATGGTTTCAGTCATACCATAAGAGGTCAGCAGCCTGACGCCAAAGCGTTCGGTAAAATCGTCTTTTTCCTGCTCGGATAAATTGAGATAGAACATCACTTCGCGCAGGTGATGCTGCCTGTCCGTTGATGCGGCGGGCTGGACCATCAGCGTGCGGATCATCATCGGGATGCACTCGGTCACCGTCGCCTGATATTTACGTACCTGATCCCAGAAGGCCCTGGCACTGTACTTCTCTAGCAGGACAAAGGTGCTGCCAGCGGAGAATGCAGGCATTGCGGCGGTACACTGACAATCGATATGAAACGCGGGCATCACCGTCATGTACACGTCATCATCGCGCAGGGCGATTTGCCAGGCAGAGTAGTAGCCTGCAAAACGCAGGTTGTAGTGGGTAATTACCACCCCTTTAGGCCGTGAGGTGGTGCCTGAGGTAAACAGAATTTCCGCCGTATCGTCAGTGGATAACGCGGGCGTATAGCACAGCGTGGTGGACTGGCGGGATTGCAGTTGGGTAAAGTGACTCACGCCGTCGTCAGCCGGAAGCTGCTCGCCAATCAGACAGATATGATTAAGCGGAGTGCTATTGTCCTGGCGTATTTCACGGTACATAGGATAAAACTGGGCGCTGGTAACCAGCAGACTCACCTGGCTGTTTTGCAGGATCCAGGCGCTTTCTTCGCCCAGTAAGCGGGCATTAATCGGCACCATAATGGCGCCGATTTTTGCCAGTCCAAACCAGCAAAAGATGAATTCCGGACAGTTATCCAGATGCAGCGCGACCCTATCACCCTTGCGGATCCCTAAGGAGTAAAAAAGGTTCGCCGTGCGGTTAATCTCTTCATTGAGCGAAGCATAGCTAAACTGCCGAACGATTCCCTCACAGGATTCGAAAATTAACGCCGTTTTATCTCCGTACACCCCGGCCAGGTCGTCCCACATCTGACGTAAGTTTTGTCCGCCAACGATATCCATATTGCTTTATCCACTGAAATCAGGCGTGAGCGCTAACCGGAAAACCGATTAGCGCATCGCGTTTAATCCTCAACTTTGGCCAGGCCTTTGCCGACCAGTTCCTTAATATCTGCTTCGCTATAACCAATGTTTTTCAGAATGGCGGCGGTATCCATGCCGTGTGACGGCATGCCACGCCAGATTTTCCCCGGGTTGTTTTTAAATTTCGGCATGATGTTCGGCCCTTTACAGGTGCGACCGTCCATTGTTTGCCACTGAGTAATCGATTCGCGGGCAACGTACTGCGGGTTACCTTCCAGTTCCGGAATGGTGAGCACCTTCGCACAGGCGATATTCAGCTCAGCAAAACGCGCCTGAACGTCGGCGATGGTGTGTGTTGCCAGCCAGGCGTCCAGTTTCTCTTCGACGAGCGGGCCGTAAGGGCATTCCACGCGATGGATGAGCTGCGTGCCTTCCGGAACTTCCGGCGTACCGAGAATGTGGGCCAGGCCAATATCTTTAAAACACTCGTTGATTTGCGTGATGCCGACCAACTCCATGACGATGTAACCATCGGCGCATTTATACAGGCCGCAACCGGCGTAGTAGGGGTCTTTCCCTTTCGTCATACGTGGACAGATTTCGCCGCCGTTGAAGTAGTCCATCATGAAGTACTGACCCATGCGCAGCATCACTTCGTACATGGCGATATCGATGCTTTCACCTTTACCCGTTTCGCGTACTTTGTGCAGGGCTGCCAGCGCGGCTGTCGTCGCGGTCATCCCGGAGAAGTAATCGGCGGTATACGGGAAGGCTGGCATCGGTTGGTCAACGTCGCCGTTTTGGATCAGATAACCACTGAATGCCTGCGCGATGGTGTTATACGCCGGAAGATTGGTGTACTCCTCGGTACCATACTGGCCGAAGCCGGAAAGGTGGGCAATGACCAGTTTCGGGTTATGCTCCCACAGCACTTCATCAGTAATACCACGGCGGGCAAAGGCCGGGCCTTTACTGGCTTCAATGAAAATATCGGTGGTTTCCATCAGTTTCAGAAACGCTTCCCGACCTTCATCTTTGAAAATATTCAGCGACAGGGCGTGCAGGTTGCGGCGTGAGAGCTGCGGGTAGTTAGGCTGTACGCGAATGGTATCGGCCCATGCGACGTTTTCAATCCAGATAACCTCGGCGCCCCATTCGGCGAACATCTGTCCGGCGAATGGACCGGCGATTTCGATTCCCGAAAAAACAACGCGTACCCCAGCAAGCGGGCCAAAGGTTGGCATTGGTAAATGATTCATCATTTTTCTCCTGGCATTTTTTGCGGTATGTAGGCCGGATAAGCACAGCGCCATCCGGCATGATTGCCTGATGGCGACGCCCCGCGTCTTATCAGGCCTACAAGGGATCGATTAGCGGTATTGCTTGAGTACCGCACGACCCAACGTCAGGATCTGCATTTCGTCAGAACCACCAGAAACACGGTCAACGCGCAGGTCACGCCAGAAACGCGTGATGCGGTGGTTGCCCGCGATACCAACACCTCCCAGTACCTGCATGGCGGTGTCTACCACTTCAAACGCGGCGTTGGCGCAGAAGTATTTGCACATTGCCGCGTCGCCGGAGGTAATGGTGCCGTTATCCGCTTTCCACGCGGCTTCCAGCAGCATATTTTTCATGGAGTTCAGTTTGATCGCCATATGCGCAAACTTCTCCTGAATCAGCTGGAAACGGCCAATAGCTTCACCAAACTGCACGCGCTGATTCGCGTAACGCGCAGCGTCTTCAAAAGCGCACATTGCGGTACCGTAGTTGGTCAGCGCGACGAGGAAGCGCTCATGGTCAAACTCTTCTTTCACGCGGTTGAAGCCGTTACCTTCCCGACCGAACATGTCTTTTTCGTCCAGTTCAACGTCGTCAAAGGTGATTTCACAGCAGCTGTCCATGCGCAGACCGAGTTTCTCCAGTTTGTTGACCTTGATACCCGCTTTGCTCATGTCCACAAACCACTCGGTGTAAACCGGTTTATCCGGCGATGCACCGTCTCTCGCCATGACCACGATGTACGGGGTATAGGCGCTACTGGTGATAAAGCACTTACTGCCATTAAGATAAACCTTACCATTTTTGCGTGTATAAGTGGTTTTCAGACTACCAACATCCGATCCCGCTCCCGGTTCGGTGATGGCAGAGTTCCACATCTGCTTACCGGTGCCCCGGAACGCCATGATTTTATCAATTTGCTCCTGAGTCCCTTCACGCAGGAAAGTGTTAAAACCTCCCGGCAATTGGTACAACACGTAAGTTGGCGCGCCAAGACGTCCCAGCTCCATCCAGACGGCGGCGACGGTAACAAAACCCGCTTCCAGACCGCCGTGTTCCTCCGGGATCAGCAGGCTATCAATACCCATATCCGCCAGCGCTTTTACAAAACGCTCAGGGTAGACGCTGTCACGATCGCACTCGGCAAAATAAGCTTCCCAGTTCTCACTGGCCATCAGTTCGCGAATACCGGCGACAAACAGCTCCTGTTCGTCATTTAAGTTGAAATCCATCTTTCAGCCTCTTGATCAATTTGGTTAATAAGAATTACTTGTCTTTCCAGTGCACTTTGGCGTCTTTAATAAAGGACAGCGTCACCATAATGTTGACGAAGAACAGCGGGCATCCTCCGGCGATAATCGCGGTCTGAATCGGCTTCAACCCACCCAGCGCCAGCAGAACGATACCGATGATGCCGACCAGCACCGACCAGCCGATACGCACTAACAGAGGCGGCTCTTCACCATCGCGAACTTCACGACAGGTCGACATTGCCAGGGTGTAAGAGCAGGCGTTAATCAGCGTGACGGTGGCAATAAAGCAGAGGATGAAGAAGCCCCACATGGTGGCGGTGCTGAGCGGCAAGGCGGCCCAGGTTTCGATAATGGCGCGCGCCACGCCGTGTTGCTCAATCAGTTGCGGAATGTTGAGGATGTTTTTATCCATCAGCAGCAGCGTGTTACTGCCCAGCACTGTCCACAGGATCCAGGTAGACGCGGTCAGACCCATCACCATCCCGAAGCACAGCTCACGTACGGTACGACCACGGGAAATACGGGCCAGGAAGATACTCATCTGGATGGCGTAAATAACCCACCACGCCCAGTAGAAAACGGTCCAGCCCTGTGGGAAGCCGCCTTTACCGATGGCGTCGGTATAGAACAGCATCCGTGGCAGGTGCATTAACAGCATCCCGACGGAGTCGGTGAAGTAGTTCATGATGAAGCTGGCGCCGCTGACGATAAACACCCAGCCGAGCATCAGGAAGCTCAGGTAGCTACGCACATCGCTGGCGATTCTGACCCCTTTTTGCAGGCCGCAGGCCACGCAAATCGCGTTCAGAATGATCCAGCAGGTAATGATGATGGCATCCAATTGCAGCGTATGCGGAATACCGAACAGCCATTGCATACACTCGGTGACCAGCGGGGTAGCCAGACCGAGGCTGGTGCCCATCGCGAAGATCAGCGCCACCAGGTAGAAGTTATCGACGATGGTACCGAACAACCCTTTCGCATGCTTTTCACCGACGAGCGGTACCAGCGTGGAGCTGGGGCGGATGACATCCATCTTGCGTACAAAGAAGAAGTAGGCGAAGGCCACGGAAAGGAAGCTATAGGTTGCCCACGGCAATGGCCCCCAGTGGAACAGGCTGTACGCCAGACCTATCTCTTTCGCGCCGGTGGAATTTGGTTCCAGACCGAACGGCGGGGTGGAGATATAGTAGTAGATCTCAATAGAGCCCCAGAACAGAACTGCAGCGGATGTACAGGAGGCGAACATCATGAAAATCCAGCTGGCGGTACTAAACTCCGGTTTTTCGTCGCCTAATCTCTTTTTAGCATAGGGGCCAAAAACCAGCCAGAACCAGCCGAAGAGCATGACGACCATATACCATTCAAATGCCCAACCCCAGACATTGGTGACATAACTGAATACCGCATTAATAACGACGTTAGCGGCATCAAGATCTCTTACTGTTAGCCAGCAAAGTATCCCGACAATTATTAATGGCGGAAAAAAAACCTTCGGTTCAATTCCCGATTTTCTCTTTTCATTTTTCATAAGTTAATTCCAGTGTGAAAACGAAATTTATTTAGCGTGCCAGTCCATGAACGTTTGTTTATTTATTATTAATGATTTGTTGATAAGTTTTTAACCTCTGGGACGCCTCAATGAGTAACTCATGATGGGTATTCACTTCGGGTGATTCTGTTATCTTCGTCACACTTTTTTGCGTTGATTATTTTGTGTCTAAATTTTGATTTTTGCTTTATTTATCAATTTGTTGGTTGTGGTTTTTTAACTTTTTTAAGTATCTGACGTTCAATATTGTTGAGCCAGCAAACAATATTGAAAATTTTCATATTTGGCATATTTCTTTCAATATTGGTGAGGTGCGTAACACTATTGAAAGTTACGAATATCAATGTGTGACATTTTCAATATTGGTGATTAAGGTTTTATTTCCGAATTAAAGAGCGTGATATCTGTATTTAACACCGCCGATATAAATACGTTTCCTTCATGATTTCTGGAGATGCAATGAAGATAATTACTTGCTACAAATGCGTACCTGATGAGCAGGATATTGCGATTAATAATGCTGACGGAACACTCGATTTCAGCAAAGCGGATAGCAAAATCAGCCAATATGATCTGAATGCAATTGAAGCTGCTTGCCAGTTAAAACAGCAGTTGGGAGACGCTCAGGTTGTCGCCATGAGCGTTGGCGGCAAAGCGCTGACTAATGCAAAAGGGCGCAAAGATGTCCTCTCTCGTGGCCCTGATGAACTGATTGTGGTCATTGACGATCAATTTGAGCAGGCGCTGCCGCAACACACCGCTGCCGCGCTGGCCGCTGCCGCGCAAAAATCAGGTTTCGATCTACTTATCTGCGGCGACGGTTCTTCCGATCTTTATGCTCAGCAGGTTGGTTTGCTGGTGGGCGAAGCGTTGAACATTCCGGCGATTAACGGCGTGAGTAAGATCCTCTCTCTTACCGACAGCACATTGACGGTAGAACGCGAACTGGAAGATGAAGTTGAAACGCTGAGCATCCCGCTCCCGGCGGTGATCGCGGTTTCCACCGACATTAACACCCCACAAATCCCTTCGATGAAAGCCATTCTTGGCGCGGCGAAAAAACCGGTTCAGGTCTGGTCGCCTGCGGATATCGGGCTGAACAGCGTACCCGCGTATTCCGCACAACAGGTTGCCGCACCGAAGCAGCGCGAGCGTCAGCGTGTGGTGATTGAAGGTGAAGGTGAAGAACAAATCGCCGCGTTTGTCGAGAATCTGCGCAAAATCATTTAATTATCAGGGGATGTTATGAACAAATTTTCCAGTGTCTGGGTATTCAGCGATACCCCTTCTCGTCTGCCCGAACTGATGAGTGGCGCGCAGGCTGTAGGTGAAAAAGTTAACGCGTTCGTACTGAACGAAGCGGATAGCGCGACAGCATGTCACTTAGGCGCGGATCATGTCTGGCTGCTCAGCGGCAAACCAGAAGACCGCATGATCGAAGACTACGCTGCTGCGATGGCTGAGACTATTCGTCAGCATAGCGAGGGCGGCGCGGTGCTGCTGCCGAATACGCGTCGGGGCAAGCTGTTGGCGGCAAAGCTGGGCTATCGCTTGTCGGCTGCGGTTTCCAACGACGCCAGCGACGTCGCCCTGCAGGATGGAAAAGCGGCGGTTAAACATATGGTCTACGGCGGTCTGGCGATAGGGGCAGAGACCATCGCTTCGCCGTTTGCCGTGATCACACTCAGCAGCGGAACGTTTGACGCACAACAACCGGATGCTTCCCGCAGCGGCGAGATGCACACCGTGCAGTGGCAGGCTCCGGCCACTGCCGTGACCCGCACCGCAACCCAGGCGCGTCAGAGCAACAGCGTTGACCTCGACAAAGCGCGTCTGGTGGTCAGCGTGGGACGCGGCATCGGCAGCAAAGAGAATATCTCGCTGGCCGAAGCGCTGTGCCAGACCATCGGCGCCGAGCTGGCCTGTTCCCGCCCGGTGGCGGAAAACGAGAAGTGGATGGAGCACGAGCGCTACGTCGGTATCTCCAACCTGATGCTCAAGCCTGAACTGTATCTGGCGGTGGGGATCTCCGGGCAGATCCAACACATGGTCGGCGCCAACGGCGCGCAGACGATTTTCGCCATCAACAAAGATAAAAACGCGCCAATCTTCCAGTATGCGGATTTTGGCATCGTTGGCGATGCGCTGAAGATCCTGCCTGCGCTGACGGCTGCCTTAGCGCGATAAACCATTTCGGGCAGGATGCGAAGGTATCCTGCCGCTGACAGGAGTACGTATGTCCGAAGATATCTTTGATGCCATCATCGTGGGTGCAGGTCTGGCCGGTTCGGTTGCGGCGCTGGTGCTTGCTCGCGAAGGTGCACAGGTGCTGGTTATCGAGCGCGGCAATTCTGCTGGCGCGAAGAATGTCACCGGTGGGCGCTTGTATGCACATAGCCTGGAACGCATCATTCCCGGCTTTGCGGATCAGGCCCCCATTGAACGCATGATCACCCACGAAAAACTCGCCTTTATGACCGACAAAGGGGCGATGACGATGGATTATTGCAACGGCGAGGACGCCGCATCGTCGCAAGTTTCTTATTCCGTTTTGCGCAGTAAATTTGACGCCTGGCTGATGGAGCAGGCCGAAGAGGCGGGGGCGCAACTGATCACCGGTATTCGCGTCGATAACGTCGTTCAGCGTGATGGCAACGTCGTGGGCGTGGAAGCCGATGGCGATATTCTGGAAGCCAAAGTCGTAATCCTCGCTGACGGGGTGAATTCTCTGCTGGCTGAAAAGCTGGGCATGGCCAAACGCGTTGAGGCATCGCATGTTGCTGTCGGCGTGAAGGAACTGATCGAACTGCCGAAGTCGGTCATTGAAGATCGTTTCCAGTTACAGGGCAACGAAGGTGCCGCCTGTCTGTTTGCCGGGGCGCCAACCGATGGTCTGATGGGCGGTGGCTTCCTGTATACGAATGAAACAACCCTTTCCCTGGGGCTGGTCTGTGGACTTCATCATCTGAAAGACGCGAAAAAATCGGTCCCGCAAATGCTGGAAGATTTCAAACAGCATCCGGCAGTTGCGCCGCTGATCGCCGGTGGCAAGCTGGTGGAATATGCCGCACACGTTGTACCCGAGGCGGGAATGAATATGCAGCCTGAACTGGTGGGCGATGGCGTACTGATTGCCGGGGATGCTGCCGGCATGTGTATGAACCTCGGCTTTACCATCCGTGGTATGGATCTCGCCATATCCGCAGGCGAAGCGGCGGCGAAGACGGTGCTTTCGGCGATGAAGCGCGACGATTTTAGCAAGCAGTCGCTGGATGAATACCGTCAGCATCTGGACGAAGGTCCGATGCGCGATATGCGTATGTATCAGAAACTGCCGGCTTTTCTTGATAATCCCCGCATGTTTACCGCTTATCCCGAAATGGCGGTCAATATCGCGCGCGACCTGTTCACCGTGGATGGCTCCGCGCCGGTGCCCATGCGTAAAAAAATCCTGCGCCATGCGAAGAAAGTGGGCTTCATCAACCTGATGAAAGATGGCCTGAAAGGAGTGACCGTATTATGACATCTCCCGTTAATGTGGACGTCAAACTGGGCGTCAATAAGTTCAATGTGGATGAAGACAGCCCGCACATCATTCTCAAAACCGATCCTGATAAACAGGCGCTGGAGGTGCTGATTAAGGCCTGTCCGGCGGGACTGTATAAAAAGCAGGACGACGGCAGCGTTCGTTTTGATTACGCCGGGTGCCTGGAGTGCGGAACGTGCCGGATCCTCGGCCTTGATACGGCGCTGGAAAAATGGGAATACCCGCGCGGGACGTTTGGCGTGGAGTTCCGCTACGGCTAATAAGTACGAAGTTGTGCCCCCGTTGGCCGGATAAGATGCGGTAGCGTCGCCATCCGGCAATCATGTGGCGCCAATGCCGGATGGCGGCGGAAACGCCTTATCTGGCCTACAGATGCGCTTTGCCCGTGTTGACACAGGACATCACCATGCAGCAGCCCAGGAACTTTGATGACCTTAAATTCTCCTCCATTCATCGCAGAATTATGCTGTGGGGAAGCGGCGGCCCGTTCCTTGATGGCTACGTGCTGGTGATCATTGGCGTGGCGCTGGAACAACTGACGCCGCTATTGCACCTTGATGCTGAATGGATTGGCGCGCTCGGCGCGGCTACGCTTGCCGGACTGTTTATCGGCACCTCGTTGTTTGGCTATATTTGCGATAAAGTCGGGCGGCGTAAAATGTTCCTGCTTGATATTATCGCTATCGGCGTTATCTCCGTGGCGACCATGTTTGTTTCCACGCCGCTTGAATTGCTGGTGATGCGCGTTTTAATTGGCATTGTTATCGGCGCGGATTACCCTATCGCCACTTCCATGATTACGGAGTTTTCCAACACCCGCCAGCGCGCGTTCTCCATCGGTTTTATCGCCGCGATGTGGTACGTCGGCGCGACCTGCGCCAACCTGGTGGGTTACTGGCTGTATGACATGGAAGGCGGCTGGCGCTGGATGCTTGGCAGCGCCTTTATCCCGTGCTTAATCATTTTGATTGGCCGCTTTGACCTGCCGGAATCGCCACGCTGGCTATTGCGAAAAGGACGGGTAAAAGAGTGCGAACAAATGATGATCAAACTGTTCGGCGAACCGGTCTGCTTTGACGATGAGCCGCCGCAGGAGACCCGCTTCCTGCAGCTGTTTAACCGCCGTCATTTCCCGTTTGTACTGTTCGTTGCGGCTATCTGGACCTGTCAGGTGATCCCGATGTTCGCTATCTATACCTTTGGGCCGCAGATCGTCGGGTTACTCGGCTGGGAGCAGGGGCGCAACGCGGCGCTTGGCAATGTGGTGATTAGCCTCTTTTTTATGCTGGGCTGTATACCGGCGATGTTCTGGCTAAACAGTATTGGCCGTCGCCCTCTGCTTATTGGCAGCTTCGCCATGATGACTATCGCGCTGGCGCTGCTGGGGCTGGTGTCAAATCTGGGCATCATACTGGTCGTGGTGGCGTTTGCGGTATACGCCTTCTTTTCCGGCGGACCGGGCATACTGCAATGGCTTTATCCTAATGAACTCTTCCCGACGGATATTCGCGCTTCGGCCGTGGGGGTCATCATGTCATTAAGCCGCATCGGAACCATTGTCTCCACCTGGGCATTACCGATTTTTATTACTCGTTACGGTATTAATAACGTCATGCTGATTGGCGCGTTGATTTCGTTAGTCGGGCTTGGCGTATCGGTGATGTTTGCCCCGGAAACCCGCGGCTTGACGCTAACACAGACCGGAAACATGACTTTGCGCGGAACGCCATCGGATAACCCTCGTTAAGAGTGTTCTGCATTTCTCCCTGCTTTTCGCCAATAACGCTACAGTTAACAGTCACATGCTAAAACAACTGAAAAGCAGGGAGAACACCATGCAAAAACGTCTTATGACCGCACTGTTTACCGCAGCAACACTATTCACCGTCGCAGGATGCTCTTCTAACCAGGCGGTTGAAACCACGGATGGCAAAACTATTGTCACCGACGGGAAACCCGAGGTCGATAACGACACTGGTATGGTGTCTTACAAAAACGCCGCCACCGGGAAAACCGAACAGATTAACCGCGATCAGCTGAAAAATATGAGCGAGCTGGATAATTAATTCAATTTTTTCTGGTTAGCCGCTCAATAATATTCTCTCTTTATGCGCATCCATTTATTCCCATGCGAATAAACGGATGCCTGAACAGGCAGGGACGCCGGAAAACGTCGAAATACGTTAGACCATTCGCCCGTGTTCCCGCTTTCCCCACCGCGCTGTCCGCTTACATGAGGTTACACTCATCGACATTTCTCTGAACAGCGGCTCAACATTTCCCGGAAAAAAACATATCGCAAGGCATTTATCCTTATGATTAGGTATAAATGATTAGGTATAAGGAACAGGAGTCTGTAATGAAACTGAAACTAATACCTTTTTATTTGCTCGCGCTATTTTCTGCCGCCTCCGGGGCTACGGAGATAAACGCCTGCAAAGACCTGATCGGAACATGGAAAACCACGGCAGATAACCCGCCTTATACCATGACAATATTGCCGCCAGTAGAAGGCTGCGGGGAAAAATGTGTGAAACTGAACGTGCAGTATGAACTTGACGTGACTCACCGCAACGCGCTTTATTGCCATGAAGGACAAGAGGGGGTAAAAGGGCAGGGACCCATGGTGATAGCATTTGAAGGGGCGTATGGTGGACACGCTATTGGAACCTATAACCGACAGTTGCAATTACTTTGGGCTGGCGTAATACCGAAAAATAAAAAGGGGAAATGGATAACGAAAATGGAAAATTACTGGTTCAGGCAGGTAAAAGCGCACTAAACATCATCTTAAAACAGCCCGCAAAACCGTCTTATTCACGAAGGGCTTACTGCCTGCGCGCATACATTCCAACGGCTTGCCTGCCCCGGATGAACTGTTGATAAAAAAGAGGGCCAGCATCTGTTTCCAGACGGCCCTGAGTGGATTGTGACGTAACATGGCACCTTGCTGGCGCTCTCTTATTATTTCATGCCTGTGCCATCGTTATGGCGCAATCAGAGCTTTATTTCGTCGCATCGTTATAAACTTCGGCAACGGCTTCAAAATTCGGACCATGCTCACGTGCAGCGATAATATGGTAATATTTTCCGCCTTTCGCATCAGCTAATTCTGACAGTTTTTCGCGTAGATCAGAGGGTGAGGAAATCTGCCCGCCACTCTGGGACACATTTATGGTGCCGACCTTAACCAGTTTGAAGTGGCTGATTTCTTGTTTAGAGACCTGCTCTGCCGCAAGCGTGCTGAATGAAGCAACCGTTGCCAGTAATGCGGCGGCAATAATGCGTTTTTTCATAGTTCTGTTCCTGTTGCATTGATGATAAGGTTTGCGCAATATCAGTAATCCGTAACGAAATTATTTATACCCTTCATACTTCAGGTTGCTTATGGGTTGGCTACGGATTACTCGGCCCATCCATGGGCCTCGCCCTGACGGGCCGTCGCACGCGACATTCAAATCTGCTCCCGGCAGATTTGTCGCTCACCTCAGTCACATAATTATCTATGCTCCTGGGGACTCACTCCCTTGCCGCCTTTAAGCAACTCGAATTATTTTGGGTAATAACCTCGGTTGATTATCTGAAAATAGCCTTATTTGGTGTGACCATCTTATATCTTGTTATAGTCACCTCTTTATGTTGTTGTCAATGTAAAATAATGCACTGCCAGCTAAAAAGAAACTTAACCCCCTGTAAATAATAGTTTTTATATTATTTCTTTTAATGGCGTAATTTTTATTGAATCACGCGGTAATACGCTAGTTTTATTCATAAGCAACATAACAGAATTGAGTTATGTTTTAATTTCCCAGAGTGATATTACCGGTTGTATGTCTATGGTTGCGCGGCCTGTTACTGATAGTGTTTCTTTCGGGGCGATTTTATTGTAGCGGCATAGGGTAATCACCGTAGTTGAAGGGAAAAGGCACGAACACAGAGCTATAGAGTATGTTTAATAATGTATTTTTTTATGAAGTAATGTCTGCAGTTGTATCTCTAAAATAAAAACAATGAACTTTTCATCTAAATAATTTTTCAATGAATTATGCTCATTTATTAATATATTTCTAATTTGAAATACAAATCAATTTATAACACATATTCTTACCCGGAAGGCATTGATACATATCCACGCTTCCTCGTACAGTAATAAATGAATATGTGATAAAGTTACTGACTACAGGTATAATAATATGAGTAATAAAAAAAATCTGTCCGCAGAAGAGACGGATCTTACGCGTAGGAAACTGTTAACCAGCGCCGGTATTCTTGCCGCCGGCGGTATGCTATCCGGCGCGGTAAAGGCTGATGAAAAATGTGCCGTCAAGGCGAAACCGGCGTGGGATAAACCGTTTACTGGCGAAATCCCGGAAAAATTGCCAGAAGGATATAATATTCTGTTAGTCGTGACCGACCAGGAGCGTTTTTTTCCTACGTTTCCTTTCCCGGTACCCGGCAGAGAGCGGCTCATGAAAACGGGGGTGACATTCTGTAATCATCAGAATACCAGTAATGTCTGTACGCCTTCCCGCTCCGTATTGTATACCGGCTTACATATGCCCCAGACAAAAATGTTTGATAATCTGGGCTTACCCTGGATGCCTTATGACCTTGACCCCGCTCTTGGAACCACAGGCCATATGATGCGGGAACTGGGATACTATACGGCCTATAAAGGTAAGTGGCATCTTACAGAAAAACTGGAGAAGCCTTTGCCTGACGAAAAAGATGAGGATATTGATGTCGGGGATATTCCCGAACCAGAATTACATAAAATTATGGAAAAATATGGTTTTGCTGACTATCACGGCATCGGCGATATTATAGGCCATAGTAAAGGCGGCTATTTTTATGATTCAACCACCACGGCTCAGACTATAAATTGGTTAAGATGCAAGGGGCAGCCCTTGAATGACCAACACAAGCCCTGGTTCCTGGCCGTTAACCTCGTTAATCCTCATGACGTCATGTTTATTGATACCGATAAAGAGGGAGAAAAGGTACAGTGGCGTGGCGAGTTGGATCAGGATGATAATACCCTGGCGCCCACGCAGCCGCCGGAAAACGAGCTTTATCAGGCAAGCTGGCCGAACTATCCGCTGCCGGCAAACAGGCATCAGTCATTCAATGAGCAGGGAAGACCGCCGGCGCATCTTGAATACCAGACGGCGCGCGCTGCGCTGGAAGGGCAGTTTCCTGATGAAGATCGTCGTTGGCGTAAACTGCTTGACTACTATTTCAACTGTATCCGCGATTGTGATACTCACCTTGACCGGATATTAAATGAACTTGATGCCCTCAAGTTAACTGATAAAACGATTGTTGTATTTACTGCCGATCATGGCGAATTAGGCGGAAGCCATCAGATGCACGGTAAAGGCGCTTCCGTTTATAAAGAACAGATCCATGTACCGATGATTATTTCCCACCCGGCGTACCCCGGTAATAAGAAATGTCAGGCATTGACCTGTCATCTTGATATCGCGCCGACATTAGTTGGGCTGACCGGTTTGCCGGAAGAAAAACAGCACCAGGCGTTGGGCAACCGCAAAGGCGTTAATTTTAGCGGATTGCTAAAAAACCCGGAGGGCGTTGCGGTTAATGCGGTGAGAAATGCCAGCTTATATTGCTATGGCATGATCTTGTATACCGATGCCCATTATCTCCACCGCGTTATCGCGCTACAAAGAGATAAACAAAAAACGGTGGCGCAAATCAAGCAGGAAATATCCCATTTGCATCCTGATTTTAGCCATCGTTCAGGGACGCGGATGATTAACGATGGCCGTTATAAGTTTGCGCGTTATTTCTCGCTAAGGGAGCATAATACGCCGGAAACCTGGGAGGATCTTATTAAGTACAACGATCTTGAACTCTACGATCTTAAAAATGATCCCGATGAGAACCATAACCTTGCTGCTGATAAACAGAAATATCAGGATCTCATTCTTACGATGAATGAAAAACTGAATAAAATTATCAAGGACGAAATTGGCGTGGATGACGGCAGTTTTATGCCGGATGCGGCCCATGAGCCGTGGGATCTTACTATTGAGCAATTTAACCGCATGGCGAAAGATTAAGTGCCTGGCCCATTAGGTTAATTTATGCGTCGGCGATCTGGCATCCAGCGTGTCTGGAGGTTCAGATGCTGTTGGCGCTGCGCTTATTGGGCCTGTGTCATCATGTAATGGATTGATATTACAGTCATTACAGGCAAATTTAGCGCAGCGCCGCCCGACAAGAAGGCCTTAAACCGATTTGTCAGCGATTTAAGGCTGCTATCATCACCGACCTTTCCACACCGGATCGCGCTTTTCCACAAACGCCTGCGGCCCTTCGAGGGCATCTTCCGGGGGCAGGATGGCGTCAACTCCTTGCTGGCGTTAATTCAATTTTTTCTGATTAGCCGCTCAATAATATTCACTATTAGCCTGGCGAATTTGTCACTACACTTTGTGATAAAAAACAGATCATCACAGGCTAATCATGATCCTCATTATTTATGCGCATCCGTATCCGCATCATTCTCATGCGAATAAGCGGATGCTTGAACAGGCAGGGACGCTGGAAAACGTCGAAATACGTTCGCTTTATCACCTCTATCCCGATTTCAATATTGACGTTGCCGCCGAACAGGAGGCGCTGTCGCGCGCGAGTCTTATCGTCTGGCAGCATCCGATGCAGTGGTATAGCGTCCCTCCTTTACTCAAATTATGGATGGATAAAGTCCTCACCCACGGCTGGGCTTACGGTCATGGCGGTACGGCATTGCATGGTAAACATCTGCTGTGGGCGGTAACGACCGGCGGTGGTGAAAACCACTTTGCTATCGGTTCACATCCGGGATTTGACGTCCTTTCTCAGCCGCTACAGGCGACGGCGCTCTATTGCGGCCTCAAATGGCTGCCGCCGTTTGCCATGCACTGCACGTTCATTTGCGATGACGACACCTTACAGGCGCAGGCGCGTCAGTATAAACAGCGTTTACTGGCATGGCAGGAGGTGAATCATGGATAGCCATACTCTACTGCAGGCGCTGATCTATCTTGGTTCGGCGGCGCTGATTGTGCCGATTGCGGTACGTTTGGGCTTAGGATCGGTGCTGGGGTATCTGATTGCGGGTTGCATTATCGGCCCCTGGGGGCTACGGCTGGTGACGGACGCCGAATCTATTCTGCATTTTGCGGAAATCGGCGTCGTGCTGATGTTGTTTGTTATTGGGCTTGAGCTGGACCCGCAACGGTTATGGAAGCTGCGCGCCTCGGTATTTGGCGGCGGCGCGTTACAGATGGTGGTCTGCGGCGGACTGATCGGTCTGTTCTGCATGTTTCTTGGCCTGCGTTGGCAGGTGGCGGAACTGATTGGTATGACGCTGGCGCTTTCGTCCACGGCTATCGCCATGCAGGCAATGAATGAGCGTAACCTGACCGTTTCACAAGTAGGGCGTAGCGCATTTGCAGTGCTCTTGTTCCAGGATATCGCGGCGATCCCGCTGGTGGCGATGATTCCGCTGCTGGCCGCCAGCGGCGCATCCACCACGCTTGGCGCGTTTGCGCTATCGGCGTTGAAAGTCGCAGGCGCGTTGGCGCTGGTGGTGCTGCTGGGACGCTACGTCACGCGCCCGGCGCTGCGCTTTGTCGCGCGTTCTGGTTTGCGGGAAGTGTTCAGCGCCGTGGCGCTATTTCTGGTGTTTGGTTTCGGCCTGTTGCTGGAAGAGGTTGGGCTGTCAATGGCGATGGGCGCGTTCCTGGCGGGCGTTCTGCTGGCGAGTTCAGAATATCGTCATGCGCTGGAAAGCGATATTGAACCCTTTAAGGGGTTGCTGCTGGGGCTGTTCTTTATTGGCGTCGGCATGTCGATTGATTTCGGCACGCTGGTGGAGAATCCGCTGCGCATTCTGCTGTTGTTGGCCGGTTTTCTGGCAATCAAAATCGTCATGCTGTGGCTGGTCGCGAGGCCGCTGGGCGTACCGGCAAAACAGCGTCGCTGGTTTGCCGTCTTATTAGGCCAGGGAAGTGAGTTTGCGTTTGTGGTTTTTGGCGCGGCGCAAATGGCGGATGTACTTGAGCCGGAATGGGCAAAAGCGCTGACGCTGGCGGTCGCGCTGTCGATGGCGGCAACGCCGATTTTTCTGGTGCTGCTGACGCGCATGGAGAAGACCGCGACGGGGGAAGCGCGCGAGGCGGATGAAATCGACGAAGAGCAACCGCGGGTTATTGTGGCCGGGTTTGGACGATTTGGGCAGATCGCCGGGCGTTTGCTGCTGTCGAGCGGGGTGAAGATGGTGGTGCTCGATCACGACCCCGATCATATCGAAACGCTGCGTAAATTCGGCATGAAGGTTTTTTATGGCGATGCGACGCGTATGGATTTACTGGAATCTGCCGGAGCGGCGAAGGCGGAGGTATTGATTAACGCCATTGACGATCCGCAAACCAATTTGCAACTGAGTGAACTGGTGAAGTCGCATTTCCCGCATCTGCAGATTATCGCCCGCGCCCGTGATGTCGATCATTACATTCGCCTGCGCCAGGCTGGTGTGGCGATGCCCGAACGTGAAACCTTCGAAGGCGCGCTCAAAAGCGGGCGACAGGCGCTGGAGGCGCTGGGGCTGGGGCGTTATGAAGCCCGCGAGCGCGCGGATCTGTTCCGCCATTTTAATACCCGGATGGTGGAAGAGATGGCGAAAGGGGAAAACGATCCGTTATCTCGCGCCGCCGCCTATAAACGTACCAGCGCGATGTTGAGCGAAATTATTACCGAGGACCGGGAGCATCTGTCGTTGATTCAGCGCCACGGCTGGCAGGGAACGGCTGAGGGCAAACATTCCGGGGAGGCCGCTGATGAACCCGAGGTCAAACCGTCAATCTAAAGTAAAAAATGTGATGTTCTGCAAACTTTACTGCTAATTGGCTGTTTTTGAACTACTGTAATGCTGGGGCTCCACATCAAATGAGTGGCGTCGCCAGCAGAACGAAAAATTTTCGTGCTCATCCTCTTTTCGTCAGTCGACGAAAGATTGCGCTTTACGTATAGTGGCGGCAATTTTTTTTGTATCAGGAAATAATTAATGATCAGTCTGATTGCGGCGTTAGCGGTGGATCGCGTCATCGGTATGGAAAACGCCATGCCGTGGAACCTGCCTGCCGATCTCGCCTGGTTTAAACGTAACACGTTAAATAAACCTGTCGTCATGGGACGTCACACCTGGGAGTCCATCGGACGCCCCTTACCGGGACGTAAAAATATTGTTATCAGCAGCCAGCCGGGCACCGACGATCGCGTGCAGTGGGTGAAGTCTGTCGATGAGGCGATTGCCGCTTGCGGCGATGCGCCGGAAATTATGGTCATTGGCGGCGGGCGCGTGTACGAGCAGTTCCTGCCAAAGGCGCAGAAGCTTTATCTGACGCATATTGATGCGGAAGTCGAAGGCGATACCCATTTTCCGGATTATGAACCGGATGACTGGGAATCGGTATTCAGTGAGTTTCACGATGCCGACGCGCAGAATTCTCACAGCTATTGTTTCGAGATTCTGGAGCGTCGTTAACGCTGTAGTGCCGGATGGCGGCGAAACGCCTTATCCGGCCTACTCTTGAGCCAGATGTAGCCGGATGTAGGCCTGATAAGCGTAGCGCCATCAGGCATAAACCTATCAGGCGTTGACCGCTTCGCCTTCGCCCATATCCATCTGGCGGTTTGACGGCTGCGCAAAATACTGTTTATCTTCCCAACGTAAACAGGTTAACTCCCCGCCCCAGCAGCAGCCGGTATCCAGCGCGTAAATACCTTCCGGCGTCCCTTTCCCTTCCAGCGACGCCCAGTGCCCGAACGCAATACTGTAAGCCTCGCTCACCGGTCCCGGAATGGCGAACCACGGCTTCAGCGGCGCAGGGGCATTTTCCGGCGACGCTTTGCTGTACATATCCAGTTGACCGTTAGGAAAGCAGTAACGCATACGGGTAAAGGCATTAGTAATAAAGCGTAGCCGCGCCAGACCGCTTAACTCCGGCGACCAGTTATTCGGCATATCGCCATACATCGCGTCGAGGAAAAAGGGGTACGAGTCGCTCGACAGCACCGCTTCAACATCGCGGGCGCACTCTTTTGCCGTCTGCAAATCCCACTGTGGGGTAATACCCGCATGCGCCATGACCAGCTTTTTCTCTTCATCTACCTGCAACAGCGGCTGACGGCGTAACCAATTCAACAGCTCATCGGCGTCCGGCGCTTCAAGAAGCGGGGTCAGCCGGTCTTTAGGTTTGTTGCGGCTAATCCCGGCGAATACGGCCAACAGGTGTAAATCGTGATTCCCCAGCACCAAACGCACGCTATTGCCAAGCGATTTGACGTAGCGTAACACGTCCAGCGAACCAGGACCGCGGGCGACCAAATCGCCAGTCAGCCATAGAGTGTCTGTATCTGGCGTAAATTCCACTTGCTGTAATAAGGCGATCAGTTCGTCGTAGCAACCGTGAACGTCGCCGATGAGATAAGTTGCCATTGTTATAATTTTAGTGAATGAGTGTAGGGACGGCGAGTCGAAACACGGGAATGTCGATGGTAAAGGCGTCGCCATTTTCATCGATCATTTCGTAATGACCCTGCATGGTGCCCAGCGGCGTTTCAATTACCGCGCCGCTGGTGTACTGGTACTCTTCGCCAGGCGCAATGCGCGGCTGGACGCCAACCACACCTTCGCCCTGGACTTCGGTTTCACGGCCATGACCATTGGTAATCAGCCAGTAGCGGCCCAATAGCTGCACTGGCGCCCGGCCCAGATTGCGGATGGTTACGGTATAGGCAAAAACGTAACGTTCATCGTCAGGTGAGGATTGCGCCTCAATGTAGACGCTTTGCACCTGAATACACACTCTGGGCGAATTGATCATGTTTAACTCTCCTTCAAAGGCGCGTTTTCCGACAGATAGTTGGCCATCTGGCAGTACTGCGCGACAGAGATATTTTCCGCGCGCATTGCCGGGTCAATACCCATTTCCGTCAACGTCTCAACGCTAAAAAGATTGCCGAGACTGTTACGGATCGTTTTACGGCGCTGGTTAAAGGCCTCGGTGGTAATACGGCTCAACACGCGAATATCTTTAACCGGGTAAGGCATTGTTGCGTGTGGAACCAGACGCACCACGGCGGAGTCCACTTTGGGCGGCGGCGTGAAGGCGGATGGCGGCACTTCAAGCACCGGGATCACCTGACAGTAATATTGCGCCATCACGCTTAAACGACCATACGCTTTGCTGTTCGGCCCTGCAACCAGACGATTTACCACTTCTTTTTGCAACATAAAGTGCATGTCGGCAATGGCATCAGTATAGCTAAAGAGATGGAACATCAGCGGGGTGGAGATATTATAGGGCAGATTGCCGAACACACGCAGCGGTTGGCCCAACTGCGCAGACAGTTCGCCAAAGTTCATGGTCATGGCGTCCTGCTGATAAATAGTCAGCTTCGGCCCTAAGAACGGATGGGTTTGCAAACGCGCCGCCAGATCGCGGTCAAGTTCAATGACCGTGAGCTTATCCAGTCGTTCGCCGACCGGCTCCGTCAGCGCCGCCAGACCGGGGCCGATTTCAACCATCGCCTGGCCTTTTTGCGGATTAATAGCAGAAACAATACTGTCGATCACAAACCGATCGTTGAGAAAGTTTTGCCCGAAGCGTTTACGGGCTAAATGGCCCTGATGGACTCGATTATTCATTGGGTATTAACAATCATTTTGATGGCGAGATTAAGCGCCGTAATAAAACTGCCGACATCCGCTTTTCCACGGCCTGCCAGTTCAAGCGCGGTGCCGTGGTCAACGGAGGTTCGAATAAAAGGTAGGCCGAGCGTAATATTCACTCCCCGACCGAATCCCTGGTATTTTAGCACGGGCAGGCCCTGATCGTGGTACATTGCCAGCACCGCGTCGGCATTATCGAGATATTTGGGCTGAAACAGCGTATCAGCAGGTAGCGGCCCGTTGAGTTTCATCCCCTGCGCCCGCAGCTCGTCGAGCACCGGAATGATGGTGTCTATCTCTTCCGTGCCCATATGACCGCCTTCGCCTGCGTGCGGATTCAGGCCACAGACAAGAATGCGCGGTTCGGCAATACCAAATTTGGTCCGCAAATCGTGATGCAAAATAGCAATCACTTCGTGCAAAAGCGCAGGGGTGATGGCGTCTGCAATCGCCCGTAGCGGCAGATGCGTGGTCGCCAGCGCCACGCGAAGTTCTTCGGTTGCCAGCATCATCACGACTTTTTTCGCCTGCGAACGCTCTTCGAAAAACTCGGTATGACCGGTAAACGGAATGCCTGCGTCGTTAATAACGCCTTTGTGCACGGGGCCTGTGATCAGCGCGGCAAATTCACCGTTCAGACAGCCATCACACGCTCGCGCCAGCGTCTCTACCACGTAGGGGCCATTTTCTACCGTCAACTGACCGGGGATGGCAGGCGCGCGCAGCGAGACCGGCAATAGGGTCAGCGTTCCCGCGGGCTGCGGCGCAGCGGGGACATCAGGCGAGTAAGGGAGAAGCGAGAGGGGCAGGCCGAGCATGGCGGCCCGCTCCGTCAGGAGCGCGCCGTCCGCACAGACGACCAGTTCAATCGGCCACGCGCGTTGCGCCAGTTGGACGACAAGATCGGGGCCAATCCCGGCGGGTTCGCCGGGAGTGATAACAACGCGTTGCGCACTGCTCATTAGTTACTCAAAATCTTAACGTAAGCGCTGGCGCGCTGTTCTTGCATCCAGGTCGCCGCTTCTTCTGAGAACTTACGGTTCATCAGCATACGATAAGCGCGATCTTTCTGCGCCGCATCGGTTTTGTCTACCTTACGCGTATCCAGCAATTCGATCAGATGCCAGCCGAAAGAGGAGTGTACCGGCGC
Source organism: Salmonella sp. NW1250 (assembly GCF_051812965.1). Lineage (NCBI taxonomy): Bacteria > Pseudomonadati > Pseudomonadota > Gammaproteobacteria > Enterobacterales > Enterobacteriaceae > Salmonella > Salmonella sp. NW1250. The sequence continues at coordinate 191,350 of NZ_JAMNDD010000009.1, read as the reverse complement.
GCTTATTTGGCCTTTATGCAGCTTCGTCAGCGCGTCGCGGAACGCCGGATCGAAAATATCTGGCGTAGCCCAACCCAAATCACCGCCCTGGTTAGCGGAGCCCGGGTCCTGAGAGTACTCTTTCGCCGCAGCGGCAAATGTGGTTTTACCACTCTTAATGTCAGCCGCGATTTCTTCCAGCTTCAGGCGCGCCTGCTGATCGTTCATGATCGGCGACGGCTTAAGCAGAATGTGACGAGCGTGAACTTCGGTCACGGAGATACTCTGGCTCTGACCGCGCAGGTCGTTTACTTTCAGAATGTGGAAACCGACGCCGGAGCGAATCGGGCCGACAATGTCGCCTTTCTTCGCGGTGCTCAGCGCCTGGGCGAAAATCCCCGGCAGCTCCTGGATACGGCCCCAGCCCATCTGACCGCCTTTTAGCGCCTGCTGGTCGGCAGAGTAGGTAATCGCCAGTTTGCCGAAATCTGCGCCGTTACGCGCTTCTTCAACAATGCTTTCCGCCTGGCGCTGCGCGTCGTTAACCTGCTCGGAGGTTGGGTTTTCCGGCAGAGCAATCAGGATATGGCTCAGGTTCAGCTCGGTGCTGGCATCGTTTTGGGTGCCAATCTGTTTTGCCAGCGCGTCAACTTCTTGCGGCAAAACGGTGATACGGCGACGAACCTCGTTGTTGCGCACTTCAGAGATAATCATCTCTTTACGAATCTGGTTACGGTAGGTTGAATAGTTCAGCCCATCGTAAGCCAGACGGCTGCGCATCTGATCCATCGTCATATTGTTTTGTTTGGCGATGTTGGCGATGGCCTGATCCAACTGCTCATCCGTGATCTTCACCCCCATCTTCTGACCCATCTGCAGGATAATTTGATCCATAATCAAACGTTCCAGGATCTGGTGACGCAGCGTGGCGTCGTCCGGAAGCTGCTGACCTGCCTGACCCGCGTTGAGTTTGACTGATTGCATTAAGCCATCAACGTCGCTTTCCAGCACGACGCCATTATTGACGACGGCTGCGACTTTATCGACTACCTGGGGGGCAGCGAAACTGGTATTCGCGATCATGGCGATACCGAGAAGCAGCGTTTTCCAGTTCTTCATACTTTTTCCATTTCAATTAACCGCAATGCGGATTACGTTGTAAATCAATCAGATTACATAGAGCTTTGGTACGGCAGAATGTTCGAACGCAACATTTCTTGCGTGCCGAGGCCGTAGTTAGAGCTCAAACCGCGCAGCTCAATGTTGAAGCCAATCGCGTTATCATAAATCGCGTGTTGTTTATCGTTATCCCAACCGTTCAGCTTACGTTCGTATCCGACGCGGATCGCATAGCAGCAAGAGTTGTACTGCAAGCCGAGCATCTGGTCTGCAGGTTTGCTCGAATTGGTATCGAAGTAGTACGCGCCGACAATCGACCAGCGATCGGCAATCGGCCAACTTGCCACCGCGCCCACCTGGTTGATGCCGTTTTTATACTGCTCTGCCGTGGAATAATACGAAGGCAACGTAGCCTGAATATATTCCGGGCTGGCATAGCGGTAGTTCAACTGTACCAGACGATCCTGATCCCGACGGTATTCGAGGCTGCTGCTGCTGGTAGCGACGCTATCCAGACGGGTATCGTACTGCACTCCGCTACGCAGCCCCCAGCGTTCTGAAATACGCCAGTAAGTGTCGCCTGCCCAAACCAGCGAACCGGTTTTGTCGTCATTCTCCCATTTAATGTTGTCATCGCCGGTGCGAGACTCCGTGAAATAGTAGATTTGACCAACAGAAACGTTAAAACGTTCAACGGCGGCATCATCATAAATGCGTGTTGTGACGCCGGTCGTGACCTGGTTGGCGGAAGCAATACGGTCGAGACCGCCATAAGTGCGGTCGCGGAACAGGCCGTTATAGTCGGATTGCAGCAAAGAAGAATCGTAGTTATAGATGCCGCTCTGGTCGCGGTACGGCACATACAGGTACTGCACGCGTGGTTCCAGCGTCTGGGTATACCCCGGCGCCAGCATCGCCATATCGCGTTCGAAGATGAGCTTACCGTCGACTTTAAACTGCGGCATGACGCGGTTAACCGAATCTTCCAGCTTATTTTTATTGTTTGGATCGCTGTTATAGCTGTCCAGATTCGTTTGCTGATAGTGCGTCGCCATCAGCTTCGCTTCGGTGTTCAGGCTGCCCCAGCGGTTGGAGAGCGGCAAATTGATGGTTGGCTCCAGGTGGACGCGGGTTGCTTCCGGCATATTGTCTTTGGTGTTAACAAAGTGCACCGCCTGGCCGTAAATCCGGGTATCAAACGGGCCGAGATCGTTATGGTAGTAGTTAACGTCTAACTGCGGCTCCGCTGAATAGCTGCTGGTGTTTTGATCGTTAAAGACCTGGAATTGTTTGGTCGACACCGTAGCGTCAAAGTTTTGTACGGCGTAGCCGACGCTGAATTTCTGCGTTGCGTAGCCGTCGGTACTGGAACCGTACTTACTGTCGAAATCGTTAAAGTAGCTGGAGTCGCTGACTTTGGTGTAATCGACGTTAAAACGCCACACCTGATCCATCACGCCTGAGTGCTGCCAGTAGAATAACCAGCGGTGCTTATCGCCCTCTTTGGGATGTTCGTCCTCGTAGACTTTATCAGAAGGCAGATAATCTAATTCCATCAACCCGGCGCCTGCCTGCGTGAGATAACGGAATTCGTTCTCCCACATAATATTGCCGCGGCGGTGCATATAGTGCGGGGTGATGGTGGCGTCCATATTGGGCGCGATGTTCCAGTAATACGGTAAGTAGAACTCGAAATAGTTCTTGGTCGTGTATTTCGCGTTCGGGATCAGGAAACCTGAGCGACGTTTGTCACCGACGGGTAGCTGTAAATAGGGGCTATAAAAGATCGGAACCGGACCTACTTTAAACCGGGCGTTCCAGATCTCCGCAACCTGTTCTTCACGGTCATGGATGACTTCACTCCCCACCACGCTCCAGGTATCGGAGCCAGGCAGACAGGAGGTAAAGCTGCCGTTTTCCAGAATGGTATAGCGGTTTTCGCCGCGCTGCTTCATGAGATCGGCTTTACCGCGCCCCTGACGGCCCACCATCTGGTAATCGCCTTCCCAGACGTTCGTGTCTTTGGTGTTCAGGTTCGCCCAGCCCTTCGGCCCTTTAAGGATGACCTGATTATCATCATAATGCACATTACCCAGCGCATCGACGGTGCGTACAGGTTCCGGCTGACCTTCCGCCTGCTTCTGATGAAGCTGCACTTCATCCGCTTGCAGGCGGCTATTCCCCTGCATAATGTCCACGTTGCCGGTAAAAACGGCATCGTCCGGGTAGTTACCTTTAGCGTTATCGGCATTGATAGTAACCGGCAGATCGTTGGTATCGCCTTTTACCAGAGGACGATCGTAGCTCGGCACGCCCAACATACACTGTGAGGCGAGATCGGCTGCCAGGCCCTGATGACTATAAAGGGCGCTGGCGATCATGGTGGCCAGAAGAGTGGGAATACGTTTTTTCATACGTTGTATTTATTGTTCCATCATCGGTAGCGTTGCGCGTGACAAACGGTCACAGCCTAACTTACTCATCTTCGCTGCGCCAGTGTTAATCCTGCCGTTTAGCGTCTGTGGTGTTAGGCACGGCATTGAATGACAGGTATGATAATGCAAATTATAGGCGATGTCCCACAATTGACCGTAGCCTTCATTCGCAGAAAAGCACCTTATTTTGTGGGAGATAGCCTCACCGATAGCGTAACGTTTTGGGGAGTCTATGCAGTACTGGGGAAAGATAATTGGCGTCGCCGTAGCCCTGATGATGGGCGGCGGCTTTTGGGGCGTGGTCCTGGGTCTGCTGGTGGGCCATATGTTCGACAAAGCCCGCAGCCGAAAAATGGCGTGGTTTGCCAACCAGCGGGAACGGCAGGCGCTGTTTTTTGCCACCACCTTTGAGGTGATGGGCCACTTAACCAAATCAAAAGGACGGGTGACGGAAGCGGATATTCATATCGCCAGTCAGTTGATGGATCGTATGAATTTACACGGCGATTCACGTACAGCCGCGCAGAACGCCTTTCGGGTCGGAAAAGCGGATAATTACCCATTACGTGAAAAGATGCGGCAGTTTCGTAGCGTCTGCTTCGGGCGTTTTGATCTGATCCGGATGTTTCTGGAAATTCAGATCCAGGCGGCGTTTGCCGATGGCTCGCTACACCCTAATGAGCGGGAAGTGCTGTATGTGATTGCGGAAGAGTTAGGTATTTCCCGCATACAGTTCGATCAGTTTCTGCGCATGATGCAGGGCGGCGCGCAGTTTGGCGGCGGTTATCATCAACAGTCCGGCGGCGGCTGGCAGCAGGCGCAGCGCGGCCCGACGCTGGAAGATGCCTGTAATGTGCTGGGGGTTAAAACCACCGACGATGCAACCACCATTAAACGCGCTTATCGCAAACTGATGAGCGAGCATCATCCGGACAAACTGGTCGCGAAAGGTTTACCGCCGGAAATGATGGAGATGGCGAAGCAAAAAGCGCAGGAAATTCAGAAAGCGTATGAGCTAATCAAAGAACAGAAAGGCTTCAAGTGATTGAATTGCCGGATGCGGCTAGCGCCTTATCCGGCCTACGTTAATGAATGTAGGCCGGGCAAGCGAAACGCCCCGGCATAAATTGGCTCAGAATTTAAAAATCTGCCGGGACTTTAAACGTCATGCTGGTGCCGTAAGCGGGATGGGTAATGGTCAGCATTTCGGCGTGTAACTGCAAACGCGGCGCCAGCGACAACGCTTCCGGCGAGGCGTAAAACCGATCGCCTAAAATCGGGTGGCCTAACGCCAGCATATGCACACGAAGCTGATGCGAACGCCCGGTGATCGGTTTGAGCACCACGCGGGCGGTATTATCCGCCGCAAACTCCACCACGTTATATTCCGTTTGCGCCGGTTTGCCGGTTTCATAACACACTTTCTGCTTTGGCCGGTTCGGCCAGTCGCAGATGAGCGGTAAGTCAACCAGCCCTTCCGCCGGGGAGGGATGACCCCATACGCGCGCCACATACTGCTTTTTCGGCTCACGTTCGCGGAACTGGCGTTTTAGCTCCCGCTCCGCGGCTTTGGTCAGCGCCACTACAATCACGCCGCTGGTGGCCATATCCAGACGATGCACCGATTCTGCCTGCGGGTAGTCGCGCTGGATACGCGTCATAATGCTGTCTTTGTGCGCTTCCAGACGCCCCGGCACGGACAACAGGCCGCTGGGCTTATTGACCACCATAATGTGCTCATCCTGATACAGGATAACCAGCCAGGGTTCCTGCGGCGGATTGTAGTTTTCCATCCCCATGTACGGCTCCGTTATTGGTGCGTGACGACGATAAGACGCAGCGCGTCCAGACGCCAGCCTGCCTGATTCAGGCTTTCCAGCACCTGCTGACGGTTACTGTCGATAGCGGCAAGTTCGTCGTCGCGAATGTTCGGGTTGACGGCGCGCAGCGCTTCCAGACGCGACAGTTCCCCGGACAGTTTTTCATCCGCCTCGCGACGCGCGTTATCAATCAGCGCTCTGGCGGACTGTTCAATCTGCGTCTCGCCCAGTTGCAAAATGGCATGGACGTCCTGTTGTACGGCGTTAACCAGTTTGCTGCCGGTGTGGCGATTCACGGCGCTGAGCTGGCGGTTGAAGGTTTCAAACTCGACCTGGGCGGCCAGATTGTTGCCGTTTTTATCTAACAGCATACGTACCGGCGTCGGCGGCAGGAAGCGGTTCAGTTGTAGCTGTTTCGGCGCCTGCGCTTCCACGACGTAAACCAGTTCGACCAGCAGCGTGCCGACGGGCAGCGCTTTATTTTTCAACAGCGAAATGGTGCTGCTGCCGGTGTCGCCGGAGAGGATCAGATCCAGTCCGTTACGGATGAGCGGATGTTCCCAGGTAATAAACTGCGCATCTTCGCGAGACAGGGCTACGTCACGTTCAAACGTGATAGTACAGCCGTCTTCCGGCAGGCCGGGGAAATCCGGCACCAACATGTGGTCGGACGGCGTCAGCACGATCAGGTTGTCGCCGCGATCGTCCTGGTTAATGCCGACGATATCGAACAGGTTCATGGCGAACGCGATCAGGTTGGTGTCGTCGTCCTGTTCTTCAATGCTTTGTGCGAGCTGTTGGGCTTTTTCTCCGCCGTTGGAGTGGATCTCCAGCAGGCGGTCGCGGCCCTGTTCTAACTGGGCTTTTAGCGCTTCATGCTGTTCGCGGCAGGATTTGATCAGATCGTCAAACCCGTCGGTTTCTTCAGGCGCGGCCAGATAGTTAATCAGACTGGCGTAGGCTGAATCATAAATCGCGCGACCGGTCGGGCAGGTGTGCTCAAAGGCGTCCAGCCCTTCGTGATACCAGCGAACCAGCACCGACTGGGCGGTTTTTTCCAGGTACGGGACGTGGATCTGGATATCATGCGCCTGGCCGATACGATCCAGACGACCAATACGCTGTTCCAGCAGATCCGGGTTAAACGGCAAGTCGAACATCACCAGATTGCTGGCAAACTGGAAGTTACGTCCTTCGGAGCCGATTTCGGAACATAACAGCACCTGCGCGCCGGTATCTTCTTCGGCGAACCAGGCGGCGGCGCGGTCGCGTTCGATAATCGACATGCCCTCATGGAACACGGCGGCGCGGATGCCTTCGCGTTCGCGCAGCACCTGCTCCAGCTGTAACGCGGTGGTCGCTTTGGCGCAGATCACCAGCACTTTTTGCGAACGATGGCTGGTCAGATAGCCCATTAGCCACTCAACGCGTGGGTCGAAGTTCCACCAGGTGCCGGTATCGCCTTCGAACTCCTGATAAATTTGTTCCGGATAGAGCATATCGCGGGCGCGATCTTCCGCGCTTTTACGCGCGCCCATAATGCCGGAGACCTTAATGGCGGTCTGATACTGGGTCGGCAGCGGCAGTTTTACCGTATGCAGTTCACGTTTCGGGAACCCCTTGACGCCGTTACGGGTGTTGCGGAACAGAACGCGGCTGGTGCCGTGGCGATCCATCAGCATCGACACCAGCTCATCACGGGCGGCCTGCGCGTCGTCGCGATCGCTATTAGCGGCCTGCAACAGCGGTTCAATATCCTGTTCGCCGATCAGATCGCCCAGCCTGTTCAGTTCGTCGTTGCTGAGTTTATTGCCCGCCAGCAGCATGGCCACCGCATCAGCGACAGGGCGGTAGTTTTTCTGTTCTTCGACAAACTGTTCGAAATCGTGGAAACGGTTCGGATCGAGCAGGCGCAGACGGGCGAAATGGCTTTCCATCCCCAGCTGTTCTGGCGTGGCGGTCAGCAGCAGCACGCCCGGTACGCGTTCAGCTAATTGTTCGATGGCCATATATTCACGGCTCGGCGCATCGGTGCTCCACACCAGATGATGCGCTTCGTCGACCACCAGCAGATCCCACTCGGCGTCGCACAAATGTTCCAGACGCTGCTTATTACGGCGGGCGAAATCCAGCGAGCAGATCACCAGTTGTTCGGTTTCAAACGGGTTATACGCGTCGTGCTGCGCTTCGGTATAGCGTTCGTCATCGAACAGCGCGAAGCGCAGGTTGAAACGGCGCAGCATTTCTACCAGCCACTGGTGTTGCAGGGTTTCCGGAACAATGATCAATACGCGTTCCGCCGCGCCGGATAATAACTGTTGATGCAGAATCATCCCGGCTTCAATGGTTTTACCTAAGCCCACTTCATCCGCCAGCAGTACGCGCGGCGCGTGGCGACGACCCACATCATGAGCGATATTAAGCTGATGCGGGATCAGATTGGTCCGCTGACCGCGCAGGCCGCTGTATGGCATCCGGTACTGCTCGCTCTGAAATTTACGGGCGCGATAGCGCAGCGCGAACCGATCCATTCGATCGATTTGACCGGCGAACAGACGATCCTGGGGCTTACTGAAAACCAACTTGCTGTCGAGCAGAACTTCGCGCAACGTCACATTGGTCTCTTCGGTATCCAGGCGGGTGCCGACATAAACAAGCAGGCCATTTTCTTCTTTTACTTCATCGATATGTAGCTGCCAGCCTTCATGGCTTGTAATCGTATCGCCAGGGTTGAACATGACGCGGGTCACGGGAGAATCACTGCGCGCATACAGGCGGTTTTCCCCCGTGGACGGGAAAAGTAAGGTGACGGTTCGCGCATCCATCGCAACAACGGTTCCAAGTCCCAGCTCGCTTTCTGTATCGCTGATCCAGCGTTGACCAAGTGTAAAAGGCATATGTGTTCGGCTCTATATCTTTAATTGCAGGCATTACTCGCCATTCCCAGGCGACAGCACTGGATAATTGCGAGTATACGACCCCGCTACCAGGCTAATGTGGTAGTGGCGTTAATTAGGTCCAGGAATGGAAAGGGCGCTATGGTACTGGAAGGCGGCGCTTTCGTCACGCGTCAAAATAACCCCAGTTGCCCGGTCAGTAGTGTAGCAAAATTATCTTCAACGAAGGGAAGAATTCCTTCCGCCACGGGTTGTAGCTGGCGGGTAAGATAGTGTTCGTAATCCAGCGGCGACTGCTGGTAATCCACGGGCTCGGGGCCGTTAACAGTCCAGACATATTTTATGGCGCCGCGATTCTGATACTGTGCCGGACGACCCTGCTTCAGGTTTTGTTCATCCGCCAGCCGGGCGGCGCGAACGTGCGGCGGAACGTTACGTTGGTACTCATGTAAAGGGCGACGCAGACGCTTACGATAAACCAGCTGTGCGTCCAGTTCGCCCGCCATCAGTTTATCGATAGTCTCACGCACATAGTCTTGATAAGGTTCATTGCGAAAAACACGCAGATACAGCTCCTGTTGAAAGCGCTGCGCCAGCGGCGTCCAGTCGGTCCGCACCGTTTCCAGACCTTTAAATACCATGCGCTGGCTGTCGCCTTCCTGAATCAGGCCCGCGTAGCGTTTTTTACTGCCAGTATCCGCGCCGCGGATGGTCGGCATCAGAAAACGGCAAAAGTGGGTTTCAAACTCCAGCTCCAGCGCGCTGGTCAAATTTTGCTGTTGTAACGTCTGCGCCCACCATTCGTTCACGTGGCGCACCAGCCTGTGCCCGATTTCCGCCGCATCGGCTTCTGAATGCGCGCGCCGGAGCCAGACGAAAGTGGAATCGGTATCGCCATAAATCACGTCATAACCCTGCGCCTCAATCAGCGCTTTGGTCTGGCGCATAATCGCATGACCGCGCATGGTGATTGACGACGCCAGACGGGGATCGAAAAAGCGACAGGCCGTGGTGCCGAGTACGCCATAAAAGGCGTTCATAATGATTTTAAGCGCCTGCGAGAGCGGTTTATTACCCTGACGTTTGGCTTCATCGCGCCCGTGCCAGATTTGGCTAACAATTTCCGGCAGGCAGTGCTTTTCTCGTGAAAACCAGGCGTCAAGGAAACCTTCGGTACTGTGTTCCGGATCCGGCTGCGCCATGCCTTCGACCAGCCCGACGGGATCAATCAAAAACGTGCGGATAATCGACGGGTACAGGCTTTTATAATCCAGCACCAGTACTGAATCGTATAATCCGGGTTGTGAATCCATTACGTAGCCGCCGGGACTTGCCAGCGGCGGCACTTCGCCGAGATTGGGCGCGACATAGCCGGCGCGGTGCATTCGCGGAAAGTAAAGATGCCCGAATGCGGCGACCGAACCGCCGTGGCGATCGACCGGTAGGCCGTTGATCGTCGCGCGTTCCAGCAAAAACGGCATGATCTCGGTTTTATGGAAAATGCGCGTGACCAGCTCGCAGTCTTTCAGGTTGTAGGTGGCGAGGGCGGGTTTATCCTGGGCAAAGCGACGATCGATCTCATCCATACGATCCCAGGGATTATCAATGGATTTTCCTTCGCCGAGCAGTTCCTGCGAGACGGCTTCCAGCGAAAAAGACGAAAAATTCCAGAACGCGGATTTAAGCGCGTCGATACCATCGATAATGACTCGCCCTCTGGCCTGGGCGAAAAAAACGCCGTTTTTGAAGCCATGTTCGCGCCACTCCAGTTCGCTATTGTCTCGCCCCAGCCGTAAAGGGATACGGTAGCGTTCGGCATGTTTTTGCAGCATACGCAGGTCGAACTGCACCACGTTCCAGCCGATGATGACGTCAGGATCATGTTCGGCAAACCAGGCGTTGAGTTTTTCCAGCAACTGCGGGCGGCTGGCGACATACACAAGCTCGAAGTCCAGTTGGCGGTCATCGCCATTCGCCGGACCCAGCATATAAACGGTACGCTGGCCGCAGCCTTCCAGACCAATGCAATACAGTTCGCCGTGTCGCGTGGTTTCGATATCCAGCGAGACCCATTTTAGCGGCGGTCGATAGTCGGGGTGGGGTTTAAGACGCGCATTGCGGATAACGCCGTTGCGCATCTCGCCGTCTACCCAAACGGGCGACGTAATAAAACGCTCCATCAGGTAACGTTCCGGCGGGCGTACATCCGCTTCATAAACGGTGACGCCGTTTTCGCGCAGCAGTTTTTCCATCCGCATAAGCTGGCGGTGAGTGCGGCAATACAGACCGGAGACCGGCTGACGATGAAAGTCTCGCAGCTGGAGCGGCGTCAGGCGATAGTCTTTTTCCGCCTGTAGCAGCGAGGCGGCGCGGGAGGTCTGGCTGGTCGGAATAAACGCCACGGACTCTTGCGGTGCCAGCGTTGCCTGCACAGGGCCGTTGTCTGTCGCCAGCCAGAAAGAGACCTCCGTCCCTTGCGGCGTATCCCGCCAGTGCCGGGTTAAAATGAAACCTGCCTGCGCCACGATGATTACCTGTCTAAAAAATTCACGCTAATTATAACCTGTTTTAGGGGGTAATACTGTTATTTTGTACAGGCATATAACGTAAAAGCCGATATCCGCTGTAATAAAAAGTTTCTCGCAGTAAGAAGCGGGTTTTCGCCCACCAGGATTTATAGCGGGTGGATCGCGTGGGTGATGAGCGGCTATCGATACCATTATCCTGAGCGATAGTTTTCAGACGCAGCATATGCAGCGGATCGCTGACCAGTAACGCTGTGCGCCATTGTTGTTGTCGCAGTATCTGTTTTGCGTAACGAATATTTTCGCGCGTCACGGTAGAGCGCTCTTCAATAAAAATCGCCTTAGCCGGAATCCCTTTTTCCAGAACGTATTGACGGGCTATCGCCGCGTCGGAAACTGTTGCGCCAGCGCCGTAGCCGCCGGTTAATACCAACGCGCGGACAATGTGTTGTTGGTAAAGCCAGATGGCATGATCCAGTCTGGCCTGAAAAACGGGAGAAGGCGTTTTTCCGCTAACGCCTGCTCCTGCGACAATCGCGCAGTCAGCTACGCGCGTCTGGTTTTGCTGACTGAACTGATAAATAGCGATGGCATTATGGATAAACACCGTAGCCATAATGAGAATTATGCCTGCCGCGATTCTGATGATGTAGCGATATTTCATGAATGAGTTCGTTCCCCGTGACGGGTGTAATGGATATTTTAACGATAAAATGGCTTTTAGCGTCAGATATTTTTGCTGACGTATATTTATCAATATAATGATGCCGGTATATATAGCAGATATAATCATCCTATAACTGCTAATTTTGAATCATGTTTATTTACCATTTTTACCCATGTATTAGCTGTTTTGTGTCAAGTCTGTTTTCATACATTCAGTATTTTTCAGAAAGGCGCTTGTTCGAATCTGTTACTTATTTCTCGGATTAACAAAAAAGCGATATTTTTTGTTTGTTTTACTTAATGAAAAGTGTAACAATTTCATTTGGAACATCCGCACCGTCAGGTAGAAATATAATATTCCAATTGGCCGCTATGGTTAAATAAAAATGGATTACAGTGCGAATTCGTCGGGAACTCTCTGCATAATTTAATTTTTATTTTAGAATATAATTTTATTTTGACTTTCAGGTGCGGGTGTTTTTATCAAAATTTGTGGTATTCGGGAATGATCTTTTATGAATGTGAGTATGCAGGCGCGTCTGGTAGGGAGCGACCGTTATCTTTTCGTCAATACTCAACGCGCTAACCCTTCCATAAAAACCGTGAGTCGATTTTTTGAGTATAAAACATGGACAGAACAAATTTGGCGTACCGAGATTATTGAAAACGGCAATGCTTTTTTTCACTGGCAAGGACACGACAGAAAAAACGGACATCGGGATACCATTATTAATTATCTGTTAAATGGGCAACGCTGGCAGTCAACAATCGAAGATTATATTTTCTTCCATGCGCTGGAAGGAAAAGCGTGGCAGGGACATTATGATAATATTATTGAATATGTGAGTTCTGATCATTACGTCTATCAAAGCGCATTTGCTGAATATATCACCGACCAGATTCATCAACGCGCCCCCCATGGGACGCGTTTTTAGAGGCATTACTGCCCGTAATAGGCTTTTGCGCCGTGTTTGCGTAGATAGTGTTTATCCAGCAGGGATTGCTGCATGTCGGGCAACTGCGGCGCAAGCTGGCGGCAGAAGATCCCCATATAGGCCACTTCTTCCAGCACGATGGCGTTATGCACGGCATCCTCGGCATTTTTACCCCAGGCAAACGGGCCGTGCGAATGGACAAGTACGCCGGGCATTTGATCGGCGTCAATACCTTGTTTTTCAAAGGTTTTAACAATGACATTGCCCGTTTCCCATTCATACTCACCATTAATTTCCGCCTCGGTCATTTTGCGAGTGCAGGGAATCGTACCGTAGAAATAGTCGGCATGGGTGGTTCCCGTCGCCGGAATCGGCTGACCCGCCTGCGCCCAGATAGTCGCGTGGCGCGAATGGGTGTGTACGATGCCGCCGATAGTCGGAAATGCCTGGTACAACAGACGGTGGGTTGGCGTATCGGACGACGGTTTCTTATGACTTTCAACGACTTCACCGGTCTCCAGGCTGACCACCACCATATCGTCAGCGGTCATGACGCTATAATCGACGCCGGACGGCTTAATCACCAGTACGCCGCGTTCGCGATCGACGGCGCTAACGTTACCCCAGGTGAGGGTGACCAGGTTGTGTTTTGGCAGCGCCAGATTGGCTTCCAGTACCTGGCGTTTGAGATCTTCTAACATTGTTTTCTCCCTGCCGGATGGCGCTTCGCTTATCCGGCCTACGAGCGACGGTGTGCCGGATGGCGACACAAATGCCTTATTCGGCCTACAGGACCGTAGGCCCGGTAAACGCAGTGCCACCGGGCAATCCGTTTCACCAATTAACGTTTGAACCCGTAATACACCTCGTTCCAGCGCAGCGCGTCCTTAAAGGCCGGCAGACGGGTATCGTTATCAATCACCGCGATTTCGATATCGTGTATTTCTGCGAACTGGCGCATATCGTTCAGATCCAGCGCGTGGCTGAAGACGGTATGGTGCGCGCCGCCAGCCAGAATCCACGCTTCGGAGGCGGTCGGCAGATCCGGCTGCGCCTTCCACAGCGCGTTAGCCACCGGCAGTTTCGGCAGGGAGTGCGGCGTTTTTACGGTGTCAATGCAGTTGACCAGCAGGCGATAACGATCGCCGAGGTCGATCAGGCTGGCGACGATCGCCGGGCCGGTTTGGGTATTGAAAATCAAACGCGCCGGATCTTCCTTGCCGCCAATGCCGAGGTGCTGGACGTCGAGGATCGGTTTCTCTTCCACCGCGATGGAGGGACACACCTCCAGCATGTGCGAGCCGAGCACCAGATCGTTGCCTTTCTCGAAGTGGTAGGTGTAATCCTCCATAAATGAGGTGCCGCCCTGCAGACCGGTTGACATCACTTTCATAATGCGAAGCAGAGCGGCGGTTTTCCAGTCGCCTTCGCCCGCAAAGCCGTAGCCCTGTTGCATAAGACGCTGTACGGCCAGACCCGGGAGTTGTTTCAGGCCGTGCAAATCTTCAAATGTCGTCGTAAAGGCGTGAAAGCCGCCCTGTTCCAGGAAACGCTTCATACCGAGTTCAATACGCGCCGCTTCTCGCACGTTCTGGCGTTTATCGCCGTGGATTTGGGTGGCGGGCGTCAGGGTATAGCTGCTTTCATACTCGTCAATCAGAGCGTTGATATCGCCGTCGCCGATAGAATTCACCACCTGCACCAGATCGCCGACCGCCCAGGTATTGACCGAAAAGCCAAATTTGATTTGCGCGGCCACTTTATCACCGTCAGTCACTGCGACTTCACGCATATTGTCGCCGAAGCGGCAGACTTTTAGCTGGCGAGTATCCTGTTTAGAGACCGCCTGGCGCATCCAGGCGCCGATACGCGTATGGGCCTCTTTATCCTGCCAGTGACCAGTGACGACCGCGTGCTGCTGACGCATCCGCGCGCCGATAAAACCGAACTCACGACCGCCGTGCGCAGTCTGGTTCAGGTTCATAAAGTCCATATCGATGCTGTCCCACGGCAGGGCGGCGTTAAATTGGGTATGGAATTGCAGTAGTGGTTTGTTAAGGATACTCAGCCCGTTGATCCACATTTTGGCCGGGGAGAAGGTGTGCAGCCAGACCACCAGCCCTGCGCAGCGATCGTCATAATTGGCGTCACGACAAATAGCGGTAATCTCATCCGGCGAGGTGCCCAGCGGTTTTAATACCAGTTTACATGGCAGTTTGGCTTCGGTATTCAGCGCGTTGACCACATGCTCGGCATGTTGAGTGACCTGACGCAGGGTTTCTGCGCCATACAAATGCTGGCTGCCAATCACAAACCATACTTCATAATTATCAAAAATCGTCATTGTCGTGTCCTTAATGAGTCAGGATTGCCTGATTGGCCGGGGTCGTTGGCGCCGGCGCGGCAGTCGGAAGATAATGTTGTTCTGCGCTTAGCGCCCACTGCTGGTAGCGGCGGTAAAGCTGTTCGAGGCGTTGCGCCTGTTCAGGGCGGGGACGCAGAGTGCGTTCTACCGCGCTTGCCATGCTTTGCTGGGCGGCAGGAATATCGGCATGGACTTTCGCAGCGACGGCGGCAAAGATAGCGGCGCCTAATGCGCAACACTGGTCGGAAGCGACGATCTGCAACGGACGATTCAGTACGTCGCAGCAGACCTGCATAATGACCTGATTTTTACGGGCGATGCCGCCAAGCGCCATCACGTTATTGACCGCGATACCCTGCTCGGTAAAACACTCCTGAATGGCGCGCGCGCCGAAGGCGGTCGAAGCTACCAGACCGCCAAACAGCGCTGGCGCGTCGGTGGCGAGATTGAGATCGGTAATGACGCCTTTCAGACGCTGATTAGCGTTTGGCGTGCGGCGACCGTTAAACCAGTCGAGCACCACCGGCAGGTGATCCAGGGACGGATTTTTCGCCCAGGCGTTGGTGAGCGCTGGCAGTAGCTGCTTCTGGCTGGCGTTAATCTGGGTTTTCAGTTCCGGGTGCTGCGCGGCAAGTTGTTCCAGCGGCCAGCTCAACACGCGGCTAAACCAGGCGTAGATGTCGCCGAAAGCGGACTGGCCCGCTTCCAGACCGATAAAATGCGGCACCACGCTGCCGTCAACCTGACCGCAAATGCCTTTCACGGCGCGATCCCCGACGCTCTGTTTATCCGCAATCAGAATGTCGCAGGTAGACGTGCCGATGACTTTTACCAGCGTATTGGGCTGTGCGCCCGCGCCGACCGCGCCCATGTGGCAGTCGAACGCGCCGCCGGAAATCACCACGCTTTCCGGTAAGCCGAGGCGCTGCGCCCATTCGGCGCACAGGGTGCCCACGGGCAGATCGGCGGTGAAGGTTTCGCTAAATAACGGGTAGCGAAGATGACGGTTAATGCACGGATCGAGTTCATCAAAAAAGCTCGCGGGCGGCAGACCGCCCCAGCTTTCATGCCACAGCGTTTTGTGCCCGGCGCTGCAGCGGCCACGGCGGATATCTTGCGGGCGAGTGGTGCCGGAAAGCAGCGCCGGCACCCAGTCACACAGTTCAATCCACGAGACGGCGGCCTGCGCGACGGCGCTATCCTGGCGGGTGACGTGCAGAATCTTCGCCCAGAACCATTCGCTGGAGTAAATGCCGCCAATATAGCGGGAGTAGTCGACCTTGCCTGGCTTATGGCACAGACGAGTGATTTCGTCGGCCTCTTCCACGGCGGTGTGATCTTTCCACAGCACAAACATCGCATTCGGGTTCTCGGCGAACTCCGGACGCAGCGCCAGGACGTTACCGTCGGCGTCAATCGGCGCTGGCGTAGAGCCGGTGCTGTCAACGCCAATGCCAACGACATTTGCGCGTTGCGCGGCGCTTAATTGTGCCAGAACGGCTTTCAGCGCGGCCTCCATTGACTCCATGTAGTCGCGCGGATGATGACGGAACTGGTTGTTCGGGCCGTCGCAATAACGGCCTTCTTGCCAGCGCGGATACCACTCTACGCTGGTGGCGATCTCGTCGCCGGTGGCGCAGTCCACTGCCAGAGCGCGCACTGAATCACTGCCAAAATCGAGGCCAATTGCAATTGCCATCGTCTTACTCCATCCAGAAAAACAGGTATGGAGAAACAGTAGAGAGTCGCGGCAAAAACCGTCAGGCAGGATCCGCTAATCTTATGGACAAAAATGCTAATGCTTTGCAAAGTGTGACGCTGTGCAAATATTCAATGTGGACATTCCAGCCATAGTTATAGACACTTCTGTTACTTAATTTTATCGCCTGAACTGTACGCTTTTGTTACAAAGCGCTTTTCACAAGCGGGGTTGATACGTGCTTTCATCAAGCGCAAGGTCTTGCGGAGACGTAAGCACTGTCGTCCTGGTCAATATGGACAATTTGTTTCTTCTCTGAACATCGGGGGGTAGAGAAATCATGGCTGAAACGCAAAATGATCCGCTATTGCCGGGATATTCATTTAATGCCCATCTGGTCGCCGGACTGACGCCAATTGAAGCGAATGGATATCTGGATTTTTTTATCGATCGTCCGTTGGGCATGAAGGGATATATTCTTAACCTGACCATCCGCGGAGAGGGCGTCATTAATAATAATGGCGAGCAGTTTGTCTGTCGGCCTGGCGATATATTATTGTTTCCGCCGGGCGAGATTCATCACTATGGACGGCATCCGGACGCCAGCGAGTGGTATCACCAGTGGGTTTATTTCCGGCCTCGCGCCTACTGGCAGGAGTGGCTGACCTGGCCGACAATCTTTGCCCAGACAGGATTTTTCCGCCCGGACGAGGCGCGCCAGCCGCATTTCAGCGAACTGTTCGGGCAGATCATCAGCGCCGGGCAAGGGGAAGGCCGCTATTCTGAGCTACTGGCGATCAATCTGCTGGAGCAGTTGTTGCTCAGACGTATGGCGGTAATTAATGAGTCGTTGCATCCGCCGATGGATAGCCGTGTGCGCGATGCCTGCCAGTATATTAGCGACCATCTGGCGGACAGCCATTTTGATATCGCCAGCGTCGCCCAGCATGTCTGCCTGTCGCCCTCCCGGTTATCGCATCTGTTCCGCCAGCAGTTAGGCATTAGCGTATTGAGCTGGCGCGAAGATCAGCGTATCAGCCAGGCGAAACTCCTGCTTAGCACCACGCGAATGCCGATAGCGACCGTTGGGCGCAATGTTGGATTTGACGATCAGCTCTATTTTTCGCGGGTATTTAAAAAATGCACCGGGGCAAGTCCTAGCGAGTTCAGGGCCGGATGTGAATAAAAAGTGAATGATGTGTCCACAAAGATGTCATAAGCCGTAACTATTCGGATAATTGACGGCTTGACGAAGGGGGACGGGGTAAGCAGAATCCCTGCTTCATCACGCTGACGGACACACTATGCAAGCACTGCTGGAACACTTTATCACCCAATCCACTCTGTATTCGCTTATCGCTGTGTTGCTGGTCGCCTTCCTGGAATCGCTGGCGCTGGTGGGGTTGATTTTACCCGGCACGGTACTGATGGCGGGGCTGGGCGCGCTTATCGGCAGCGGCGAGCTCAATTTTTGGCATGCCTGGCTGGTGGGTATTATCGGCTGTCTGATGGGCGACTGGATTTCGTTCTGGCTGGGGTGGCGCTTTAAAAAGCCGCTACACCGCTGGTCTTTTATGAAAAAGAACAAGTCGCTGCTGGATAAAACCGAACACGCGCTGCATCAGCACAGTATGTTCACGATCCTGGTCGGACGTTTTGTCGGTCCGACGAGGCCGCTGGTGCCGATGGTGGCAGGGATGCTGGATCTTCCCGTAGCGAAATTTATTGGGCCGAACTTGATTGGCTGTTTGCTGTGGCCGCCGTTTTATTTCCTGCCGGGCATTCTGGCGGGAGCGGCAATCGATATTCCTTCCGATATGCAGAGCGGAGATTTCAAATGGCTGCTGCTGGCGACGGCGTTGCTGCTGTGGGTCGGAGGCTGGCTATGCTGGCGGCTGTGGCGCAGCGGCAAAGCGGCAGTCGATCGTTTAACCGCGTATTTCCCCCGCAGCCGTTTGCTGTATCTGGCGCCGTTGACGCTCGGGATCGGCGTGGTCGCGCTGGTGGTGCTGGTTCGCCACCCGCTGATGCCGGTATATATCGATATTCTGCGCAAAGTTGTGGGTTACTAACGATTCCTTTGCCGGATGGCGGCTTCGCCTTATCCGGCCTACAAAATATGGGATTTGATGCCCAATAGCGCTGAGGCGCTGGCCTGACCGCTTAGTAGCTCGTCTGTTTTGCCTTGCCACGCGATACGCCCGTCGGCCACGACGATTGACCGGGGCGCAATTCGCGCCGCATCTTCCACGCTGTGCGAGACCATCAACAGCGTGAGCTGTCGCTCGCGGCAGATATCGCTGACCAACGTCAGCATCTCCTGGCGCAGCGCGGGATCGAGCGCGGAGAACGGTTCATCCAGCAGCAGTACCGGCTGTTCACGTACCAGGCAGCGCGCCAGCGCTACCCGCTGACGCTGGCCGCCGGACAGTTCGCCCGGTAAACGCGTCATCAGACCCTCAATGCCCATCTGACGTGCGATAGCGTCCCGTTTTTCCCGCTGGCTGGCGTTGAGCGTTAACCCAGGGTTTAGCCCCAGACCGATATTTTGCTGCACATTCAGATGGCTGAATAAATTATTCTCCTGAAACAGCATTGAGACCGGACGGCGTGAGGGCGGCGTAAGCGTATGATCTTCGCCGGCAATCAGTAGCGTACCGCTGGCAGGCGCAAGAAAACCGGCAATTAAATTCAACAACGTGCTTTTCCCCGCGCCGCTGGGGCCAAGAATCGCCACCTGCTCGCCGCGTTCTACCGCCAGCGTAAAACGCATCGGCAAATGATGGTAAAGCCAGGTGATATCAATCAGTTTTAGCATGTCGGCCCGGTAGTTTCTCTATGAGGGTAAATAACGTAAAGCAGAGCAGCAATAGTATCAGCGCGGTCACCGCGCCGTCCTGGCTGCGGTAGGAGCCGATCTGCTGATACAGATAAAACGGCAGCGTGCGGAAATTGTCATTGCCGAAAAGCGCGACGACGCCAAAATCACCGATAGAAAGTACGCAGGCAAACGCCAGCGCCTGCGCCAGCGGACGTTTCAGCGCCCGCAGTTCCACGATCTTTAACCGCAACCAGCCTTCAATTCCTAATGACTGGCACAGCATTCCATAACGGGCGGTAATATCGCGCATTGGGTTTTCCAGGACTTTTAGCGCGTAGGGGATTGCCATCAGCGCATTGGTGAAAATCACGATGCCGTCGGCGGATTCCGGTAAGCCAACGCTGTTATTGAGCAGTAAAAAGAAGCCTGTCGCCAGCACGATCCCCGGCATCGCGAGGATCAACATCCCGCTGAGTTCCAGCGTTTGTCCGGCGAATAGTTGCTGGCGTTGGCGTAGCTCGCGGCTACTCCACAGCAGCATCATGGTCAGCACCACACACAGAACGCCCGCCGCCAGCGCAATGCGTAGCGATGTCCAGACAGCCTGCCACAGAATGGGTTGCGCCAGCACCTCCGGCAGGCTGCGGTTGACGCCATCGACCACCACGGCGACCAGCGGCGGAAGCAGCAGCAGCAGCGCCAGCACGATTAATAAGGCGTCCGTCAGACGGCTGTGGAGACGATCGTCAGGATCGCGCCAACCCTGCGTCAGCGTCATCCCCGGCGCAATCGCTTTGCTCAGCCGTTGGCTTAGCAGTACCAGCGCCAGGCAGCAGACCATCTGGATTAATGCCAGCATCGCCGCGCGGGCGGGATCGTAGTCATAACTGAGCGCCTGAAAGATAGCCAGCTCGATAGTGGTGGCCTGCGGGCCGCCGCCGAGCGACAGGACCGTTGCGAAACTGGCGAAGCAGAGCATAAAAATCAGCGCCGCGACGGGCGGAATTTGGCGGCGCAGCCACGGCCATTCGACAAAGCGGAAAAAATGCCAGCCGCGCATACCGAGCTGGGCAGCGAGCTGGCGCTGCTCGCCGGGAATGCTTTCCAAAGATTGCAGCAACAAACGGCTCGCCATTGGCAGGTTAAAAAAGACGTGCGCCAGTAAAATGCCCTGCAAGCCGTAGGGGGAGAATGTCCACTGAAGCCCCAGCATCTGCCACAGCGAGGCCAGCCAGCCCTGACGGCCATACACGCTAAGAATGCCGAACACGGCAACCAGTACCGGCAGAATCAGCGTCATGGCGCACAGACGCAGCAGCGCCAGACGTCCAGGAAAACGGCGTCGATAAAGCGCGCGGGCGAGAAAAACCGCCGGGACCACAGACAGCACTGCGGACAGAAACGCCTGCCAGAATGAGAAGCGCACCACATGCCACAGGTAGCTATCCCGCCAGATTGTCGACCACGCGCCCGACGGCGCGTTCAGCCAAAGCGCCAGAAAGGCCGCCAGCGAGACGGTTATCATCAGCGCGGCGGCGCACAGCCCCGGAATCAGCCAGCCGGGAATTAACGGCTGACGGCGCGTTGCCATTCGCTAATCCATGCCTGGCGTTGTGCTGCCACCTGTTGCGGCGTGAATTCCAGCGTTGTGGCGGGTTTGGCCAATGATTCAAACCCTGCGGGTAAGGCGACGTCCGCTACTGGGTACATCCAGTTGCCGGTGGGTATGGCGTTCTGAAACGCCGGAGAAACCATAAATTTGAGGAATTTCTCCGCCAGTTCCGGCTGCTTACTGGCGACGGTACGCGCCGCGACTTCTACCTGTAAGTAATGGCCTTCGCTGAAGTTCGCGGCGGCGTAATTGTCCTTCTTCTCTTCAATAATGTGATACGCCGGAGAGGTGGTGTAACTGAGCACCAAATCGCTTTCACCTTTCAGAAATAAACCGTAGGCCTCGCTCCAGCCTTTCGTCACCGTCACCGTTTTGGCCGCCAGTTTTTGCCAGGCCTGCGGCGCGTTATCGCCATAGACTTTGCGCATCCACAGTAACAGCCCCAGCCCTGGCGTACTGGTACGCGGGTCCTGATAAATTACCCGCCATTTTTGATCGCTCTCGACCAGTTCTTTCAGGCTTTTCGGCGGATTTTTCAGCTTGCTTTTATCGTAGACAAAGGCGAAATAGCCGTAATCGAACGGCACAAATGTGTCGTTTTTCCAGCCGCCGGGCACCTTGACCGCCTCATTCGCCACGCCGCTTTTGGCAAAAAGTTTAGTTTGCGTGGCCGCTTCCAGCAGATTATTGTCCAGCCCCAACACCACATCGGCTTTGCTGTTCTTCCCCTCCATCCGCAGGCGGTTGAGCAGTGAAACGCCATCCTCCAGCGCTACCAGTTTCAGCTCGCAGTTGCAATCGGCTTCAAACGCTTTTTTCACCGCCGGGCCTGGCCCCCAGTCGGCGGCGAACGAGTCGTAGGTATAGACGGTGAGAACGGGTTTGGCGAAAGCAGGCGCCGCGCACAGGAGTAAAAGCGGAAGATATTTTTTTAACACTTTGCACCTCAGTTAAAGAGTGGCAAAGGACTTGAGAGGTAACCTCAAATCCCTTCGCCGGCATTATCCGGATCAGGTTCGACGGGTATTTTCTCAGCGCGCGCATGAGCGCGGCACCCCGTTGAGTTCGGCGTTAGTGTAGTGATTTTGTTGCCGGGCAGCAATTAAGAGCTGGCTTTTAAGGGTCCGGCGGCGCAAACCACGCCGATTTAAAATCAAACCAGCCGAGGGTATTCATGCGCAGCCCGCGCATACTGCGCTGTCCCTGGATAATCAGCCAGTGGTGGATCAACGGCACAATCGCTTTGTTGGTCAGCAGCTGCTGGCACCAGTTCGCCAGGTTCATCTCGCCAGCGCGCCACTGCGCGGCGTCGCCCTGCCAGTCGCGCGGAATGCAGTTCTGCAAGAGCGGTACTTCGCACAGGTGCGCGAACAGCGAGAAATCCAGCGGCAGCGTAAAGTTAGCGCTATTGAGCCAGATATCGCTTTCGATGTCGCCGGCGTGCCATTGATCGTAGTCGATCTCCTGAATATGCAGATGCACCTGATGTTCAGCCAGAAGCGCGCTCATGATACGGGCGATAACCCGGTGCTCAATGTGTTCGCGATAGAAGGTCAGCGTGAGGGTTTCCAGCCCGGCGGGTTTTTCGCCCGGGCCTGGACGGGCGTGATGCCAGCGCGGTAAAAGCCCATAGGCCGGGAACCAGAGCTGCTGTAGCGGTTCATCGGCATGATAGAGTAAATTGGTGGGGGAGAGGACGTGGCTTACCCATTCTCTGACCTGCGGATGCGCGCCGCGCGGCGTTCTGGCGTCGAATAGCAGGTAATAGCACCCCTCTTCCAGTCGGCTTTCTATCGCTTTTTCACCGCCTTGTATCGGCCCTTCCAGCATCAAGCCGCAGGCCGGTTCTTCACTGATATCCGGCAGTACCCAGACGTTCACTTCGTCTATCAACGCCCGATAGCCGAAGTAGTCATCAAAGGCGAGTATCTTGAGTTGGTTCGGCGTATTACGCCGCACGGCATAAGGCCCGGTGCCGATAGGGTGGCTGGCGAAATTAGCCAGCGTTTCCCACTCCCGCGGCAAAATCATCGCCGGGACCTGGCCCAGCAGCCACGGCAACCAACGATCCGGCTGGGAAAGATGAATATCCAGCGTCCACGCGGTAGGGGAGTCTATCTTTGTGATGTGCGAGTAAAGTGGAAGCGTATTGATACGCGTCAGCGAGGCGATGACATCTTCCATCTCCAGCTCGCGGCCATGATGAAAATGAATGCCGGGGCGCAGGTAGAAGCGCCACAGTAAAGGGGAAATTTGC
The DNA here is from genome assembly GCF_051812965.1 of Salmonella sp. NW1250. Lineage (NCBI taxonomy): Bacteria > Pseudomonadati > Pseudomonadota > Gammaproteobacteria > Enterobacterales > Enterobacteriaceae > Salmonella > Salmonella sp. NW1250. The sequence goes on along the minus strand of NZ_JAMNDD010000009.1, from coordinate 168,220 downwards.
TGCCAGTGGTGCGCAATGTCCGCTTCCAGTTCCCCGTTTTCCTCATTTACCCGCGTGAGCGAACTGAAAATTTGCCGGGCAATATGGGTTTCCGAGCGACGTAATGCGGTTCCCGGCAGGAGATTGTGCATCGGACGATAGTAAAGAACCCGCAGAATATGCCGCCCCTGGCGGAAGCTGCGTCCCAGATGGGAAATCAGCATTTGCCTGACAGCGCTTTTATCGCCGACCAGTTGTACCAGTTGATCGATTCGATCTTGTTCCAGCAGGTCTTCCGCCCGCTGCTGTTGCAGCGCCAGTCCGGTATACAGGAACGTCAGACGCGAACGCTTTCCGCGTCCAACCTCGGCTTCCCATGTTAGCCAACCGCGCGCCTGCATCGTATTTAGCAGCGTACGCATATGGCGACGCGAACAGTTCAGCAGATCCGCCAGCTCATTAAGCGTGGTGTCTTGCGTTTTACCGTCACAACATTGCCAGAGACGGATAAATTGTTGTTGCAGGCGACCTGAGGGCATAAAAGGGGAACTCCGATGAAAAACTCAGCAATTTTATTATCCCTATATTAGGCCAATAATATCTTTCGATGAAGCAAGAGGAAGAGGTCACTATGCGCCAGTTCTGGTTGAGATATTTTGCCGCGACGGAAAAAACGTCCTGGCTGGCTTGCCTGAGCGCGCCGCAGCGCTTAAAAATGCTCGCGGAACTGATGCAGTGGGAGGCGACCGATTGAAGCCAATTGCAGACATCATGTGTGACTGAGTATTGGTGTAGGCGATAGCCTAAAATCACCCGCCAGCAGATAATATCTGCTGGCTTTTTTTATTTCGGCTGTTTCTGGATGACGACGATGGGACGGCGTCTCAACGGGATTTATACGGCGGTTTCTGTGGTCACGCGGGGGGACCGGGCGAGTAAAAGACGTATAAAAAATGCCGGAATATCCCCGGCATGAGCGACTGATGAGTAACCCGGCGCTTGATGGCGCTACGCTTATCAGGCCTACAGGATATAGTGGCAACCTGGTGATATTGCATAACCTGTAGGCCCGGTAAGGCGTCAAGGGTTACCGCATAAATGCCGGTTGTTTATTTTCGTAGGCGGCAATCGCGTCTTCGTGTTGCAGCGTCAGCCCAATGCTGTCCAGACCGTTCAACATGCAGTGGCGGCGGAAGTCGTCGATTTTAAAGCTATAGGTTTTATCGCCTGCTTTCACCACCTGTGCTTCCAGATCCACTTCAAATTTAATGCCCGGATTGGTTTTCACCAGAGCAAACAGCTCATCGACCTGTGCGTCGCTCAGGGTTACCGGCAGCAGTTGGTTGTTAAAGCTGTTGCCGTAGAAGATGTCGGCGAAGCTTGGCGCGATCACCACTTTAAAGCCGTAATCGGTCAGCGCCCACGGCGCGTGTTCGCGCGACGAGCCGCAGCCAAAGTTTTCTCGCGCCAACAGAATCGACGCGCCTTGATATTCCGGAAAGTTCAACACGAATTCCGGATTTGGCTGTTGGCCCTTTTCGTCCAGGAAGCGCCAGTCGTTAAACAGATGGGCGCCAAAACCGGTGCGCGTAACCTTCTGCAAAAACTGTTTAGGGATAATTGCATCGGTATCGACGTTGGCGGCATCCAGTGGGACAACCAGGCCGGTATGCTGGGTAAATTTCTCTGCCATGGTAGTTTCCTTATTTGATGCTGCGAATGTCGGCGAAGTGGCCGGTAACGGCGGCAGCGGCGGCCATCGCCGGGCTGACTAAATGCGTGCGACCCCCGCGGCCCTGACGGCCTTCAAAGTTACGGTTGCTGGTGGATGCGCAGCGCTCGCCCGGGTTCAGGCGGTCATTATTCATGGCCAGGCACATGGAACAGCCCGGTAAGCGCCATTCAAATCCTGCTTCGATAAAGATCTTGTCCAGACCTTCCGCTTCTGCCTGCGCTTTCACCGGACCTGAACCCGGCACCACCAGTGCCTGTACGCCCGGCGCGACTTTGCGCCCTTTGGCGACTTCCGCCGCCGCGCGCAAATCTTCAATGCGCGAATTGGTACAAGAGCCGATAAAGACTTTATCGATAGCAACGTCCGTTAACGGTACGCCCGGCTGTAAGCCCATATAAGCCAGCGCTTTTTCGGCGCTGGCGCGCTCAACCGGATCGCTAAAGGAGGCGGGATCGGGGATGATGTCGGTGACGGAAATCACCTGGCCCGGATTCGTGCCCCAGGTCACCTGCGGCGCGATCTCTTCTGCTCGCAGGGTGACGACAGTATCAAAAGTCGCGCCGTCATCGGTTTTCAGCGTTTTCCAGTACTCGACGGCTTCGTCAAAATCGCGGCCCTTCGGCGCGTGCAAACGCCCTTTTACGTAGTTGAAAGTGGTTTCATCCGGGGCGACCAGACCGGCTTTGGCGCCCATCTCAATCGCCATATTGCACAGCGTCATGCGGCCTTCCATACTCAGCGCGCGGATCGCGTCGCCGCAAAATTCAACCACGTGTCCGGTGCCGCCGGCGCTACCGGTTTTACCGATGATCGCCAGCACGATGTCTTTGGCGGTAATGCCCGGCGCGGCGTTGCCCGTGACTTCAATCTTCATGGTTTTAGCGCGCCCCTGTTTCAGGGTTTGCGTCGCCAGTACATGTTCTACCTCAGAAGTGCCGATGCCGAAGGCCAGCGCGCCAAACGCGCCGTGGGTGGCGGTGTGGGAGTCGCCGCAGACGATGGTCATGCCCGGCAGGGTGACGCCCTGTTCCGGCCCCATCACATGGACGATGCCCTGATACGGGTGATTCAGGTCATACAGCTCGACGCCGAACTCGTTACAGTTCTTAATCAGCTCCTGCATCTGGATACGCGCCATTTCACCAGAAGCATTAATGTCTTTAGTCTGCGTCGAGACGTTGTGATCCATCGTGGCGAAGGTTTTCCCTGGCTGACGTACCGGACGATGGTGCGCGCGCAGACCGTCAAACGCCTGCGGAGAGGTGACTTCATGCACCAGGTGGCGGTCGATGTACAGCAGCGGCGTTTCGTTTGGCGCCTCAAAGACCACGTGGGCATCAAATAATTTTTCGTATAACGTTTTGGCCATGATTACACCCCTTCTGCGACATAGCGGGCGATAATATCGCCCATCTCATCGGTACTGACTGCGGCAGCGCCCCTGGCTAAATCGCCGGTGCGAACGCCCTCTTCTAATGCGCGATTGATCGCCTGTTCAATGGCCGTTGCCGCATCGTTGGCATCCAGGCTGTAGCGCAGCAGCAGCGCCAGCGACAGGATCTGCGCAATTGGGTTGGCGATATTTTTCCCGGCGATATCCGGCGCGGAGCCGCCAGCCGGTTCATACAGGCCAAATCCTTGCTCGTTCAGGCTGGCGGAGGGCAACATCCCCATTGAGCCGGTGATCATGGCGCATTCGTCGGACAGAATGTCGCCGAACAGGTTAGAGCACAGCAGTACGTCAAACTGCGACGGGTCTTTAATCAACTGCATGGTGGCGTTATCGATATACATGTGCGCGAGTTCCACATCGGGATACGTTTTCGCGACATCATTGACGATCTCACGCCACAGGATAGAGCTTTGCAGTACGTTGGCTTTATCAATAGAGGTGACTTTACGGCGGCGTTTACGCGCCGATTCAAAGGCGATACGGGCAATGCGCTCGATCTCAAAGCGGTGATAAACTTCGGTATCAAAGGCTTTTTCGTACTGACCGCTGCCTTCACGGCCTTTTGGCTGTCCGAAATAGATCCCGCCGGTCAGCTCGCGCACGCACAGGATATCGAAACCGTTAGCGGCGATATCGGCGCGCAACGGGCAAAATGCTTCCAGCCCTTGATACAGTTTCGCCGGACGCAGGTTACTGAATAATTTGAAATGTTTGCGCAGCGGCAGCAGGGCGCCGCGCTCTGGCTGGCTTTCCGGGGGCAAATTTTCCCATTTCGGGCCGCCGACGGAGCCAAACAGAATGGCATCCGCCTGCTCGCACCCTTCAACGGTGGCTTTCGGCAGTGGATGACCATGATTGTCGATAGCAATACCGCCGACGTCATAGCGGCTGGTGGTGATACGCATATCAAAACGGCTGCGTACCGCATCCATAACTTTCAGGGCTTGCGCCATGACTTCCGGGCCGATACCGTCGCCCGGCAGTACGGCAATATGATAGTTCTTCGACATTACACGGTTTCCTTGTTGTTCTCTTTATTTTGAGCTTTGCGTTGCAATTCTTTTTCAACTTCGGCGGCGCGCCAGATATTGTTCAGTACGTGCACCATCGCTTTGGCGGAGGATTCGACGATATCCGTCGCCAGCCCGACGCCGTGGAAGCGGCGACCATGATGGTTCACGACGATATCGACCTGACCCAGCGCGTCTTTGCCCTGGCCTTTGGCGTTCAGGTCGTATTTAACCAACTCAACGTCGTAGCCAGTGATGCGGTTAATCGCCTGATAGATGGCGTCGACCGGGCCGTTGCCGTTCGCCGCTTCGGCCTTGATCTCTTCACCACAGGCCAGCTTCACGGAAGCGGTGGCGATATCGCTGGAGCCGGACTGCACGCTGAAGTAATCCAGACGGAAATGCTCTGGTTCTTCTTGCTGTTTATTAATAAACGCCAGCGCTTCCAGGTCATAGTCGAACACCTGGCCTTTTTTGTCCGCCAGCTTCAGGAACGCGTCGTACAGGTGGTCCATGTTGTAGTCTGTGTCCTTGTAACCCATCTCTTCCATGCGATGTTTCACGGCGGCACGGCCAGAGCGGGAGGTCAGGTTCAGCTGTATCTGGTTCAGACCGATGGACTCTGGCGTCATGATTTCATAGTTTTCGCGGTTCTTGAGGACGCCATCCTGGTGGATGCCGGAAGAGTGGGCAAAAGCGCCGCTGCCGACAATCGCTTTGTTGGCCGGGATCGGCATGTTACAGATCTGGCTGACGGTCTGGCTGGTGCGCCAGATTTCGTGGTGATTGATGTTGGTGTGTACGTTCATGATGTCTTTGCGCACTTTAATCGCCATGATCACTTCTTCCAGTGCGCAGTTACCGGCACGTTCTCCGATACCGTTCATCGCGCCTTCAACCTGACGCGCGCCCGCATGTACTGCCGCCAGCGAGTTGCCTACTGCTATCCCTAAATCGTCGTGGGTATGAACGGAGATGATAGCTTTGTCGATATTGGGGACACGTTCATACAGGCCGGAAATGATTCCCGCAAACTCAAACGGCATGGTATAGCCCACGGTATCGGGAATATTAATGGTTCTCGCGCCGGCGTTTATAGCGGCTTCCACCACGCGCGCCAGATCGTCAACAGGCGTCCGGCCAGCATCTTCGCAGGAGAACTCTACGTCATCAGTGTAATTACGCGCCCGCTTAACCATGTATACCGCGCGTTCGATGACCTCATCCAGCGTGCTGCGCAGCTTGGTGGCGATGTGCATTGGCGAGGTGGCGATAAAAGTATGGATGCGAAACGCGTCGGCGACCTTCAGCGCCTGTGCCGCGACGTCGATGTCTTTTTCTACACAACGCGCCAGGGCGCAAACGCGGCTGTTTTTGATGGTGCGGGCGATGGTTTGGACAGATTCAAAATCACCCGGAGAAGAGACCGGGAAGCCTACTTCCATGACATCAACACCCATGCGCTCAAGGGCCAGGGCAATCTGCAGCTTCTCTTTCGCGCTCAGGCTGGCCTGTAACGCTTGTTCGCCGTCGCGTAAGGTCGTATCAAAAATAATGACTTGCTGGCTCATGATGTGGTCCTTGTCTCCAGGGGCGCCTTGCGTCAGGCATAAAAAAACCCGCGCAACGGCGCGGGTTTTGTTTGACTTCGAGCTGACTTAATGTTGAATGCCGCCCACCGGTCTACCGCGCACAATAAATGCGTTGAGTAGTAGTAGCCCAGTGAAACGAACGATATGTGACATTAATTCAGCTCCAGCGAATGCGTTATGCTTTTAGTGGTACTGGATATGCCGTTTAATGTCAACTCTATTTTCTGTCGCCATTGCATTTTGTTGACGATATCCGGATACGTACTTTAGCTAATTGTGCTGGGCTGCGCGTCCAATAAAGGATAAAAGAACGAGTGGACATTCATACTTTTCATTGTTTGAAATATTTAGGCATTTTTGTTTGCAAATTGGTTAGGGGAATGGCCTGTTAAAGGTATGCTAAAGGTTTGGTTTATCTTTTTGATTTGTTTTATATTTTAACAAATAACCTTGTTTACTTAATGGATAAGGATAAAGTTATTGATAAATTAATGTTAACTTTTTAGCTATTAATAATATAAACATTTAATTGAAACTTAAATGATCATTCACTTGGTGTATGATTGTGTATTCGCCATAGTTATGGTTATATTGCTTGCGTAATTTAAACATTATGAATCGCAATGGTGTGACTCAGGACACATTACGCTTGCGCTGGCATTCTATTTGTCTCTGTCAGCGTCTTTATGTTTTCCGAATTTTAACGCTTTCCCTTTTTCTTATTTTATATGCATGGTAAATCATATTTTCAGGAATTATTTCTGCCTTCAGCCAGAAAAAGGGAGTTAAGCGTGACAGTGGAGTTAAATATGCCAGAGGTCAAAACCGAAAAGCCGCATCTTTTAGATATGGGCAAACCACAGCTTCGCATGGTTGATTTGAACCTATTGACCGTGTTCGATGCGGTAATGCAAGAGCAGAATATTACGCGCGCCGCCCACACGCTGGGAATGTCGCAGCCTGCGGTCAGTAACGCCGTAGCGCGTCTGAAGGTTATGTTTAATGACGAACTTTTTGTTCGATATGGACGAGGAATTCAGCCGACTGCCCGTGCATTTCAGTTATTTGGTTCAGTCCGTCAGGCGTTACAATTGGTGCAAAATGAATTGCCGGGATCGGGGTTTGAGCCGACCAGCAGCGAACGTGTATTCAATCTTTGCGTGTGCAGTCCGCTGGATAATATCCTGACGTCACAGATTTATAATCGTGTAGAAAAAATTGCGCCAAATATTCATGTCGTTTTTAAAGCGTCGTTGAATCAGAATACTGAGCATCAGTTACGCTATCAGGAAACCGAGTTCGTTATTAGTTATGAAGAATTCCGTCGTCCTGAGTTTACCAGCGTACCGCTATTTAAAGATGAAATGGTTTTAGTCGCCAGCCGAAAACACCCGCGTATTAGCGGCCCGCTACTGGAAGGCGATGTTTATAATGAACAACATGCGGTTGTTTCTCTCGATCGTTATGCGTCATTTAGTCAGCCGTGGTATGACACGCCGGATAAACAGTCGAGCGTGGCTTATCAGGGCATGGCGCTTATCAGCGTTCTGAACGTGGTTTCGCAGACGCATTTGGTCGCTATTGCCCCGCGCTGGCTGGCGGAAGAGTTTGCGGAATCGCTGGATCTGCAAATATTGCCGTTGCCTTTAAAACTGAATAGCCGGACATGCTACCTTTCCTGGCATGAAGCGGCTGGGCGTGATAAAGGGCACCAATGGATGGAAGATTTATTAGTTTCTGTTTGTAAGCGATAAAACCGGGCAGAATAAATCAGAAACAAATTCTGGTTTATTCTGCTTTTTAGCGTATATAAAAAATTTTATGCTGAATTAACGGTGAGCGATTCTTTTCGTCGCTGTGAAAAATAGATGAATTGCTGTAAGTCTGCATTTATAAGCGATTATTTATTACCTGGTGTGATTCAGACGGAGTATTTCTCCATTTCTTCTCTTCTTGCCTCCTGATTATTCTAACCTTCCCCATCTTTACGTCATTCCACCCAATTGCCAGGCGTGATAGCGAGCGGTTAAGGTGTCCGTCAAACCGTGATGACAGGTATAAAGTGGAGGCAAGCCGTGGAGATGTTGTCTGGAGCCGAGATGGTCGTCCGATCGCTTATCGATCAAGGCGTAAAGCAGGTGTTCGGCTATCCTGGAGGCGCAGTGCTTGATATTTATGATGCGCTACATACCGTTGGAGGGATCGATCATGTGCTGGTGCGTCATGAGCAGGCCGCGGTGCATATGGCGGATGGCCTGGCGCGAGCCACTGGCGACGTTGGCGTGGTGCTGGTGACTTCCGGACCGGGAGCGACCAATGCGATTACCGGGATTGCTACGGCCTATATGGATTCCATTCCGCTGGTGATTCTTTCCGGCCAGGTCGCCACCTCATTGATTGGCTATGATGCCTTTCAGGAGTGCGACATGGTGGGGATTTCCCGACCGGTGGTCAAACATAGCTTCCTGGTCAAACAGACGGAAGATATTCCCCAGGTGCTTAAAAAGGCCTTCTGGCTGGCGGCAAGCGGACGCCCTGGGCCGGTGGTCGTGGATTTGCCGAAAGATATTTTGAATCCGGCGAAAAAAATGCCGTATGCCTGGCCGGAGACGGTCAGTATGCGCTCTTACAATCCCACAACATCAGGACATAAAGGACAAATTAAGCGTGCCTTGCAAACGCTGGCGTCGGCAAAAAAGCCGGTGGTCTACGTTGGGGGAGGGGCGATAAGCGCGGCCTGCTATGCGCCGCTGCGCCACATCATTGAAACCTTTAACCTGCCGGTGGTCTCTTCATTAATGGGACTGGGCGCGTTTCCTGCTACTCATCGCCAGTCGTTAGGAATGCTGGGAATGCATGGCACTTATGAAGCCAATATGACCATGCATAACGCCGACGTGATTTTCGCTGTTGGCGTACGATTTGACGACCGCACGACGAATAATCTCGCTAAATATTGTCCGAACGCGACGGTATTACACATCGACATTGACCCGACGTCCATATCCAAAACGGTTAACGCTGATATCCCGGTGGTGGGCGATGCCCGCCTGGTACTGGAACAAATGCTGGAGCTACTGGCGCAGGATGCGCCGTCTCAGCCGCAGGATGATATTCGCGACTGGTGGCAGCAGATAGAGAGCTGGCGCGCCCGTCAGTGCCTGAAATATGACGCGGAAAGCGAAAGCATTAAACCCCAGGCGGTGATTGAAACCCTCTGGCGTCTGACGAAGGGCGACGCGTACGTGACGTCCGATGTAGGACAACACCAGATGTTTGCCGCCCTCTATTACCCGTTCGATAAACCACGTCGCTGGATTAATTCCGGCGGACTCGGCACGATGGGTTTTGGCCTACCGGCTGCGCTGGGCGTTAAAATGGCCCTGCCGAAAGAAATGGTGGTCTGCGTGACCGGCGATGGCAGTATACAGATGAACATTCAGGAGCTGTCGACAGCCTTACAGTATGAACTGCCGGTACTGGTTTTGAACCTGAACAACCGTTATCTGGGGATGGTGAAACAGTGGCAGGATATGATCTATTCCGGTCGCCATTCTCAGTCTTATATGCAGTCGTTACCGGATTTTGTGCGCCTGGCGGAAGCATATGGCCATGTCGGGCTGCAGATTAACCGTCCGGATGAGCTGGAAAGTAAACTCAGCGAAGCCCTTGAGCATGTGCGTAATAACCGACTGGTGTTCGTCGATGTCACCGTTGATGGCAGCGAGCATGTCTATCCGATGCAGATTCGCGGGGGCGGGATGGACGAAATGTGGTTAAGCAAAACGGAGAGGACCTGATGATGCGCCGGATTTTATCGGTATTACTGGAAAACGAATCTGGGGCGTTATCGCGGGTTATCGGCCTCTTTTCGCAACGCGGATATAATATTGAAAGCCTGACCGTCGCGCCGACAGACGATCCGACGTTGTCGCGCATGACTATCCAGACGGTAGGCGATGAAAAAGTGCTTGAGCAAATTGAAAAGCAACTGCACAAGCTGGTTGATGTGCTGCGCGTCAGCGAGCTGGGACAGGGAGCGCACGTTGAGCGGGAAATCATGCTGGTGAAAATCCAGGCCAGCGGCTACGGACGGGAAGAGGTGAAGCGTAATACGGAAATTTTCCGTGGTCAGATTATTGACGTTACGCCAACGTTGTATACCGTTCAACTGGCGGGCACCAGCGATAAACTGGATGCTTTTCTGGCCTCGCTGCGCGACGTGGCGAAAATTGTTGAAGTGGCGCGTTCAGGCGTCGTCGGGCTTTCGCGCGGCGATAAGATTATGCGCTGAGCAGATTCGCCGGATGACGACGCGCGTGCGTTTTATCCGGTCTACAGGCTGATATCTGGCCCAGGTCTGATAAGCGTAGCGCCATCAGGCAGGTTTGCCGGATATCAGCCAACAGGAATTATCGCCCAACCCAATATCACCGGTTGGGCTTTTTTTTGCGAAATCCGTGGTAACCCGGAATAAAAGCGGTTGCCGGAGTGATCAAACTGCGCTTAGATGTTAACGATTTTAACCCATGCCGACATAAAGGTTATGGTTTGTACAATTTACACAAGGGGCAATTGTGAAACTGGATGAAATCGCTCGGCTGGCCGGTGTCTCGCGCACAACTGCAAGCTACGTTATAAACGGTAAAGCAAAGCAATACCGCGTGAGCGACAAAACCGTAGAAAAAGTCATGGCGGTAGTGCGTGAGCACAATTACCATCCTAACGCTGTGGCTGCCGGGCTGCGTGCTGGACGCACACGTTCCATTGGTCTGGTGATCCCGGACCTTGAAAACACGAGCTACACCCGTATCGCAAACTATCTTGAGCGCCAGGCACGCCAGCGTGGCTACCAACTGCTGATCGCCTGTTCTGAAGATCAGCCGGATAACGAAATGCGCTGCATTGAGCACCTTTTGCAACGCCAGGTGGATGCAATCATTGTTTCAACTTCGTTACCGCCGGAGCATCCCTTCTATCAGCGCTGGGCCAACGATCCGTTCCCCATCGTCGCGCTCGACCGCGCGCTGGATCGCGAACATTTCACCAGCGTGGTCGGCGCCGATCAGGATGATGCCGAGATGTTGGCGGAAGAGCTGCGTAAATTCCCGGCGGAAACGGTGCTTTATTTGGGCGCGCTGCCGGAGTTGTCCGTCAGTTTCCTGCGCGAGCAGGGGTTCCGCACCGCATGGAAAGACGATCCGCGGGAGGTGAATTTCTTATATGCCAACAGCTATGAGCGCGAAGCCGCCGCGCAGTTGTTTGAGAAATGGCTGGAAACGCATCCTATGCCGCAGGCGCTCTTTACGACATCGTTCGCGCTATTACAGGGCGTGATGGACGTAACGCTGCGGCGCGATGGAAAACTGCCTTCGGATTTAGCGATTGCGACCTTCGGCGATCATGAGCTGCTGGATTTTCTGCAATGCCCGGTACTGGCGGTGGCGCAGCGTCATCGTGATGTCGCGGAACGCGTGCTGGAGATTGTGCTGGCAAGTCTTGATGAACCGCGTAAACCGAAACCCGGCTTAACGCGTATTCGGCGAAACCTGTATCGTCGCGGCATTCTGAGCCGTAGCTAAAGGACCGGCGGTAAAAGACTCTCTCTTCTGCCGCCGTCAAACAAATGCGTATCAGTAAAAATATCCCTTAAATAATTAAGATTATTCCTTAAAATTATCCGAAAATTCTTTTTTATTACCTTTCTTTTGTCCGAAATCGTCCATATTCCACTAATTAAGACGTAACGAGTCTTTTCCTTTGTCTTGTTTTGTTACAAGCAGGCAAGAAATCGTCGAATTAACAGCCACTTTTTGTCTCTGGCGCGACAGTCGCTCGTAGGCGCTGGTATAGCAGGCGCTGCACACGTTAAACAGGCACTGTTAACACGGTGCAATATGTCCTAAAATGCCGCTCGCGTCGCAAACTGACACTTTATATTTTTCTCGGATTATATTGAGTCCGTTTTAAACGGCGGTGGGTCTTTGGTTTTTTTCTTACAAATATTCATAACGTTAATTTGGCTTGCGCGCTGGACGGAAATTAATCAACGCAGATATTCGCCGTAAACATTGGCTTTTTTACTTCGGTAAGCGTTGTGACTTGCTTGACAAGCTTTTCCTCCGCTCCGTAAACTCCTTCGAGTGGGAATTTGTGGGATAAAGTGGTAAGAAGGGGTGAGACTGGCATGTTCCGGGGGGCAACGTTAGTCAATCTCGACAGTAAAGGGCGCCTGACCGTGCCGACCCGTTATCGGGAGCAACTGATCGAGAGCGCTACCGGTCAAATGGTATGTACCATTGACATCCATCACCCATGCCTGCTGCTTTACCCCCTGCCTGAATGGGAAATTATTGAGCAAAAGTTATCTCGTCTGTCGAGCATGAACCCGGTAGAACGTCGCGTACAGCGTTTACTGTTGGGCCATGCCAGCGAATGTCAGATGGATGGTGCAGGTCGATTACTGATCGCGCCAGTTCTGCGGCAACATGCCGGACTGACGAAAGAAGTGATGCTGGTTGGACAGTTCAACAAATTTGAGCTGTGGGATGAAACGACCTGGTATCAACAGGTCAAGGAAGATATCGACGCTGAACAGTCAGCTACCGAAACGTTATCGGAGCGGCTGCAGGACTTGTCTCTATAAGATGATGGAAAATTTTAAACACACTACGGTACTGTTGGATGAAGCCGTTAATGGGCTGAATATTCGTCCGGATGGTATCTATATTGATGGCACATTTGGTCGCGGCGGCCACTCGCGCCTGATCCTCTCGCAACTGGGCGAAGAGGGGCGCTTGCTGGCGATCGATCGCGATCCGCAGGCGATCGCCGTTGCGCAGACCATTAATGATCCTCGCTTCTCCATCATTCATGGACCTTTTTCCGCGTTGGCTGATTATGTAGCCGAGCGCGAGCTTACCGGCAAGATTGACGGGATCCTTCTCGATCTTGGCGTCTCTTCTCCGCAGCTTGACGATGCGGAGCGCGGTTTTTCATTTATGCGCGACGGTCCGCTGGATATGCGAATGGACCCGACGCGCGGCCAGTCTGCCACCGAGTGGTTACAAACGGCGGAGGAGGCGGATATCGCCTGGGTGCTGAAAACATTCGGCGAGGAGCGTTTTGCCAAACGTATTGCTCGCGCCATTGTTGAGCGCAATCGCGAACAGCCGATGACCCGCACCAAAGAGCTGGCGGAAGTGGTTGCGGCGGCGACCCCGGTAAAAGACAAATTCAAACATCCCGCGACCCGTACCTTCCAGGCGGTGCGCATCTGGGTAAACAGTGAACTGGAGGAGATAGAGCAGGCGCTAAAAAGCTCGCTCAGCGTACTGGCCCCAGGCGGGCGGCTTTCAATCATCAGTTTCCACTCGCTGGAAGACCGTATTGTGAAACGCTTTATGCGTGAGCAAAGCCGCGGTCCGCAGGTACCGGCGGGATTACCGATGACGGAAGCGCAGCTCAAAAAACTGGGCGGTCGTGAGTTACGAGCGTTAGGCAAGTTGATGCCGGGTGAAAAAGAGGTAGCTGAAAATCCTCGGGCCCGTAGTTCAGTTCTGCGTATCGCAGAGAGGACGAACGCATGATCAGCAGAGTGACAGAAGCCCTAAGCAAAGTGAAGGGATCGATAGGAAGCAACGAGCGCCATGCCTTGCCTGGCGTGATCGGTGACGATCTTTTGCGGTTCGGGAAGCTGCCACTCTGCTTGTTCATTTGCATCATTTTAACGGCGGTGACGGTGGTCACGACGGCGCACCATACTCGTTTACTCACCGCGCAGCGTGAACAACTGGTTCTGGAGCGCGATGCATTGGACATTGAATGGCGCAACCTGATCCTTGAAGAAAATGCGCTCGGCGATCACAGCCGGGTGGAGCGGATCGCAACGGAAAAGCTGCAAATGCAGCATGTTGATCCGTCCCAAGAAAATATCGTAGTGCAAAAATAAGGATAAACGCGACGCATGAAAGCAGCGGCAAAAACGCAAAAATCGAAGCGCCAGGAAGAACAGACCAACTTCATCAGTTGGCGTTTTGCGTTGCTGTGCGGCTGTATTTTACTGGCGCTGGTTTTTTTACTTGGACGCGCGGCGTGGCTACAGATTATCGCCCCGGATATGCTGGTGCGTCAGGGCGATATGCGTTCGCTGCGTGTTCAGGAAGTCTCCACCTCACGCGGTATGATTACCGACCGTTCCGGGCGTCCACTGGCGGTCAGCGTACCGGTTAAGGCGATCTGGGCCGACCCGAAAGAAGTTCATGACGCCGGCGGCATCAGCGTTGGCGATCGCTGGAAAGCGCTTTCTACTGCGCTCAATATTCCGCTCGATCAGCTCTCCGCCCGTATCAACGCCAACCCGAAAGGGCGTTTTATTTATCTGGCGCGTCAGGTAAATCCTGACATGGCGGACTACATCAAAAAACTCAAACTGCCGGGGATTCATTTGCGTGAAGAATCACGCCGCTACTACCCGTCAGGAGAAGTAACCGCTCACCTCATCGGTTTTACCAACGTCGACAGTCAGGGGATTGAAGGCGTTGAAAAGAGCTTTGATAAGTGGCTTACCGGTCAGCCTGGCGAGCGAATCGTGCGTAAAGACCGCTATGGTCGCGTGATTGAGGATATCTCCTCCACTGACAGTCAGGCAGCGCACAACCTGGCGTTAAGCATTGATGAACGCTTACAGGCGCTGGTTTACCGCGAACTGAACAACGCGGTGGCGTTTAACAAGGCGGAATCCGGTAGCGCGGTGCTGGTCGATGTCAATACCGGTGAAGTACTGGCGATGGCGAATAGCCCTTCCTATAACCCCAACAACCTTGCCGGTACGCCGAAAGACGCTATGCGTAACCGTACCATCACCGACGTGTTTGAACCGGGTTCTACGGTTAAGCCGATGGTGGTGATGACTGCGCTTCAGCGCGGTATCGTCAACGAAAATACGGTGTTGAATACCGTTCCATACCGAATTAACGGCCACGAAATTAAAGACGTGGCGCGCTACAGCGAATTAACCCTGACCGGGGTTCTACAGAAGTCGAGTAACGTCGGTGTATCCAAACTGGCGTTAGCGATGCCGTCCTCAGCGTTAGTAGATACTTACTCACGTTTTGGGCTAGGAAAGGCGACCAATTTGGGGTTGGTCGGAGAACGCAGTGGCTTATATCCTCAAAAACAACGGTGGTCCGACATAGAGAGGGCCACCTTCTCTTTCGGCTACGGGCTAATGGTAACGCCGTTACAGTTAGCGCGAGTCTATGCAACGATCGGCAGCTATGGCATTTATCGTCCGCTGTCGATTACCAAAGTTGATCCGCCTGTACCCGGCGAACGCATCTTCCCTGAATCCACCGTACGCACCGTGGTGCATATGATGGAAAGCGTGGCGCTGCCGGGCGGCGGCGGCGTAAAGGCGGCAATTAAAGGCTACCGTATCGCGATTAAAACCGGTACGGCGAAAAAAGTGGGGCCGGACGGTCGCTACATCAACAAATACATTGCTTACACCGCAGGCGTCGCGCCTGCGAGTCAGCCGCGCTTCGCGCTGGTGGTTGTCATCAACGATCCGCAGGCGGGTAAATACTACGGCGGCGCCGTTTCCGCGCCGGTATTTGGTGCCATCATGGGCGGCGTTCTGCGCACCATGAACATCGAACCGGACGCGCTGGCAACGGGCGAAAAAAATGAATTCGTAATTAATCAAGGCGAGGGAACAGGTGGCAGATCGTAATTTGCGCGACCTTCTTGCTCCGTGGGTGGCTGGACTACCCGCGCGAGAACTGCGAGAGATGACGCTCGACAGCCGTGTGGCTGCGGCGGGCGATCTCTTTGTGGCAGTGGTGGGTCATCAGGCGGACGGGCGTCGATATATCCCGCAGGCGATAGCGCAAGGCGTAGCTGCCATTATTGCAGAGGCGAAAGACGAGGCGACCGACGGTGAGATTCGCGAAATGCACGGCGTACCGGTCGTCTATCTCAGCCAGCTCAATGAGCGTTTATCTGCGCTGGCGGGCCGCTTTTACCATGAGCCATCTGAAAACATGCGTCTGGTGGCGGTGACCGGCACCAATGGCAAGACCACCACCACCCAACTACTGGCGCAGTGGAGCCAGTTGCTCGGCGAAACCAGCGCAGTGATGGGAACGGTAGGCAACGGACTGTTGGGTAAAGTGATCCCGACGGAGAACACAACCGGTTCCGCAGTGGATGTTCAGCATGTGCTGGCCAGTCTGGTTGCGCAGGGCGCGACCTTCGGCGCGATGGAAGTCTCTTCTCACGGCCTGGTGCAGCATCGCGTGGCGGCGTTGAAATTTGCCGCCTCCGTGTTTACTAATTTGAGCCGCGACCATCTCGACTATCATGGCGATATGGCGCATTACGAGGCAGCAAAATGGATGCTTTATTCCACCCACCATCACGGTCAGGCAATCGTCAACGCCGATGATGAAGTTGGACGCCGCTGGCTGGCGTCGCTACCCGATGCGGTCGCGGTTTCAATGGAAGGGCATATCAACCCTAACTGTCACGGTCGTTGGCTGAAAGCGGAGGCGGTGGAGTACCACGACCGCGGAGCGACGATTCGTTTTGCTTCAAGCTGGGGTGAAGGCGAAATCGAAAGCCGCCTGATGGGCGCGTTTAACGTCAGCAACTTACTGCTGGCATTGGCGACGCTGCTGGCGCTGGGCTATCCGTTAACGGATTTGCTGAAAACCGCCGCGCGTTTGCAGCCGGTTTGCGGGCGTATGGAAGTGTTCACTGCGCCTGGCAAACCGACGGTGGTGGTGGATTACGCGCACACGCCGGATGCGCTGGAAAAAGCGTTGCAGGCGGCGCGCCTGCACTGCGCCGGAAAATTGTGGTGCGTCTTTGGCTGTGGCGGGGATCGTGACAAAGGTAAGCGCCCACTCATGGGGGCCATTGCCGAAGAATTCGCGGATATCGTCGTGGTGACTGACGATAACCCGCGTACCGAGGAGCCGCGCGCCATTATCAACGATATTCTGGCCGGAATGCTGGACGCCGGGCAGGTCAGGGTAATGGAAGGCCGCGCTGAGGCGGTAACCAATGCCATTATGCAGGCAAAAGACAATGACGTCGTGCTGATTGCAGGTAAAGGGCATGAGGATTACCAGATTGTCGGCACGCAGCGTCTTGATTATTCAGACCGCGTGACCGCAGCGCGTTTGCTGGGGGTGATCGCATGATTAGCGTAACGCTCAGCAAAATTGCCGATGTCCTTGGCGCCGAACACCGCGGGGCGGATCTCACGCTCGATACGGTCATTACCGACACACGGAAAGTGACGCCGGGATGCCTGTTCGTGGCGCTGAAAGGGGAACGCTTTGATGCGCATGATTTTGCTGATAAAGCAAAAGCGAACGGCGCTGGCGCCCTGCTGGTCAGTCGTCCTCTGGATATCGATCTCCCGCAGGTGATTGTAAAAGACACGCGTCAGGCATTTGGCCAACTGGCCGCCTGGGTACGTATGCAGGTACCGGCGCGGGTGGTGGCGTTAACCGGTTCGTCCGGCAAAACCTCGGTCAAAGAGATGACCGCCGCGATTCTTAGCCAGTGCGGAAATACTTTGTATACCGCAGGCAATTTTAACAACGACATCGGCGTGCCGATAACGCTGCTGCGCTTAAACCATGATTATGACTATGCGGTAATCGAGTTAGGCGCTAATCACCAGGGAGAAATCGCCTGGACCGTTAGCCTGACGCGCCCGGAAGCGGCGCTGGTCAATAACCTGGCGGCGGCGCATCTGGAAGGTTTCGGCTCGTTGGCCGGCGTGGCGAAAGCGAAAGGCGAAATCTATACCGGTTTGCCTGAGAACGGTATCGCGATTATGAATGCCGATAATAATGACTGGCTGAACTGGCAAAGCATTATTGGCGATCGTCAGGTGTGGCGCTTTTCGCCGAATGCGGCAAACAGCGACTTTACCGCTGCGAATATCCACGTGACGTCACACGGTACCGAATTTACCCTGCAAACGCCGATGGGCAGCATTGATGTGCTGCTGCCGTTGCCGGGGCGGCACAATATTGCCAACGCGCTGGCGGCCGCTGCTTTATCAATGGCGGTGGGGGCGACGCTGACGGCGATTAAAGCAGGGCTGGCGGCGTTAAAAGCCGTACCCGGGCGTCTGTTCCCGATTCAGCTAAGTGAAAACCAACTGGTACTGGATGACGCTTATAACGCCAACGTCGGTTCGATGACCGCCGCAGTGCAGGTCCTTTCTGAAATGCCCGGCTACCGCGTGCTGGTGGTAGGCGATATGGCCGAGCTGGGCGCAGAAAGCGAAGCGTGCCACCTCCAGGTTGGCGAGGCCGCAAAAGCGGCGGGTATTGATCGCGTGTTAAGCACCGGAAAACTCAGTCAGGCTATCAGCCACGCCAGCGGCGTCGGCGAACATTTTGCCGATAAAGCCGCGCTCATTGCGCGTTTACACGCTCTGCTTCAGGAGCAACCGATGATGACTATTTTAGTGAAAGGATCACGCAGCGCCGCGATGGAAGATGTGGTTCATGCGTTACAGGAGAAAGGTTCATGTTAGTTTGGCTGGCCGAGCATTTGGTCAAATATTATTCCGGCTTTAACGTCTTTTCTTATCTGACGTTTCGCGCCATCGTCAGCCTGTTGACCGCGCTGTTCATCTCTTTATGGATGGGCCCGCGTATGATCGCTCGTCTGCAAAAACTCTCTTTTGGCCAGGTGGTACGTAACGATGGCCCGGAATCGCACTTCAGTAAACGCGGTACGCCGACGATGGGCGGCATCATGATCCTGACGGCGATTGTGATTTCCGTTCTGTTATGGGCTTACCCGTCTAACCCGTACGTCTGGTGCGTGCTGGTGGTATTGATTGGCTACGGCATTATCGGTTTTGTCGATGATTACCGCAAAGTGGTGCGGAAAGATACCAAAGGGCTGATTGCGCGCTGGAAATATTTCTGGATGTCGGTTATCGCGCTCGGCGTGGCCTTTGCGCTTTATCTCGTCGGGAAAGACACGCCCGCGACCCAACTGGTGGTGCCGTTCTTTAAAGATGTTATGCCGCAATTGGGGCTGTTTTACATTCTGCTGTCCTACTTTGTCATCGTCGGTACGGGTAACGCCGTAAACCTGACCGACGGGCTTGATGGTCTGGCGATTATGCCGACTGTCTTCGTTGCCGCGGGCTTTGCGCTGGTGGCCTGGGCGACCGGGAACATGAACTTCGCCAATTACCTGCATATTCCGTATTTACGCCATGCGGGCGAGCTGGTGATTGTCTGTACGGCGATTGTCGGCGCGGGATTAGGATTCTTGTGGTTTAACACCTATCCGGCGCAGGTTTTTATGGGCGACGTCGGATCGCTGGCGTTGGGCGGCGCGTTGGGCATTATCGCCGTGCTGCTGCGTCAGGAGTTCCTGCTGGTGATCATGGGCGGCGTCTTTGTGGTGGAAACTCTGTCGGTCATCCTGCAGGTGGGTTCCTTTAAACTACGCGGACAGCGTATTTTCCGTATGGCGCCTATCCATCACCACTATGAACTGAAAGGCTGGCCGGAACCTCGCGTGATTGTGCGCTTCTGGATTATTTCGCTGATGCTGGTGCTGATTGGCCTGGCAACGCTGAAGGTACGTTAATCATGGCTGATTACCAGGACAAAAACGTCGTCATTATCGGTCTGGGCTTAACCGGACTCTCTTGCGTGGACTTTTTTCTCGCCCGCGGCGTGACGCCGCGGGTGATGGATACTCGCGTGACGCCGCCGGGTCTGGATAAGCTGCCGCAAGAGGTTGAGCGTCACGTTGGCGGCCTGAACGACGAGTGGCTCTTAGCGGCGGATTTAATCGTCGCCAGCCCTGGTATTGCTCTGGCGCATCCCTCTCTTAGCGCTGCCGCCAGCGCTGGAGTGGAAATTGTCGGCGATATCGAACTGTTTTGCCGCGAAGCGCAAGCGCCGATTGTGGCCATCACCGGCTCGAACGGCAAAAGCACCGTGACCACCTTAGTGGGCGAGATGGCGAAAGCGGCGGGCGTCAATGTCGGCGTTGGCGGCAATATCGGTCTTCCGGCGCTGATGCTGCTGGATGCCGATCGCGAATTGTACGTGCTGGAATTATCCAGTTTCCAACTGGAAACCACGTCAAGTTTGCAAGCGGCGGCGGCAACGGTGCTCAACGTCACTGAAGATCATATGGACCGGTATCCGTTTGGTTTGCAACAGTACCGGGCGGCGAAACTGCGCGTCTACGAGAAGGCGAAAGTGTGCGTAGTGAATGCCGATGATGCGTTGACGATGCCGGTTCGTGGGGCCGATGAGCGCTGCGTCAGCTTTGGCGTCAATATGGGTGATTATCACCTTAATCGTCAGCAGGGCGAAACCTGGCTGCGAGTCAAAGGCGAGAAGGTGCTGAACGTGAAAGAGATGAAGCTTTCCGGGCAGCATAACTATACCAATGCGTTAGCGGCGCTGGCGCTGGCGGATGCCGTAGGTCTGCCGCGCGCCAGCAGTTTGAAGGCGTTGACGACATTTACCGGTCTGGCGCATCGCTTCCAGCTGGCGTTGGAGCATAACGGCGTACGTTGGATCAACGACTCGAAAGCGACCAACGTCGGCAGTACCGAAGCGGCGCTAAACGGTTTGCATGTGGACGGTACGCTGCATCTGCTGCTGGGCGGCGACGGTAAGTCGGCAGACTTTTCTCCGCTGGCGCGCTATCTGACCGGCGATCGTATCCGCCTGTATTGCTTTGGGCGCGATGGCGCGCAGCTTGCCGCACTGCGTCCGGAAATCGCCCAACAGACTGAGACGATGGAAGAGGCGATGCGTTTGCTGGCGCCGCGCGTTCAGCCGGGTGATATGGTGCTGCTGTCGCCCGCCTGCGCCAGCCTCGATCAGTTTAAAGATTTTGAGCAACGGGGCGATGTCTTTACCCGTCTGGCGAAGGAGTTAGGTTGATGCGTTTATCTCTCCCCCGTCTGAGAATGCCGCGCGTACCAGGCTTTGGCCTCCTGGCCTGGCTGTTTGCGGCGCTTAAAGGCTGGGTGATGGCTTCGCGCGATAAAGACGCCGACAGTCTGATCATGTATGACCGCACGCTGCTATGGCTGACCTTTGGGCTGGCGGCGATTGGTTTTGTCATGGTGACGTCGGCCTCCATGCCAGTCGGGCAGCGCCTGGCGAACGATCCGTTTTTGTTTGCCAAACGTGATGCGCTCTATATCTTCCTGGCATTTTGTCTGGCGATGGTCACGCTGCGTTTGCCCATGACCTTCTGGCAAAAATACAGCACGACGATGCTGATTGCGTCGATCATTATGCTGCTTATCGTGCTGGTCGTCGGGAGCTCGGTTAACGGGGCGTCGCGCTGGATTGCGCTGGGACCGCTGCGTATTCAGCCTGCGGAGTTTACCAAGCTGTCGCTGTTCTGCTACCTCGCGAACTATCTGGTGCGTAAGGTTGATGAGGTGCGAAATAACCTGCGCGGCTTTTTAAAACCAATGGGCGTGATTCTGGTGCTGGCGGTGTTACTGCTGGCGCAGCCTGACCTCGGGACGGTGGTCGTACTGTTTGTCACCACGCTGGCGATGCTGTTTCTCGCCGGGGCGAAATTATGGCAGTTCATCGCCATTATCGGGATGGGCATCTCGGCGGTGATTCTGTTAATCCTCGCCGAACCGTATCGTATTCGCCGCGTTACCTCGTTCTGGAACCCCTGGGAAGATCCGTTCGGCAGCGGTTATCAGCTGACGCAGTCGCTGATGGCTTTTGGGCGCGGTGAGATATGGGGGCAAGGGCTGGGGAATTCGGTGCAGAAACTGGAGTATTTGCCGGAGGCGCACACCGATTTCATCTTCGCCATTATTGGGGAAGAACTGGGTTATATCGGTGTGGTATTGGCGCTTTTAATGGTATTCTTCGTCGCTTTTCGCGCGATGTCGATTGGCCGTAAGGCATTGGAGATTGACCACCGTTTTTCCGGATTTTTAGCGTGTTCTATCGGTATCTGGTTTAGTTTCCAGGCGCTGGTAAACGTTGGCGCGGCCGCGGGGATGCTGCCGACCAAAGGCCTTACGCTACCGCTGATCAGTTATGGCGGGTCGAGTCTGTTGATTATGTCGACGGCCATTATGTTTTTATTACGTATTGATTATGAAACGCGTCTGGAAAAAGCGCAGGCGTTTACACGAGGTTCTCGATGAGTGGTCAACCGAAGCGGTTAATGGTGATGGCGGGCGGTACCGGCGGGCACGTGTTCCCGGGACTGGCCGTTGCGCATCATTTAATGGCCCAGGGCTGGCAGGTTCGCTGGCTGGGTACCGCCGATCGTATGGAAGCGGATTTAGTGCCGAAGCATGGCATCGACATTGACTTTATTCGGATCTCCGGTCTGCGCGGTAAAGGCGTAAAAGCGCTTCTGGCGGCGCCGCTGCGGATTTTTAACGCCTGGCGGCAGGCGCGGGCGATCATGAAGCGGTTTAAGCCGGATGTCGTGCTGGGAATGGGCGGTTATGTTTCCGGCCCCGGCGGTCTTGCCGCCTGGTCATTGGGTATTCCGGTCGTTTTGCATGAGCAAAACGGTATCGCCGGGCTGACCAATCAGTGGCTGGCCAAAATCGCGACCACGGTGATGCAGGCGTTTCCCGGTGCGTTTCCGAACGCGGAAGTGGTGGGTAACCCGGTGCGTACCGACGTACTGGCGTTGCCGTTGCCGCAGGTGCGTCTGGCCGGTCGTGACGGCCCGATTCGCGTGTTGGTGGTCGGCGGTTCTCAGGGGGCGCGAGTCCTGAACCAGACGATGCCGCAGGTTGCCGCCAGACTGGGCGATACGGTTACAATCTGGCATCAAAGCGGAAAAGGCGCGCAGCTCACGGTAGAGCAGGCATATGCCGGGGCGGGACAACCGCAGCATAAGGTGACGGAATTTATCGATGACATGGCCGCCGCCTATGCGTGGGCGGATGTGGTGGTATGTCGTTCCGGCGCTTTAACGGTGAGCGAGATCGCCGCCGCCGGGTTACCGGCGATATTCGTGCCGTTTCAGCATAAAGACAGGCAGCAGTACTGGAATGCGCTACCGTTAGAAAACGCCGGCGCAGCTAAGATTTTTGAGCAGCCGCAGTTTACTGTAGAGGCTGTCGCCGACACCCTGGCGGGGTGGTCGCGCGAGGCGTTGTTAACCATGGCGGAGCGTGCCCGCGCGGTATCCATTCCGGATGCTACCGAACGCGTCGCCAGTGAAGTCAGCCGGGTTGCCCGGACATAATTTGTGGCGGTGCCTTTTGCATCGCAGGGTTTTTCTACCCTCAATAATTTGGGTTGCAGGCAAGCCAACGCATCTGCAATTTGAAGTATGGCGGGTATTGGAGTTAATGGCGTAAAGAATGAATACACAACAACTGGCAAAACTGCGTTCCATCGTGCCCGAAATGCGTCGCGTTCGGCACATTCACTTTGTCGGCATCGGTGGTGCTGGTATGGGCGGTATTGCCGAAGTTCTGGCCAATGAAGGGTATCAGATCAGTGGTTCCGATTTAGCGCCGAATCCGGTGACCCAGCAGTTGACGAGCCTGGGGGCGACGATTTTCTTTAACCATCGTCCGGAAAATGTGCGTGATGCCAGCGTGGTCGTTGTTTCCAGCGCAATTTCCGCGGATAACCCGGAAATTGTCGCGGCGCATGAAGCGCGTATTCCGGTTATTCGCCGTGCGGAAATGCTGGCGGAACTGATGCGTTTTCGCCACGGCATCGCGATTGCCGGGACGCACGGAAAAACCACAACGACCGCGATGGTGTCCAGTATTTATGCCGAAGCGGGGCTGGACCCGACTTTCGTGAATGGCGGACTGGTGAAAGCCGCAGGCGTTCATGCGCGTCTGGGCCATAGTCGTTACCTGATTGCCGAGGCAGATGAGAGCGACGCATCCTTCCTGCATTTGCAGCCGATGGTCGCGATCGTCACCAACATCGAAGCCGACCATATGGATACCTATCATGGCGACTTTGAAAATTTAAAGCAGACGTTTATTAACTTCCTGCATAACCTGCCGTTCTACGGTCGCGCGGTAATGTGCGTCGACGATCCGGTCATCCGCGAGTTGCTGCCGCGGGTGGGGCGTCAGACCACGACGTATGGCTTTAGCGAGGATGCTGACGTCCGCGTAGAAGATTATCAGCAGATAGGGCCGCAGGGGCACTTTACGCTGTTGCGCCAGGGAATGCCGGATCTGCATGTCACGTTGAATGCGCCGGGTCGCCACAATGCCCTGAATGCCGCTGCGGCAGTGGCGGTAGCGACCGAAGAAGGTATCGCCGATGACGCTATCCTGCGCGCGCTGGAAAGCTTCCAGGGGACCGGGCGTCGTTTTGACTTCCTCGGCGAGTTCCCGCTTGAGCCGGTGAATGGTAAAGCGGGGACGGCGATGCTGGTGGATGACTATGGCCATCATCCGACTGAAGTAGACGCCACCATTAAAGCTGCGCGAGCAGGGTGGCCGGATAAAAACCTGGTGATGCTGTTTCAGCCGCACCGTTACACGCGCACGCGCGATCTGTATGACGATTTCGCCAATGTGCTGACCCAGGTTGATGCGCTGCTGATGCTGGACGTTTACCCGGCGGGCGAAGCGCCGATTCCGGGCGCGGATAGCCGTTCTTTATGTCGTACGATTCGTAATCGGGGAAAAATTGACCCGATTCTGGTTTCCGATCCGGCTCAGGTTGCGACAATGTTAGCGCCGGTGCTGACGGGTAACGACTTGATATTAGTGCAAGGCGCAGGAAATGTTGGCAAAATTGCGCGTTACTTATCTGAAATCAAGCTGAAGCCGCAAATCCAGGAGGAAGAGCAACATGGCTGATAAAATCGCGGTCCTGTTGGGCGGAACCTCTGCGGAGCGGGACGTTTCGTTAAATTCCGGCGCGGCAGTGCTGGCCGGGTTACGTGAAGGCGGCATTGATGCGCATCCCGTCGATCCGCAAGAGGTCGATGTCGCGCAGCTTAAAGCAATGGGCTTTCAGAAGGTCTTTATTGCGTTGCATGGCCGTGGCGGTGAAGATGGCACCTTACAGGGAATGCTTGAACTGCTCGGCCTGCCTTATACCGGTAGCGGCGTGATGGCCTCGGCGCTTTCCATGGATAAACTGCGCAGTAAATTGCTGTGGCAGGGCGCAGGCTTACCGGTTGCGCCGTGGGTCGCGCTGACGCGCGCTGAGTTTGAAAAAGGCCTTAGCGAAGAACAAAAAGCGCGAATTTCGGCGCTGGGTTTACCGCTGATCGTCAAACCCAGCCGTGAAGGCTCCAGCGTCGGTATGACGAAAGTAGTAGAAGAAAATGCTTTACAGGGTGCGTTATCATTGGCTTTTCAGCATGATGACGAAATACTGATTGAGAAATGGTTGTGCGGTCCGGAATTTACGGTGGCGATAGTTGGCGAAGAAATTTTACCGTCAATTCGTATCCAACCGGCAGGAACCTTCTATGATTATGAGGCGAAGTATCTCTCTGATGAGACTCAGTATTTCTGCCCTGCCGGTTTAGAAGCGTCCCAGGAAGCCGCGCTACAGTCTCTCGTCCTGCAGGCATGGAAAGCTTTAGGCTGCACGGGATGGGGGCGTATTGACGTCATGCTGGACAGCGATGGTCAGTTTTATCTGCTGGAAGCCAATACTTCTCCGGGGATGACCAGCCATAGTCTGGTGCCGATGGCGGCGCGTCAGGCGGGAATGAGCTTCTCGCAGTTAGTGGTACGAATTCTGGAGTTGGCGGACTGATATGTCGCAGGCTGCGCTGAACACGCGAAACAGTGATGAAGAGACGCCTTCTTCACGCCGCAATAATGGAACGCGTCTTGCAGGAATTTTATTTCTGCTGACGGTACTGTGCACCGTGTTTGTTAGCGGGTGGGTCGTGTTAGGGTGGATGGAAGATGCGCAGCGTTTACCGTTATCAAAGCTGGTATTAACCGGCGAGCGTCACTACACGCGTAACGATGATATCCGTCAGGCGATACTGGCTCTGGGCGCGCCGGGAACCTTCATGACGCAGGATGTGAACATTATCCAGAGCCAGATTGAGCGTTTGCCGTGGATTAAACAGGCCAGCGTCAGAAAACAGTGGCCTGATGAATTGAAGATTCATCTGGTTGAATATGTGCCGATTGCGCGTTGGAATGATCAACATATGGTCGATGCTGAAGGGAACACCTTCAGCGTGCCGTCAGACCGCATCGGCAAACAGGTTTTACCCATGTTGTATGGCCCGGAAGGCAGCGCGAGTGAAGTGTTGCAGGGATACCGCGAGATGGGGCAGGTGCTGGCTAAGGATAAATTCACTCTGAAGGAAGCGGCGATGACCGCACGTCGCTCCTGGCAATTGACGCTTAATAACGGCATTAAGCTCAATCTCGGCAGGGGCGATACGATGAAAAGGTTGGCTCGCTTTGTAGAACTCTATCCGGTTTTACAGCAGCAGGCGCAAACCGATGGCAAACGGATTAGCTACGTTGATTTGCGTTATGACTCAGGTGCGGCAGTTGGCTGGGCGCCGCTCCCCCCTGAGGAATCTAATCAGCAACAGAATCAGGCACAGGCAGAACAACAATGATCAAGGCGACGGACAGAAAACTGGTAGTAGGACTGGAGATTGGCACCGCGAAGGTTGCCGCTTTAGTAGGGGAAGTTCTGCCCGACGGTATGGTCAATATCATTGGCGTGGGCAGTTGCCCATCGCGGGGTATGGATAAAGGCGGGGTGAATGACCTTGAGTCAGTGGTGAAATGCGTTCAGCGCGCCATTGACCAGGCGGAATTGATGGCCGATTGCCAGATCTCCTCGGTATATCTGGCGCTTTCCGGCAAACATATTAGCTGTCAGAATGAAATTGGTATGGTGCCCATTTCCGAAGAGGAAGTGACGCAGGAAGATGTGGAAAACGTCGTGCATACTGCGAAGTCAGTGCGCGTGCGCGATGAACATCGCGTGCTGCATGTGATTCCTCAGGAGTACGCCATTGACTACCAGGAAGGCATTAAAAATCCGGTCGGTCTTTCCGGCGTGCGTATGCAGGCGAAAGTACATTTGATTACCTGCCACAACGATATGGCAAAAAACATTGTCAAAGCTGTTGAACGTTGTGGTCTGAAAGTTGACCAACTGATATTTGCCGGACTGGCGGCCAGTTATTCCGTGTTAACGGAAGATGAACGTGAACTGGGCGTCTGTGTCGTGGATATCGGCGGTGGTACAATGGATATCGCCGTTTATACTGGCGGCGCGCTGCGTCATACCAAAGTGATCCCTTACGCGGGGAACGTGGTGACCAGCGATATCGCTTATGCCTTTGGTACGCCGCCGAGCGATGCTGAAGCCATTAAAGTTCGCCACGGTTGCGCGCTGGGTTCCATTGTCGGTAAAGACGAAAGCGTTGAAGTACCGAGCGTAGGCGGGCGTCCGCCGCGCAGCCTGCAACGTCAGACGCTGGCGGAAGTGATTGAGCCGCGTTACACCGAGCTGCTCAATCTGGTCAACGAAGAGATATTGCAATTACAGGAACAGCTTCGCCAACAAGGGGTAAAACATCACCTGGCGGCGGGGATTGTGTTAACCGGCGGCGCGGCGCAAATCGAAGGGCTTGCTGCTTGCGCTCAGCGCGTGTTTCATACGCAGGTGCGTATCGGCGCGCCGCTGAATATCACCGGTCTGACGGATTATGCCCAGGAGCCGTATTACTCAACGGCGGTGGGATTGCTTCACTACGGGAAAGAGTCCCACTTAAACGGTGAAGCAGAAGTGGAAAAACGTGTTACGGCATCAGTTGGCTCGTGGATCAAGCGACTTAATAGCTGGCTGCGAAAAGAGTTTTAATTTTTATGAGGCCGCCAGATATTACGGCCTCAGGTGACAGGCACATGACGGAGAGAGATTATGTTTGAACCTATGGAACTAACCAACGACGCGGTGATTAAAGTCATCGGCGTCGGTGGTGGCGGCGGTAACGCTGTTGAACACATGGTGCGCGAGCGCATCGAAGGTGTTGAATTCTTCGCGGTGAATACCGACGCTCAGGCGTTGCGTAAAACGGCGGTTGGCCAGACCATTCAAATTGGTAGCGGCATTACCAAAGGTCTGGGCGCTGGCGCTAACCCGGAAGTCGGTCGTAACGCGGCGGACGAAGACCGTGAAGCGCTGCGTGCGGCGCTTGAAGGCGCAGACATGGTATTTATCGCGGCAGGCATGGGCGGCGGTACCGGAACCGGCGCGGCGCCAGTGGTTGCTGAAGTGGCTAAAGATTTAGGTATTCTGACCGTTGCCGTGGTGACTAAGCCTTTCAATTTTGAAGGCAAAAAGCGCATGGCATTTGCGGAGCAGGGTATCACCGAGCTGTCCAAGCATGTGGACTCGTTGATCACCATCCCGAACGACAAGCTGCTGAAAGTGCTGGGCCGTGGCATCTCCCTGCTCGACGCGTTCGGCGCGGCTAACGACGTGCTGAAAGGCGCGGTTCAGGGTATCGCAGAGCTGATCACCCGCCCGGGCCTGATGAACGTCGACTTTGCTGACGTGCGTACCGTGATGTCTGAAATGGGCTACGCAATGATGGGCTCCGGCGTGGCGAGCGGTGAAGA
Organism: Salmonella sp. NW1250; assembly: GCF_051812965.1. Taxonomy (NCBI): domain Bacteria; kingdom Pseudomonadati; phylum Pseudomonadota; class Gammaproteobacteria; order Enterobacterales; family Enterobacteriaceae; genus Salmonella; species Salmonella sp. NW1250. The sequence goes on along the minus strand of NZ_JAMNDD010000009.1, from coordinate 139,827 downwards.
TCGTGCGGAAGAAGCGGCTGAAATGGCTATTTCTTCTCCGCTGCTGGAAGATATCGATCTGTCCGGCGCGCGCGGCGTGTTGGTCAACATTACGGCGGGCTTCGACCTGCGTCTGGACGAGTTTGAAACCGTCGGCAACACCATTCGCGCGTTTGCGTCGGATAACGCCACCGTGGTTATCGGTACTTCTCTGGACCCGGATATGAATGATGAACTGCGCGTGACGGTAGTGGCGACCGGTATTGGTATGGACAAACGTCCGGAAATCACTCTGGTCACCAATAAACAGGTGCAGCAGCCGGTGTTGGATCGTTATCAGCAGCACGGTATGGCGCCGCTGACGCAGGAGCAAAAAACGGTCGCGAAAGTGGTTAACGACAATACACCACAGGCGGCGAAAGAGCCGGATTATCTGGATATCCCCGCATTCCTGCGTAAGCAAGCTGATTAAGAATTAGCTGGAATTTGGGATTCTGGGCTCTTTGTGCTAAACTGGCCCGCCGAATGTATAGTACACTTCGGTTGGATAGGTAATTTGGCGAGATTATACGATGATCAAACAAAGGACACTTAAACGTATCGTTCAGGCGACTGGCGTCGGTTTACACACCGGCAAAAAAGTCACCCTGACATTACGCCCTGCGCCGGCCAATACCGGGGTCATCTATCGTCGCACCGACTTGAATCCACCGGTAGATTTCCCGGCCGATGCCAAATCTGTGCGTGATACCATGCTCTGTACGTGTCTGGTGAATGAGCATGATGTACGGATTTCAACCGTTGAGCACCTGAATGCTGCTCTGGCGGGCTTAGGTATCGATAACATCGTTATTGAGGTTAATGCCCCGGAAATCCCGATCATGGATGGCAGTGCCGCTCCGTTTGTCTACCTGCTGCTTGATGCCGGTATTGATGAACTGAACTGCGCCAAAAAATTCGTACGCATCAAAGAGACTGTTCGGGTTGAAGATGGCGATAAATGGGCTGAATTCAGACCGTACAATGGTTTTACGTTGGATTTCACCATCGACTTTAACCATCCGGCGATCGATTCCAGCAGCCAGCGCTACGCGATGAACTTCTCTGCGGATGCGTTCATGCGCCAGATCAGCCGTGCGCGTACCTTCGGTTTTATGCGTGATATCGAATATCTGCAGTCCCGCGGCCTGTGCCTGGGCGGCAGCTTCGATTGTGCCATCGTTGTTGACGATTATCGCGTATTGAACGAAGACGGCCTGCGTTTTGAAGATGAATTCGTTCGTCACAAAATGCTCGACGCGATCGGTGACTTGTTCATGTGTGGTCACAATATTATTGGTGCGTTTACCGCGTATAAATCCGGTCACGCATTGAATAACAAATTGTTACAGGCAGTCCTGGCAAAACAGGAAGCCTGGGAATTTGTGACCTTCCAGGACGACGCAGAACTGCCGTTGGCTTTCAAAGCGCCTTCGACGGTACTGGCATAACGACATACGCTGTCGTATAAAATTCGACTGGTTAACCTGGCACTCTCTCCGGCCAGGCGAGCCAGTCGTTTTTTTTACTATCCTTTATCTGCGCTTTCCTTAATACAGCCATTTTGACAGGGTTAAATGGAAACACGGCGCGTTCGCTGTTTTCTTAGCCGATTTTCACCTTAGCTTCTCGTCATTACTGCTGTAGCGCGTACGCTTTAATGATAAGATTTGTGCGCAAATTGTTTTGATTCCGTAAGCCCATGAGAGGCATATCAGGTGGCAATGACGTGAGTGGAATACTGACGCGCTGGCGACAGTTAGGCAGACGATACTTCTGGCCGCATCTCTTATTAGGGATGGTCGCGGCGAGTTTTGGTTTGCCCGCGCTCAGTAACGCCGCTGAAACCAATACGCCTGCAAGGACGACCGCCAGCACCGCGTCTAAAGTTAACTTTAGCCATCTTGCGCTGTTAGAAGCCTCTAACCGTCGTCCCAATTTCACCGTAGATTACTGGCATCAGCACGCTATTCGCACGGTGATTCGCCACCTTTCTTTTGCAATGGCGCCGCAAACGCTGCCCGTTGCCGACGCGCCGTCGCCATTACAGGCGCATCATATCGCCTTACTGAATACGCTCAGCGCGATGCTCACGCAGGAGGGCACGCCGCCGGCGATTGTTCGCCGCCTCTCCCTGGCGTATTTTGCGCCACAAACCGCATTTAGCATCCCGGCCTGGATAAGTCAGGCGCAGGGTATCCGCGCCGGTCCGCAACGTCTCAGCTAACGAAAAAAGACCCTTTTACTTTATTTGTAGCTCCGCGGCGCGGGGCATTTGAGACTTTATTATGCTAATCAAATTATTAACCAAAGTATTCGGTAGCCGTAACGATCGTACGCTGCGTCGTATGCGTAAGGCCGTCAGCCTTATTAATGCGATGGAACCGGAGATGGAAAAACTCTCCGATGACGAACTGAAAGCGAAAACCAACGAATTTCGCGCCCGTATTGAAAAAGGCGAAAGCGTAGAGAGCCTGATTCCGGAAGCGTTCGCGGTGGTGCGTGAAGCCAGTAAACGCGTCTTTGGGATGCGTCACTTCGACGTTCAGCTATTGGGTGGTATGGTGCTCAACGATCGCTGTATCGCCGAAATGCGTACTGGTGAAGGTAAAACGCTGACCGCAACGCTGCCAGCCTACCTGAACGCGCTGTCCGGCAAAGGCGTTCATGTGGTAACCGTGAACGACTATCTGGCGCAGCGTGACGCCGAAAACAACCGTCCGCTATTCGAATTCCTCGGTATGTCCGTTGGTATCAACCTGCCAGGTATGCCTGCGCCAGCCAAACGTGAAGCTTACGCTGCCGACATCACTTACGGCACTAACAACGAATACGGTTTTGACTACCTGCGCGACAACATGGCGTTCAGCCCGGAAGAGCGCGTGCAGCGTAAACTGCATTATGCGCTGGTGGATGAGGTCGACTCCATCCTGATCGATGAAGCGCGTACGCCGCTGATTATTTCCGGCCCGGCGGAAGATAGCTCGGAAATGTACAAAAAAGTGAACAAAATCATTCCGCACCTGATTCGTCAGGAGAAAGAAGATTCTGACACTTTCCAGGGCGAAGGCCACTTCTCCGTTGATGAGAAAGCGCGCCAGGTTAACCTGACCGAACGCGGTCTGGTGCTGATTGAAGAGCTACTGGTGCAAGAAGGCATTATGGATGAAGGCGAGTCGCTCTACTCGCCTGGCAATATTATGCTGATGCATCACGTCACCGCCGCGCTGCGCGCGCACGCGCTGTTTACCCGTGACGTGGATTACATTGTGAAAGACGGCGAAGTCATCATTGTTGATGAACATACCGGTCGTACCATGCAGGGGCGTCGCTGGTCTGACGGTCTGCACCAGGCGGTAGAAGCGAAAGAAGGCGTTGAAATTCAGAATGAAAACCAGACGCTGGCGTCTATTACCTTCCAGAACTACTTCCGTCTGTATGAAAAGCTGGCCGGTATGACCGGTACGGCGGATACTGAAGCCTTCGAATTTAGCTCTATCTATAAGCTGGACACCGTCGTTGTTCCGACCAACCGTCCGATGATCCGTAAAGATTTGCCGGATCTGGTCTACATGACCGAAGCGGAAAAAATCCAGGCCATTATCGAAGATATTAAAGAACGTACCGCGAACGGTCAGCCAGTGCTGGTCGGGACGATTTCTATCGAGAAATCTGAAGTGGTCTCCAGAGAGCTGACCAAAGCGGGCATCAAACATAACGTCCTGAACGCAAAATTCCACGCCAACGAAGCAGGCATCGTTGCGCAGGCTGGTTATCCAGCGGCGGTCACTATCGCTACCAACATGGCGGGGCGTGGTACCGATATTATGCTGGGCGGTAGCTGGCAGGCGGAAGTCGCCGCGCTGGAAGCGCCGACGGAAGAACAGATTGCGCAGATTAAAGCGGACTGGCAGGTACGCCATGACGCGGTTCTGGCTGCCGGCGGTCTGCATATCATTGGCACCGAGCGCCATGAATCCCGCCGTATCGACAACCAGCTGCGTGGCCGTTCCGGTCGCCAGGGCGATCCGGGTTCTTCCCGTTTCTACCTGTCGATGGAAGATGCGCTGATGCGTATTTTCGCCTCCGATCGTGTCTCCGGTATGATGCGTAAACTGGGGATGAAGCCGGGCGAAGCGATTGAGCACCCGTGGGTGACGAAAGCTATCGCTAACGCGCAGCGTAAAGTAGAAAGCCGTAACTTCGATATTCGTAAGCAACTGCTGGAATATGATGATGTGGCGAACGATCAGCGCCGTGCAATTTATACCCAGCGTAACGAACTGCTGGATGTGTCTGACGTGAGCGACACCATTAACAGCATTCGCGAAGATGTCTTTAAGGCGACTATCGACGCCTACATTCCGCCGCAGTCGCTGGAAGAGATGTGGGATATCCCGGGTTTGCAGGAACGCCTGAAAAACGACTTCGACCTGGAGCTGCCGATTGCCGAATGGCTGGATAAAGAGCCGGAGCTGCATGAGGAGACGCTGCGTGAGCGCATCCTGGCGCAGTCCATCGAGGTGTATCAGCGTAAAGAAGAGGTGGTTGGCGCTGAAATGATGCGTCATTTCGAAAAAGGCGTGATGCTGCAAACGCTCGATTCCCTGTGGAAAGAGCACCTGGCGGCGATGGATTACCTGCGTCAGGGTATTCATCTGCGCGGCTATGCGCAAAAGGATCCAAAGCAGGAATACAAGCGCGAATCCTTCGCTATGTTCGCCGCGATGCTGGAATCGCTGAAATATGAAGTGATCAGTACCCTGAGCAAAGTCCAGGTACGTATGCCGGAAGAGGTCGAAGCGATGGAAATGCAGCGTCGCGAAGAGGCGGAGCGCCTGGCGCAGATGCAGCAGCTAAGCCATCAGGATGACGATGCCGCCGTGGCTGCCGATCTGGCCGCCCAAACAGGCGAACGTAAGATTGGACGTAACGATCCTTGCCCTTGCGGTTCTGGTAAGAAATACAAACAGTGTCACGGTCGCCTGAGCTAATGCGATAAACTTACCGGCCTGATAAGACATAATGTGTTGCCATCAGGTCGGTGCTGGCATTATTGCCGAAGGGCGCTACGCTTATTCGGCCTGGCATTGAACACAGATAAAAAGGCGCAGGCGACTGCGCCTTTTTTATGGATGCAACAAGATGAAAAAACTGCAAATCGCGGTTGGGATTATCCGCAACCCGAACGACGAAATTTTTATTACCCGACGCGCCGCTGATGCGCATATGGCGAACAAGCTGGAATTTCCGGGCGGAAAAATTGAAGCCGACGAAACACCAGAGCAGGCGTTGATCCGGGAGCTACAGGAAGAGGTGGGGATTACGCCAACACAGGTCACATTATTCGACACTCTGGAATATCAATTCCCGGATAGACACATTACGCTGTGGTTTTGGCTGGTTGAACGCTGGGAGGGCGAACCGTGGGGGAAAGAAGGACAGCCGGGACGGTGGATCGCGCAGAACGCGTTGAATACGGAAGATTTTCCGCCGGCCAATGAACCGATTATTCGTAAATTACGCCAATTTGCGCCTTAGTGGGGGATCGCAACACGATCCCCATCGATCTTATTAGCGATTTAATGTCGACATAATTTCCGGCCAGTAGCGGGGGCCGGCCGCGGCGTCGTGAGGAAAAACCGCCTCAATTGCCGCCAGCTCCTGCGGGCTTAGGGTCAGTGATAACGCGCCGAGGTTTTCATCCACCCTGGCGCAGTGGCGGGTGCCGGGAATGGGAACGATGTGCCTGTTGCGGGCCAGCAGCCAGGCCAGCGCTAATTGTGCGGGGGTACACTCTTTTTCGCGTGCCATTTGTTTTATTGCTTCAGCCAGACGTAAATTGCGCGAGAAGTTCTCACCCATGAACCTGGGATTTGTGCGACGGAAGTCATTCGCAGCAAAATCTTCTGGCGTTTTAATCGTACCGGTCAGAAATCCGCGTCCCAGCGGGCTGTAAGCGACGAATCCTATACCCAACCGTTCACAGGTGGAAAGTGCTGAAATTTCCGCTTCGCGGGACCAAAGCGAATACTCACTTTGCAGCGCGGTAATAGGGTGAACGTTATGGGCGCGTTCCAGCGTTTGCGTTGATGCTTCGGATAGCCCGAGATAACGCACTTTTCCCTCGCGCACCAGGTCCGCCATTGCACCGACAGTCTCTTCTATGGGAACTGATGGATCAACGCGATGTTGATAGTACAGATCGATATGATCGACCCCCAGGCGTTGCAGGCTTTGCTCACAACTACGGCGAACGTACTCCGGTCTGCCATTGACGCCACGCGCCATAGGGTTAGCAGGGTCGAGAACGATACCAAATTTCGTCGCTAAAAATACCCGATCGCGACGATCGGCGATGGCTCTTCCGACTAACCTTTCATTGGTATAAGGGCCATACATATCTGCGGTATCGAGCAGTGTTACCCCCTGATCTAACGCATAATGTAGCGTCTTAATTGAGGTGCTGTCGTCATGAACGCCGTAAAATGCGCTCATGCCCATACATCCCAGTCCGATGGCTGACACTCGCGGTCCGTTTGCGCCTAATGTACGATATTGCATACTACCTCCATGAGGATATTTTGAGCATGGCAGGCAGTCTATACCTGGCGTATAAGATGAAAAATAGGGGGAATAAGCATGGTTTATGAAGGCTGGCTTAATAATGCGTCATGATGTGATGTCCATATTGCATGCTTTTTGCACGATTGCTGAAAACCATAGCTTCACGCGGGCAGCGGCGCAGTTACATATTTCCACGTCGGCGTTAAGTCAGAATATGCGTCAACTGGAGGATGAACTTGGCGTGAAATTGTTGAACCGAACCACCCGGCGTGTCGGTTTGACAGAAGCAGGACATGCCTTTCTTGCCAGTATCAGGCCCGCATTGAACCATATTGATGAGGCGATGGAACATGCCCGCCAGAGCCGCGATATACCCGGAGGGACATTACGCCTGACCGTACCGCGCACGGCGGCTACGCTTTTGTTACAACCTAATCTCGCCGGTTTCATGCGCGATTATCCCGATATTCGGCTGGATATCGATGTGAATGACGGTTTTGTGGATTTAATTAACGAACGCTTTGATGCCGGTATTCGCTTTGGCGATGCGGTACAACTTGATATGAATGTCGTTCCGCTCGGTGATGTTTTACGCCCGGCGATCGTAGCATCCCCTGCATACCTTGCGCGTTTTGGCACGCCGCTGCATCCTCAGGAACTCATCAATCACCGCTGCCTTTGCCATCGTTTTACGCGTGAGAGCGGGCTATATCGGTGGGAGTTTGTTCATGGAGCGCAACGGCTGGAAATTACGCCGGAAGCCGCGTTAATGGTGAATGATAAAGCGTTGCGTCTCTCCGCCGCGCGTGATGGGGCAGGTCTAACCTACGTTTTTGAACAGGATGTCCACGAAGACTTACAGGATGGGCGGTTGTGTTCCGTGCTTGAGGAGTGGCTGCCTGCGGCGGACCGGTTTTATTTGTATTATCCCGGCCGCGCGCATATGGCGCCAAAACTACGCGTATTTATTGATTATTTTTGTCATAAGGCGATATTGCCGTCTCAACAGAGCCATCACTGTTAGCGCTCTTCGCTCCAGTCGTCGCTATCAGACTGGTCGCCGCTGCTGGCGATTCGTTTCTCTTCGGCGGCCCATTCGCCCAAATCAATTAACTGACAGCGTTTAGAACAAAATGGGCGGAAGGGGCTAATTTCCCCCCAGACGACCGGTTTACCGCAGGTCGGACAGTTTACGACGGTCACGTCAGACATTTTTACTCCTTAGCAACAGGCCAGTTCAAAATCAAGACGCTCCGGCACCAGACCATTTTCACTATCCAGCGGCATAAAGCGAATGGCAAAACGGCTCTTATGGCCGGAAATTTGCGGATAAAGTTGTGAATCGAGCGTCAGCATAAGACGCAGCAAATCGGCGTCGTCCCCGTTATCCTGATAAAAACCGTTCAGGCTGGTTTGCTTACGGAAAGGCGCTGAATTACGGATCAGATCAAGCACCAAAGTCAGCGCCTGGGTGAGGGGATTCAGGCTGGCAAGCCAGCTTTCAATCTGGGCGTCGCGCTGCGCCTGTTGTAGGTGCAACCAGATATGCAGAGTGGGTAAATCGAAACTGCAACAGCCGCCAGGAATACTTAAGCGTTGACGCACAAGGGCAATCAAGCGATCTTCGCGTAGCTGCTGGCCAATCCTCGGGGCGGAGATCAGCACGCTGCCCGCGGATTTTAACTGCTGGCGCAGGGCTTCAATACGGTCTTGATCGACGCCGGGAACCTCAACCCAGGCCTGTAATTTACGCTGCTGGCGCTCCAGTTCTTTCAGCAGTTCGGTACGGACTTCGCCCCGTTCGAACACATCCAGTAGATCGCTGATGTTACGGAAAAAATGCAGTGCGCCAGCATGGTCTGCAATTGGCAGGTTGATGGAGAGCTGTTGGATCAAAAACTCTATGCGCAGCCACGTACGCATCTTCTCATTGAGAGGGTGTTCAAATAGGACCTGGGTGTGCATTACGGTTTTTCCTGTGAGACAAACTGCGACGCGAGCTTAAGATAACTGGCGTGCAGGCGGGCCACATCTGATGCGATAGCATCCGGTGCGCCGTTATTATCAATAACATCGTCCGCCACGGCAAGGCGTGCTTCACGCGTCGCCTGCGCAGCGAGAATGTGTTCAACATGTTCGCGCGTAACATCATCACGCTGCATTGTGCGTATGAGCTGCGTTTCGGGCGTCACGTCAACCACCAGTACGCGGTTGGCTTTTTGATACAGCCTGTTTTCAACCAGCAGAGGCACAACCCATAACACATAGGGCGACGTAGCCTGTTGAAACTGTCGTTGGGTTTCCTGCTGAATTAAGGGATGAAGCAGAGCGTTAAGCCAGGCTTTTTCTTCCGGATGCGAAAAAATACGCTCACGCAGCGCCCGGCGACGTAACGTGCCGTCGGCGGCGATAAGTTCAGAACCAAAATGTTCCGCTATTGCGTTCAGGGCGGGCTGCCCTGGCTCAACCATCTGGCGCGCGATAATATCCGCGTCGATGACGGTTATTCCGAGGTCAGCGAAGGCATCAGCGACGGTACTTTTACCGCTGCCAATACCGCCGGTTAAGGCTACGGTATACCTCATATCTCCAGCTTCCGGAATTTTAGTTTGACAATCAAAAGGTTAAATTTTAAGCATACAAAGACGATACGCTCTGAGCATTAACCTACTATTCGCCAGGTAAATTTATGGGATTGTAACGTAAAAAAAGAGAATTTCGCAGTCTTGTACGGCCATGATTAGTGCGTATGATAACGTCACTGGAGTTGTGAGTTTCGATTTTTCGCCATTAACCCCAGGAATCCGTACATGCGTATTGAAGAAGATCTGAAGTTAGGTTTCAAAGACGTTCTTATCCGTCCTAAACGTTCTACCCTCAAAAGCCGTTCCGATGTCGAACTGGAACGTCAATTCACCTTTAAACACTCAGGTCAGACCTGGTCTGGCGTACCGATTATTGCGGCCAATATGGATACCGTCGGGACGTTTGAAATGGCGCAAGCATTGGCCGGGTTTGATATTCTGACTGCTGTACATAAACATTATACCGTTGAAGAGTGGGCAGCTTTTATCAACACGGCTTCGGCTGATGTTCTCAAGCATGTGATGGTTTCCACCGGGACCTCTGATGCTGATTTCGAAAAAACCGTGCAGATTCTGGCACTGAATCCTGCGCTGAACTTTGTCTGTATTGATGTGGCCAATGGCTATTCAGAACATTTTGTGCAGTTCGTCGCGAAAGCACGTGAAGCATGGCCGACAAAAACAATCTGCGCAGGCAATGTGGTAACGGGCGAGATGTGCGAAGAGCTTATCCTCTCCGGCGCCGATATCGTGAAAGTGGGAATTGGTCCCGGCTCCGTATGCACGACGCGTGTAAAAACTGGCGTTGGTTATCCGCAACTGTCGGCGGTTATCGAATGTGCTGACGCGGCGCATGGCCTGGGCGGTATGATCGTCAGCGATGGCGGCTGCACCATGCCAGGCGACGTAGCAAAAGCCTTTGGCGGCGGCGCGGATTTCGTTATGTTGGGCGGCATGCTGGCGGGTCACGAAGAGAGCGGCGGCAGCGTGGTAGAAGAGAACGGCGAGAAATTTATGCTGTTCTACGGCATGAGTTCGGAATCTGCGATGAACCGTCATGTCGGCGGCGTTGCGAAATACCGCGCGGCAGAAGGTAAAACGGTTAAATTGCCGCTGCGTGGGCCGGTGGGCAATACCGCCCGCGATATCCTGGGCGGTCTACGCTCAGCCTGCACTTATGTCGGCGCGTCTCGCCTGAAAGAGTTGACCAAACGCACCACCTTTATTCGGGTGCAGGAACAAGAAAACCGCATTTTCAATAGCCTCTAATATTCTGGCTGGCGTAAATGTGCGCCAGCCTTATCCCATCCCGCTCATCGTGTCTCCCAGATGAAAAATCGGCAAATACATCGCCACCACCAGCGTACCGATAATTAAGCCGGTGATGATCAATAACGCCGGTTCCAACAGCGACGCCAGATTATCGGCCAGCGCCAGCGTAGTTTCACTGTGGTGACGGGCAAGGTTATGCAGCATGATATCGAGTGAACCGGACGCTTCGCCCGTTCTGACCAGTTGCAGGCATAGCGGACTAAATTCCTGGGTATTTTTTAGCGCCAACCAGACCGGATTGCCCGCGGCGATCTCCTGATGTACCTGCGTTAAACGCTGTGACCAGTAAGGGCTGCCGAGACTCTCGATAGCGCTTTCCAGTCCCTGAAGAAAAGGAATGCCTGCGCTTTGGGTTAATGCCAGTACGGTGAATATTTGCGCTAGTTTCTGGCCTCTTATCAGGCGACCCATAACGGGAAGCCGTAGCAGAAGACGCTGCCGCTGCGTTTGCCAGGACGGCTTTTGTTTTACCCTGCGGTGAGCGATAGCAACGAGCATCGTCAGGAACAAGATGAGCCAACCCCATGCCGACCCCCATTGCGCTATCGCGATAATACCGCGCGTCAGAAGAGGGAGCGGGGTATTGAAGCTACGGTAAATGGCGGCAAATTCCGGCAGGACAAAGTGCAGCATGGCGAAAACGACCAGAGCGGCCATTGCCAGAATAATGACGGGATAGCGTAGCGCCTTTTTTACGCTAACCGTAATCTGCCGTTGCGCTTTTTGCTGACGGGCCAGTTCAAAGCAGCAGTCGGCCAGTTTGCCGGTCAGTTCTCCGGTGCGGATCATCGTCTGGTAGAGCGGCGGAAATACCTGCGGCCAGGAGACTAATGCGCTGGAAAAAGGGACGCCCTGTTCAAGCTCGTGAGCCAGCGTGCGCAACAGCGCTTGCCATTGTCGGTGGGGATGCTGTTGCGCAAGGAGTTCCAGCCCTTCAGAAAGCGTCAGCCCGGCATGAATGAGCGTGGCCAGCTGATGAATAATTTCAGCGCTTTGCTCTTCTTTCCACAGTGCGGCGTTAACGCCCATACGCTTGATGCGAAGCGGCATAATGCGCTGATGTTGCAGGGTGATGATCAGCGCCAGACGATTGTCCGCCCATACAACGTCTTGTTCCAGTTGACCTTTATCGTTAACGCCTTGCCAGCGCCAGAGCTGTTTAACGCTCATGGGGCATTCCCAGAACGCGCAGTATCTCTTCAAAGGACGTCATGCCTTGCTCAACGGCGCGACAGCCATTTTCAAAAAGCGTCCCTGTACCGGTCTGTTGGAGGTGGGCTTCCAGTGCTTGCGCCGATGCGCCGCTCGCAATTAACTGACGTAATGCCGGGGTAACGGTTAACACTTCGAATAACGCGGTTCGGCCATAAAAGCCGTGGTAGCAATGCTGACAGCCGCTTGCCTGCCAGCGCGGTAGCGCGCTGGGCCAAAGATTGGGCGATAGCACCACGGGATCGCTCAGACGCTGTTTGCAGTGCGGGCAAAGCTTCCTTACCAGGCGTTGTGCTACCACCAGCGTAAGCGCCGATGAGATCATCCAGCGTGCTACGCCCATTTGCTGCAAACGTATCAGGGTTTCGCTGGTGGAGTTCGTATGGAGCGTTGAAAGTACCAGATGGCCCGTTTGTGCCGCCTTAATGGCGATTTCTGCGGTGTCGCCGTCACGAATTTCACCTACCATGATGATGTCAGGGTCCTGGCGTAAAAGCGCGCGCAGCACATTTTGAAAGGTGAGCCCGGCGCGGGGATGGATCTGCGTCTGGTTAATCCCATCCAGTGGAATTTCTATCGGATCCTCAACGCTACAGAGGTTGATATCCGGCGTATTCCGGGTTTGTAGCGCGCTGTATAGCGTGACCGTTTTTCCGCTACCGGTGGGGCCAGTCACCAGTACCAGCCCCTGAGGTTGCTGTAGGGCTTGCCTAAAAGCGGTAAGTTGTGCCCCGTACATGCCCAGCGTGTCCAGATCCAGCGTTTGTTCAACCTGATGCAACAACCGTAAGACGACTTTTTCGCCTTCTTTACAGGGAAGCGTGGCGATACGAAAAGAGATGCTGTCGCCCGTCAGGTCAACGGTAAATTGCCCGTCCTGCGGCAGCCGATGTTCAGCGATGTCCAAATTTCCCAGGACTTTCAATCTGGCCGTCAGCGCAAGCCCCGTCTCTTTGGCGATGTCCTGCAGAATATGAAGAACGCCGTCGATGCGGAGTCTTATTCGGTAGCGGCTGGCGCCTGGTTCGAGATGGATATCAGAGGCGCGTTTCGCCATCGCCGAGCGTAATGTCTGATTGAGAAGCTGGGCCGCGGTTTCTCCACCTTTCGCGGCGTTTGTCGAGGGAGCCTGATCCGGCTTATGCCGATGATTTTCCATTTGCTGGCGAGTCCAGCACACAATATCAATCTGTTTTTGCGTGGCGAAATGCAGAGCGTCCAGTAACGCATGAGAGGGCGCGTCGACCACAGCAACAGTGATACTGTTGCTGGCGCTATTGATCAGTACAGCCTGATGACGTTGACACAAGGTGTTGAGCTGAGCGTCTTTCATCTTGTCTCCTTAGTTGGCGTCAAAACGGAAGACATCTTCACAAGCCTGTTGTAACGCGCTGTCGCTTTGAATATTGCAGTTACGCGTCCAGCCGGTAATGCCGTTAGCATTGTCCCAGGCGGGCGTCATGATGACGCTAAGCCCGCTCAGACTCTCCTGGCCGGTAAGCGTGATGACGCCTTTTTCCACGCTCATGCCCGAAACATAACGGGTGATGACGGGCGAGGGGATACCGTTGACGCCCGCATCGCATGTGTTCGTCCCACCATGTTCCAGAGCGCAGAGTTCGACGGCAGTACGGTAGGGGACAAACGTTTGCAACATATCCGTCAGCGCCGCTTTACGCAGATAGTTCTGGTAAGCCGGAATGCCAATGGCGCTTAAAATGGCGATGATGCCAATAACGACCATCAGTTCGATAAGCGTGAAACCGCGTTGTTTTTCCATTGTTCGCTCCTTGAGTTAGCTGGCGCTACTGTGGCAAACGAGGAAAGAGCGGGCGAGCGGCAAAAGGTAAAACGGGAAGGCGGATTCTGAAGATTTTCGCTGCGTTACATGATACGGCAACGTTATTGCGAGGCGCTACGAATATTTTACCGAATCACGACGCGGATCTACGGACAGGTGATTTATAGACCCGACGGCGCAGCGCCATCGGGCGGAGAGGATCAGCGAAAACGCATGGAGAGATCGAGCGCGCGTACGTGCTTGGTCAGCGCGCCAACGGAGATGAAATCCACCCCGGTTTCAGCAAATTCGCGTAAGGTTTCCGCGGTGACGTTGCCGGATACTTCCAGCCGCGCCTGGCCGTTGACGCGTTTCACCGCCTCGCGCATCTGGTCGGTGTTGAAATTATCCAGCATGATAATATCCGCGCCTGCTTTCAGCGCATCGTCCAGTTCATCCAGATTTTCGACCTCGACTTCTACCGGCACGTCCGGATGTAGCCAGAACGCTTTTTCCACCGCCTGACGAACCGAACCGGAGGCGATGATATGGTTTTCTTTAATCAGGAACGCGTCAGTGAGGCCCAGACGATGATTGGCGCCGCCGCCGCATAAAACCGCATATTTGAGCGCGGTGCGCAGACCCGGCAGCGTTTTACGCGTGTCGAGCAACTGGGTTTGGGTGCCAGCCAATAGTCCAACGTAGCGGCGTACTTCACTGGCGACGCCGGAAAGGGTCTGGACAAAGTTTAGCGCCGTGCGCTCGCCGGTCAGCAATACGCGAGCCGGGCCGTTCAGTTCAAACACTGTTTGGTTGGCATGAATGGCGTCGCCGTCATCGACATGCCAGGTGAGGCGCACATCATCGCCCGCCAGTTGGATGAAGACCTCTTCAACCCAGCGCTTGCCGCAGAAAACGCCGTCTTCACGAGTGATCACCGTGGCATGGGCTCGCGTATCTGCCGGCAAAAGTTGCGCGGTGATATCGTTGCCAGCATCGACTTCTCCACCTAAATCTTCACGCAGCGCCTGAGCAACGGCGGCAGGGATATCGAGATTAATGCGTTCCAGTAGCGCGTCACGTCGGTCGTCTGGGTTATAACGGCGAGGCGGCATGATAAAACTCCAAATTGCTAACGAATCATAAGGTAGAAACATGCTACTCTGAAGCAGCTATAAGCACCACTCAAAAGGAGACTCTGCATGTTGCCAGATAAGGGTTGGTTGGTAGAGGCGCGACGCGTCCCTTCTCCGCATTATGATTGCCGTCCGGATGACGAAAAACCGTCCTTGCTGGTGGTGCATAATATTAGCCTGCCCCCCGGCGAGTTTGGCGGTCCGTGGATCGATGCATTATTCACCGGAACGATAGATCCAGACGCCCATCCTTTTTTTGCAGAAATCGCTCATCTTCGTGTTTCGGCCCATTGTCTGATTCGTCGCGACGGTGAAATCGTCCAGTATGTGCCTTTTGATAAGCGTGCGTGGCATGCGGGCGTGTCAAACTATCAGGGGCGGGAACGTTGTAATGATTTCTCCATTGGTATTGAGCTGGAGGGGACGGATACGCTGGCTTATACCGATGCGCAGTATCAGCAGCTAGCCGCCGTGACGCGCACGCTTATCGCTTGCTATCCGGCGATCGCCGACAATATGACCGGACACTGCAACATTGCGCCTGACCGCAAAACGGACCCTGGCCCTGCCTTTGACTGGCCGCGCTTTCGCGCTTTGGTAGCCCTCTCGTCGCACAAGGAGATGACATGACGCTGTTTACGACATTACTGGTGCTGATTGTCGAGCGCCTGTTTAAGCTGGGCGAGCACTGGCAGCTCGATCATCGGCTGGAGGCGCTATTCCGTCGGATTACGCATTTTTCGATGTTGCGCACGATGGGAATGACGGCGATCGCGATGGTGGTGACTTTTCTACTGCTCCAGGCGTTAAAAGGGCTGCTATTTAACGTGCCGACGCTGGTGGTGTGGATTCTCCTGGGCGTGCTGTGTATCGGCGCGGGCAAAGCGCGAGTACATTATCACGCCTGGCTGAAAGCGGCGTCCCGCAACGATCCGCATCCTTGCGAGGCGATGGCCAGCGAGCTTACGCTGATTCACGGCGTGCCGCCGGATTGTAATGAGCGTGAATTTTTGCGTGAGCTGCAAAATGCGTTGTTATGGATAAATTTCCGTTTTTACCTCGCACCGCTATTTTGGTTTATCGTTGGCGGTCCATGGGGGCCGGTAACGCTGGTGGGCTATGCGTTTTTACGGGCCTGGCAGACGTGGCTGGCGCGCTATCAGACGCCGCACCAACGTTTGCAATCCGGCATTGACGCTATTCTTCATGTGCTGGACTGGATTCCGGTACGTCTGGCGGGCGTAGTGTATGCATTACTGGGGCATGGCGAGAAAGCGTTGCCGGCCTGGTTTGCCTCGCTGGCGGATCTGCATACTTCGCAGTATCAGGTGCTCACACGTCTGGCGCAGTTCTCACTGGCGCGCGAACCGCATACTGACAAGGTAGAAACCCCCAAAGCGGCGGTGTCGATGGCGAAGAAGGCCTCGTTTGTGGTGGTGGTGATTATTGCGTTGCTCACCATTTATGGGGCATTAGTGTAGCGTTGTGCCGATGGCGCTAACGCTTATGCCGCCTACAATGGAAAAATCTGTAGGCCCGGTAAGCGTTAGCGCCACCGGGCAGTGCAACGGCTTAGATCGTATCGGCTGGCGGCACGCCAAAATCAGGCATCCCGTTTTCGTCCCAGCGTACCCGTTTCAGACGCGTATGGCGGTTGGGATCGTACAACGGATCGCCTTCAATTTCGGTGTAATTTCTCGCGTGGTACACCAGTACATCTTCACCTTCCGGCGTTTGCGTAAAGCTGTTGTGTCCCGGCCCATACTGGCGATTTTCATAGCTGGTGGTAAAGACCGGGCGCGGTAATTTATGCCAGTTGGCCGGATCGCGCGGATCGTCGTTTACGTTAATCCACAGTAATCCCATACAGTAGTTTTCATCGGTGGCGCTGGCCGAATAGCTGATAAACAGCTTGTCGCCATGCACCAGTACAGCCGGACCTTCGTTAACCCAAAAACCCCGGCATTCCCAGTTGTACTCTGGCTTACTGAGTCTTACCGGCTCGCCTTTAATTGTCCACGGATTTTCCAGTTCAGCCAGATAAATATTTGAGTTACCGGCAATATCCGGCGCTTTTTGCGCCCACAGATACCACTGCTTTCCCTGATGATAAAAAGTGGTGGCATCGAGGGCGAAGGTATCAAACGGCGTCTTAATTTGACCTTTCTCCGTCCACTTGCCGGTGAGTGGGTCGGCATCGGCGCACTCCAGGGCAAACATGCGGTGCTGGAACATTCCCAGTTTATCAAGCGCTTGAGTATGGGTAGCGGCAAAATAGATGTACCACTTACCGTTGATGCGGTGCATTTCCGGTGCCCAGATGAGCTGGCTCATCGGGCCGCTTTCCGGTTTGCGCCAGACGACAACGGGGTCGGCGGCGCGCAACCCTTCCAGCGAATCAGCCCGGCGGATTTCCAGCCTGTCATATTCCGGTACGGAGGCAATAAAGTAGTAATCGCTGCCGTCGCGTAAAATAAACGGATCGGCACGTTGTTCAATAAACGGGTTTGGCCAGTTTGCCATCAGGCTTTCCTTACGCTTTCAGCGGCTTTGAGCTCCTGCAACTCACTCAATTCGCGGTAATTAGTGCGACGTTTTTCCAAATCGTCCTGGATTTTTTTCATCAGTTCACGGTCAACTTTCAGCAGACGTACCACGCCTGCGGTAATCAGATAGCCAACGCCGGGGATAACGGTAAACAACAGCATAATACCGTTCATCGCCGAGGCGCTTTGCGCTTTGGCGCTGGCGTCATAACCGTACCAGGAGAGCAAAAAGCCGACCATCGCCCCGGCAATCGCCAGGCCCAGTTTCAGGAAGAACAGATTACCGGAGAAGCTAATACCGGTAATGCGTTTGCCGGTTTTCCATTCACCGTAATCATCGACGTCCGCCATCAGCGACCAGTGCAACGGGGAAGGGATCTGATGCAGAATATTGAGCAGGAAGTAGAGCGCCACTATCATCACGGTAGCTTTCGGATCAAAGAAATAGAACGCGCAGGAGAAAATCGCCAGCGCGATATTGGTCCAGAAAAATACCTTCAATTTACACCAGCGATCGGTTAAGACTTTTGCCAGCATACTGCCGATCATCATACCGACCACGCCAAGGCTAATAAAAAGCGTAGCGAAATGGGTGCTTTGTCCCATCACCCAGGTGACGTAATACATGGTCGCCGCCATACGGATAAACCCCGGGCAGACGTTACATAAGGTCAATAGCAGAATGCGTACCCATTGATCGTTTTTCCACACGTCTTTGAAATCATTCTTCATATCATCGTGCGTCGGAACGGCAGGGCGAACGCGTTCGCGGACGCTGGCAAAGCAGAACAGAAACATACCCATGCCGATAATCGCCAGCACGGTCATCGCCAACTGATAGCCTTTGGCTTTGTCGCCGCCGCCAAACCAGTCCACCATCGGCAATAGCGTTAACGATAGCAACAGCGTCGCGATGCCGACTAACACGAAGCGATAAGCCTGACAGGCCACGCGCTCTTTTGGATCATTGGTGATCACGCCGCCCAGTGAGCAATAGGGAATATTGATGGCGGTGTAGGTCACAGAAAGCAGAAAATAGGTGACGAAAGCATAGACAACTTTGCTGTTATAGCCCCAGTCCGGCGTCGTGAACATCAGCACGCTGAACAGCGCGTAGGGAAATGCAATCCACAGTAGCCAGGGGCGGAAACGACCATATTTACTTTGGGTACGATCGGCAAGCGCGCCCATCACCGGATCGGTAACGGCATCGATAACGCGTACTGAAAGGAGTAAAACACCGACTAACGCCGGGGCAAGACCAAAAATATCCGTATAAAAATAATTAACAAACAGCATGATAGCGCCAAAAATAATGTTACATCCGGCGTCGCCCATGCCATACCCGATTTTCTCTCTTACCGAAAGTCTGCCCTTATCCATTGAGACTTCTCCCCATCAGATGATGGCGGTAATTATTCGCCTGCGAGCTTTTATTTGCGTAGCAGGATCACGCCGCTGATATGGATAAAATGGTTATACGTGGGAAACTGTGAGGCAGATAACACCCTCCCCGGACGGGGAGGGAGGAAAAGTAATGCCACGATCAGTGGGCTTTCACCGTTTTTGCCGTTTTTTCTTTACACAGGTAGCCGACGCCCAGGATGAGCAGCCATACCGGAATCAGCCACACGGAGATCGCCATACCTGGCGTCATCAGCATAATGATCAATACCGCCGCCATAAACAGCAGGCAGAGAACGTTGCCGAACGGATAAAACAGGGCCGGGAAGCGGGTTTTCACGCCCTGCTGCTGTTTCGCGCGACGGAACATCATATGGGCAAGGCTAATCATCGCCCAGTTAATGACCAGCGCGGAGACCACCAGCGCCATCAGCAGTCCGAATGCGGACTCTGGGGCCAGGTAGTTGAGCAGCACGCACAACGCCGTCACGACGGCGGAAACCAAAATGGAGCTCACCGGCACGCCGCGTTTGTCGACGTTCAGCAGCGCTTTCGGCGCATTTCCCTGCTGGGCCAGACCGAACAGCATACGGCTGTTGCAGTAAACGCAGCTGTTATAAACCGATAGCGCGGCGGTGAGAACCACGATATTCAGCGCATTGGCGACAAACGTATCGCCCAGCTCATGGAAGATAAGGACAAACGGGCTGGTATCGGCGGTGACGCGAGTCCATGGCAGCAGCGAAAGCAGAACCGCCAGCGAGCCGATATAAAAAATCAGGATGCGATAGATAACCTGATTGGTGGCTTTGGGAATGCTCTGTTCCGGGTTATCGGCTTCAGCGGCGGTGATCCCTACCAGCTCCAGTCCGCCGAACGAAAACATAATAATGGCCATCATCATCACCAGCCCGGTCCAGCCATGCGGCAGAAAGCCGCCCTGTTCCCACAGGTTGCGCACGGTGGCCTGCGGACCAGCGGTATCGCTGAAGAGTAACCACGCGCCGAACAGAATCATAGCGATGACGGCGATCACTTTAATAATGGCGAACCAAAACTCCATCTCACCGAACACTTTAACGTTGGTCAGGTTGATGGCGTTGATAATCACAAAGAAGGCTGCCGCAGAAGCCCAGGTGGGGATCTCCGGATACCAGAACTGGATATATTTACCCACTGCGGTCAGTTCCGCCATGGCAACTAATACGTACAGTACCCAGTAGTTCCAGCCGGAAGCGAATCCGGCAAAGCCGCCCCAGTATTTATAGGCGAAGTGGCTAAAAGAGCCGGCGACCGGTTCTTCAACCACCATCTCCCCCAGCTGGCGCATAATCAGAAAGGCAATAAAGCCTGCAACCGCATAGCCCAGGATAATTCCTGGCCCCGCCGACTGAATAACGGAGGCGCTTCCCAGGAACAAGCCTGTCCCTATCGCGCCGCCCAATGCGATAAGCTGAATATGGCGGTTTTTCAGGCCGCGCTTGAGCTGCTCGCCGTGCTGCTGACTGTCCATCATAAAACCTCGTGTATCGGGCGCGGTTTATTCATAACGCGCTTATTTTGAACGATGCAGTAGTGCGTGTGTAAGTTTGCAATTCCGCTTTTTGTATTAATTTATTTACAGATTCGTTTTTTTAAATGTCACTTCAACTCTTTCGTCTTGATCAGAATAATGGTATGTGGCCGCGAATGCACCTGCTTTGTGCAGGGGTGATGACGAGTTGCGTAAAAAGAAAGCACTTGTAAATACCTCCTTTTATTTTCCCTTACAGATGTTAATTTGTTTTTATTCATTATTTATGCATAAAAATGCATTTAATCTACTGTTGAATCGGTTCAGATGAGATTTTTTATCGTTTCAAATACGTTAAATCTACCTCCTGGTGGGTAAATTTAACATTTGTGCACAGTTACAGTTTTGAAACATGATTTCTGTAAAATTGTTAAAATGTGCCTCCTTTACTGATTTCAATCAAAACCTGTATGGACAGAAGGTGAATACTTTGTTACTTTAGCGTCACAGACATGAAATTGGTAAGACCAATTGACTCCGGGCAAATGGCTTAAGACAGGAAATCATGGCCTACAGCAAAATCCGCCAACCAAAACTCTCCGATGTGATCGAGCAGCAGCTGGAGTTTTTAATCCTTGAGGGAACATTGCGTCCCGGAGAAAAACTCCCACCGGAACGTGAACTGGCAAAACAGTTCGACGTCTCCCGTCCCTCCTTGCGCGAGGCGATTCAACGTCTCGAAGCGAAGGGATTGTTGCTTCGTCGCCAGGGCGGCGGAACCTTCGTGCAGAGCAGCCTGTGGCAGAGCTTTAGCGACCCGCTGGTGGAACTGCTCTCCGATCACCCTGAATCCCAGTTTGACCTGCTCGAAACGCGCCATGCGCTGGAGGGCATTGCGGCTTATTACGCGGCGCTGCGCAGCACCGACGAAGATAAAGACCGTATTCGCGAGCTGCACCATGCCATTGAGCTGGCGCAAGAGTCCGGCGATCTGGATGCCGAGTCCGAAGCCGTGCTCCAGTATCAAATCGCCGTCACCGAAGCGGCGCACAACGTGGTATTGCTTCATCTGCTAAGGTGTATGGAGCCGATGCTGGCGCAAAACGTGCGGCAGAACTTCGAATTGCTGTATGCGCGTCGGGAGATGCTGCCGCTGGTGAGTACGCATCGCACCCGTATATTTGAAGCCATTATGGCCGGAAAACCAGAAGAAGCGCGTGAAGCGTCACACCGCCATCTGGCGTTTATCGAAGAGATTATGCTGGACAGAAGCCGTGAGGAGAGCCGTCGTGAACGCGCTTTACGCCGTCTGGAACAGCGCAAGAATTAGTTTTTTCTGGCAGAACGTTAACCAGAAGATGTTGTGAATAACGCGCAAAAATGTGCGCGGCAACTAAATGCCAGGCCCATAAGGCTATTTTATTTGCCATTTTGGTCCTGGGCAGTGCTCACAATCCTCACGTACTACGTGTACGTTCCGGTTGTTCCGCGCTGTCCGTGACCAAACTGGCTGCAACAATTACACCTTATGGGCCAGGCAATAAACGCAGAACCTGTCTTATTAAGCTTTCTGACGAAAGTTTAATGGGACAGGTTCCAGATAACTCAACGTATTAGATAGATAAGGAATACCCCCATGTCAGAACGTTTCCAAAATGACGTGGATCCGATCGAAACTCGCGACTGGCTACAGGCGATCGAATCGGTCATCCGTGAAGAAGGTGTTGAGCGCGCTCAGTATCTGATTGACCAACTGCTTTCTGAAGCTCGCAAAGGCGGCGTGAAAGTCGCGGCAGGCGCAGGGGCCAGTAATTACATCAACACTATTGCCGTTGAAGACGAACCGGAATACCCGGGCAATCTGGAGCTGGAACGTCGCATTCGTTCTGCTATCCGCTGGAACGCCATCATGACCGTGCTGCGCGCGTCTAAAAAAGACCTTGAGTTGGGCGGCCACATGGCGTCCTTCCAGTCTTCCGCCACGATCTATGATGTCTGTTTCAACCATTTCTTCCGTGCGCGCAACGAACAGGATGGCGGCGACCTGGTATACTTCCAGGGCCACATCTCTCCGGGCATCTACGCTCGCGCGTTCCTGGAAGGTCGTCTGACCCAGGAACAGATGGATAACTTCCGTCAGGAAGTTCACGGCAATGGCCTCTCTTCCTATCCGCACCCGAAACTGATGCCGGAATTCTGGCAGTTCCCGACCGTCTCTATGGGGCTGGGCCCAATCGGTGCTATCTACCAGGCGAAATTCCTGAAATATCTGGAACACCGTGGCCTGAAAGATACCTCTAAACAGACCGTTTACGCCTTCCTCGGCGACGGCGAGATGGATGAGCCGGAATCCAAAGGCGCGATCACCATCGCCACCCGTGAAAAACTGGACAACCTGGTCTTTGTTATCAACTGTAACCTGCAGCGTCTTGACGGCCCGGTCACCGGTAACGGCAAGATTGTTAACGAACTGGAAGGCATCTTTGCAGGTGCTGGCTGGAACGTTATTAAAGTCATGTGGGGCGGTCGTTGGGATGAACTGCTGCGTAAAGACACCAGCGGTAAACTGATCCAGCTGATGAACGAAACCGTTGACGGCGACTACCAGACCTTCAAATCCAAAGACGGCGCTTACGTGCGTGAGCACTTCTTCGGTAAATATCCGGAAACCGCCGCGCTGGTGGCCGACTGGACCGATGAGCAGATTTGGGCGCTGAACCGCGGTGGTCACGATCCGAAGAAAGTCTATGCTGCACTGAAAAAAGCGCAGGAAACCAAAGGCAAAGCGACCGTAATCCTGGCCCATACCATTAAAGGTTACGGCATGGGCGACACCGCGGAAGGCAAAAACATCGCTCACCAGGTGAAGAAAATGAACATGGACGGCGTGCGTTACGTCCGCGATCGTTTCAACGTGCCGGTTGCCGATGCTGATCTCGAAAAACTGCCGTACATTACCTTCCCGGAAGGTTCTGAAGAACACAAATACCTGCATGAACGCCGTCAGGCGCTGCATGGCTACCTGCCAAGCCGTCAGCCGAACTTCACCGAGAAGTTAGAGCTGCCTCAACTTTCAGATTTCGGCGCGCTGCTGGAAGAGCAAAGCAAAGAGATTTCCACCACTATCGCTTTCGTGCGTGCTCTGAACGTGATGCTGAAGAACAAGTCGATCAAAGATCGTCTGGTACCGATCATCGCCGACGAAGCGCGTACTTTCGGTATGGAAGGTCTGTTCCGTCAGATTGGTATCTACAGCCCGAACGGTCAGCAGTACACCCCGCAGGACCGCGAGCAGGTTGCATACTATAAAGAAGACGAGAAAGGTCAGATTCTGCAGGAAGGTATCAACGAACTGGGCGCAGGCGCATCCTGGCTGGCTGCGGCGACCTCTTACAGCACCAACGATCTGCCGATGATCCCGTTCTATATCTACTACTCCATGTTCGGGTTCCAGCGTATCGGCGACTTGTGCTGGCAGGCTGGCGACCAGCAGGCTCGCGGCTTCCTGATCGGCGGGACTTCCGGTCGTACTACGCTGAACGGTGAAGGTCTGCAGCACGAAGATGGTCACAGCCACATTCAGTCGCTGACTATCCCGAACTGTATCTCTTACGACCCGGCTTACGCTTATGAAGTGGCTGTCATCATGCATGATGGTCTGGAGCGTATGTACGGTGAGAAACAAGAGAACGTTTACTACTACATCACCACCCTGAACGAAAACTACCACATGCCGGCCATGCCAGCAGGTGCCGAGGAAGGTATCCGTAAAGGTATCTACAAACTCGAAACCCTCGAAGGTAGCAAAGGTAAAGTTCAGCTGCTGGGCTCCGGTTCTATCCTGCGTCACGTCCGTGAAGCGGCACAGATCCTGGCGAAAGACTACGGCGTAGGTTCTGACGTGTACAGCGTAACCTCCTTCACCGAACTGGCGCGTGATGGTCAGGATTGTGAGCGCTGGAACATGCTGCACCCGCTGGAAACCCCGCGCGTACCGTACATCGCTCAGGTGATGAACGACGCTCCGGCTGTAGCATCTACTGACTATATGAAACTGTTCGCCGAGCAGGTTCGTACTTACGTACCGGCTGACGACTATCGCGTACTGGGTACGGATGGCTTCGGTCGTTCCGACAGCCGTGAGAACCTGCGTCACCACTTCGAAGTTGATGCTTCTTATGTGGTTGTTGCAGCGCTGGGCGAACTGGCTAAACGTGGCGAAATCGATAAGAAAGTGGTAGCGGATGCGATTACCAAATTCAACATCGATGCAGATAAAGTTAACCCGCGTCTGGCGTAAGAGGTAAAAGAATAATGGCTATCGAAATCAAAGTACCGGACATCGGGACAGATGAAGTTGAAATCACCGAGATTCTGGTCAAAGTGGGCGACAAAGTGGAAGCTGAACAGTCGCTGATCACCGTAGAAGGCGACAAAGCCTCTATGGAAGTCCCATCTCCGCAGGCTGGCGTCGTGAAAGAGATTAAAGTCTCTGTCGGCGACAAAACCGAGACCGGTGCACTTATCATGATTTTCGATTCCGCCGACGGTGCAGCCGACGCTGCACCTGCTAAGGCAGAAGAGAAGAAAGAAGCGGCTCCGGCAGCAGCACCTGCTGCGGCAGCGGCGAAAGACGTTCACGTTCCGGATATCGGCAGTGACGAAGTTGAAGTGACTGAAGTGATGGTGAAAGTGGGCGACACCGTAGAAGCTGAACAGTCGCTGATCACCGTAGAAGGCGACAAGGCCTCAATGGAAGTGCCGGCGCCGTTCGCGGGCACCGTGAAAGAGATCAAAGTGAACACCGGCGACAAAGTGTCTACCGGCTCTCTGATTATGGTCTTCGAAGTGGCGGGTGAAGCAGGCGCAGCAGCACCAGCGAAAGCGGAAGCCGCTCCGGCTGCGGCTGCTCCAGCAGCAGCGACGGGCGTGAAAGACGTTAACGTACCGGATATCGGCGGCGACGAAGTTGAAGTCACCGAAGTGATGGTCAAAGTCGGCGATAAAGTTGCCGCTGAACAGTCGCTGATCACCGTGGAAGGCGACAAAGCCTCCATGGAAGTGCCTGCGCCGTTCGCGGGCACCGTGAAAGAAATCAAAATCAGCACCGGCGATAAAGTGAAAACCGGTTCTCTGATTATGGTCTTCGAAGTAGAAGGCGCAGCGCCTGCGGCCGCTCCGGCTAAACAGGAAGCGGCGGCACCGGCTCCGGCGGCGAAAGCTGAGAAGCCAGCGGCTCCGGCTGCCAAAGCGGAAGGTAAATCTGAGTTCGCTGAAAACGACGCGTACGTTCACGCTACCCCGCTGATTCGCCGCCTGGCGCGCGAGTTTGGCGTCAACCTGGCGAAAGTGAAGGGCACCGGTCGTAAAGGCCGTATTCTGCGCGAAGACGTTCAGGCGTACGTGAAAGATGCTATCAAACGCGCGGAAGCTGCGCCGGCTGCTGCGGGCGGTGGTATCCCGGGTATGCTGCCGTGGCCGAAAGTAGACTTCAGCAAGTTTGGTGAAGTTGAAGAAGTCGAACTGGGCCGTATCCAGAAAATCTCTGGCGCGAACCTGAGCCGTAACTGGGTGATGATCCCGCACGTTACGCACTTCGACAAAACCGATATCACCGATCTGGAAGCGTTCCGTAAACAGCAGAACGCCGAAGCTGAGAAGCGCAAACTGGATGTGAAATACACGCCAGTGGTCTTCATCATGAAAGCGGTTGCCGCTGCTCTGGAACAGATGCCGCGCTTCAACAGCTCTCTGTCCGAAGACGGTCAGCGTCTGACCCTGAAAAAATACATCAACATCGGCGTGGCGGTTGATACCCCGAATGGCCTGGTGGTTCCGGTCTTTAAAGACGTGAATAAGAAGAGCGTGACCGAGCTGTCTCGTGAACTGACCACCATCTCCAAAAAAGCGCGTGATGGTAAGCTGACCGCTGGCGAAATGCAGGGTGGTTGCTTCACTATCTCCAGCATCGGCGGTCTGGGAACTACCCACTTCGCGCCGATTGTTAACGCGCCGGAAGTGGCTATCCTCGGTGTTTCTAAGTCGGCGATGGAACCGGTGTGGAATGGGAAAGAGTTTGTGCCGCGTCTGATGATGCCTATCTCTCTTTCCTTCGACCACCGTGTGATCGATGGTGCTGATGGTGCGCGTTTCATTACCATTATCAACAATATGTTGTCTGACATTCGCCGTCTGGTGATGTAAGCGAAAAGCCGGCCCGACGGCCGGCTTTTTTTTGATAATCTCATGGAGTTTGTGAGGTTATTAGCGAAAGCGATAATTCGTGATCCGTTTGTTGTTTCAAAATTGTTAACAATTTTGTAAGATACGGGCGGATAGAACGACCCGGTGGATGATGGGCGATCAAGTACCCCGGACCGCCGGATACAAATAAAGAGGTCATGATGAGTACTGAAATCAAAACTCAGGTCGTGGTACTTGGGGCGGGCCCGGCAGGCTATTCTGCCGCTTTCCGTTGCGCTGATTTAGGTCTGGAAACCGTAATTGTAGAACGCTACAACACCCTTGGCGGTGTTTGTCTGAACGTCGGCTGTATCCCTTCTAAAGCGCTGCTGCACGTAGCAAAAGTTATCGAAGAAGCCAAAGCGCTGGCTGAACACGGTATCGTCTTCGGTGAGCCGAAAACTGATATCGACAAGATTCGTACCTGGAAAGAGAAAGTGATCACGCAGCTGACCGGCGGTCTGGCGGGTATGGCCAAAGGCCGTAAAGTGAAAGTGGTCAACGGTCTGGGTAAATTCACCGGGGCGAACACCCTGGAAGTGGAAGGCGAAAACGGCAAAACCGTGATCAACTTCGACAACGCGATTATCGCGGCAGGTTCTCGTCCGATCCAATTACCGTTTATTCCGCATGAAGACCCGCGCGTATGGGATTCTACCGACGCTCTGGAACTGAAAGAAGTGCCGAAGCGTATGCTGGTCATGGGCGGCGGTATCATCGGTCTGGAAATGGGGACCGTATACCACGCGCTGGGTTCAGAGATTGACGTGGTTGAAATGTTCGACCAGGTTATCCCGGCGGCTGATAAAGACATCGTTAAAGTCTTCACCAAGCGCATCAGCAAGAAATTCAACCTGATGCTGGAAACCAAAGTGACTGCCGTTGAAGCGAAAGAAGACGGTATCTACGTTTCGATGGAAGGCAAAAAAGCCCCGGCTGAAGCGCAGCGTTATGATGCGGTTCTGGTGGCGATCGGTCGTGTGCCGAACGGTAAAAACCTCGACGCGGGCAAAGCTGGCGTGGAAGTTGACGACCGTGGCTTTATCCGCGTGGACAAACAGCTGCGCACCAACGTGCCGCACATCTTCGCTATCGGCGATATCGTCGGTCAGCCGATGCTGGCGCATAAAGGCGTTCACGAAGGCCACGTTGCCGCTGAAGTTATCGCCGGGAAGAAACACTACTTCGATCCGAAAGTTATCCCGTCTATCGCGTACACCGAGCCAGAAGTGGCATGGGTTGGCCTGACCGAGAAAGAAGCGAAAGAAAAAGGCATCAGCTATGAAACCGCCACCTTCCCGTGGGCAGCTTCTGGCCGTGCTATCGCTTCTGACTGTGCAGACGGTATGACCAAACTGATTTTCGACAAAGAATCTCACCGCGTGATCGGCGGGGCGATTGTCGGCACCAACGGCGGCGAGCTGCTGGGTGAAATCGGTCTGGCGATCGAAATGGGCTGTGACGCGGAAGACATCGCGCTGACCATTCATGCGCACCCGACTCTGCACGAGTCCGTCGGTCTGGCTGCTGAAGTGTTCGAAGGTAGTATTACCGACCTGCCGAACCCGAAAGCGAAGAAGAAATAATCTTCTGTAGGTGGCAATGCGCCACCCGATACAAAAAAGCGGCTTTACAGCCGCTTTTTTTATGCATGGCAAATCAGATGTGTCAAATGATGGCGAAGGATAACGAAACCGCAAAATTTATCGTTTCCGCAGCAGTACGTTTTTCAAAGCTTATGCCGTCGGTAGTGCCTTTGTCTGTCATTTTCGACCAACTAATTGTTTCATAAGAAATACCTCTCCTTACTTTGTCATCATCCTGAAATTGGTAACGCTATAAAATAATAGCGAGCTAATTATGAGGTTTGATATATGAAACTTTTTCTGACAACAGCAGCGCTAACTGCGACCTTGATTTCCGGCATGGCATTTGCCAGCGATCCCGTCATCCCCTGGGCGACTAACAGCGGCGGTACGGAAAGCACGCATATTGCGGCAATGGGCGAGGATTTGAATGCGCAGCATCAGCAGATCACCCACACGCATGAAGGCGTATGGGCGGCTAATTCCGGCAGCATTCAGGCTGATGAAGCCGCGCTGACCAGCAACAAGCCGCCGGTACAAGGCCACCCGGAATTAATGCCGCATCAGGGCTAATGATCATGGCCTGGCGATAACGCCAGGCGCTTACGGGTTATTCGGCGACCTGCCACTGCGCGTCTGGCGCAAAACGCGTGATAGCCTGAACTTTACTCTCCGTCTCCTTGCCTAAATCCGCCTGATAAATACGATCGTCCTGGTTGACCATAAAACTCATCACCCCGGTTTCGCCGTAATGCATCGGCCAGGCCAGAAGCGCCGCGCCGTGACCGTCGTTATCGCTGATAATACGGAAATGGTAGCCGTGGTAACCCTCGTCTGGCGCTGCGGGGCTAAAGTTTGGGCCTAACGGACTGGGGACGTCGCCTGCTTTGGTTGGCCAGTACAGGCCATCTTTTTGGCCTTCGCTACTGATTATCCTGTGCGCCCAGCGATGGTTTTGTAAGTAATAGTCCTGCTGCGCATCAACGTAAGCATGCATGGCCTGTAAGGTAGAAAGTTCATTTCGCCCAATAGTACGGGTGAGGATCTCATTCCCGGCTGCCGCCATATCAAAGCGCCAGCCGCCAGTCTCTTTCACCATGGGCACCGGGAGCTGCCAGTCTTCTCGTCCGACATTCAGGTGCGCCGTATTGTCTTTTTGTACAATGCGATGGCCTTCGCGCCAGTCACGATTGAAGCGGGCCACGGCCTCGGGATCGGCACCTTCCGGCGGCAGAAATTGCCGCCAGTCATCGCCCAGTAGCGCGGTAAGCTGCGTTTCGTTTTTTCCGGCTACCGCCGCGGCGAAGGCGCTGGCGGCCGCTTCCGGGGAGGGGAACCGTTCCTGCGCGTAGCCCAGCAAGGGTAACGACAGTAACAGAGCGCTTAACATAACCTTTTTCATTATCTGCTCCGGTTAACGGCGATGAAATTCATGATGTTCAGAAAAATGTTCCCGCGCGGCGGCGCGTTGCTCGGTGTTTAAGTGACTGCCGCGACGGCTTTCCAGGCCGCGTAGCTGTTGCGATTGCCATGACGGCGATCGACTGTCGTTCCCGCTAAACACATTGGCGTGCATATTCTGGCGAAATGCCTGACGCTGCTGCGGCGTAGAGGATTCAATACGCTGGCGGGCGGTGTCTCTCTGCTGCTGTGAAACAGGGTGCTGCTGGGCTTTAGCCTGCAGCTCGGAACGATGCTGCTGCGTGGTGGATTTATTCAGTGTCTGCTGCGCCGCCTCGCGACGACTGCTGTTTTGTGTTCCGTCATAGCCACGGTAATTATTACGCTGGGCAATTTGATTTAACTGCTGCGATGCCGCTTTGCGCTGTCTATCGCGGGATGTCTCGCCTGACAGGTTAGCGGGTGATGTATGGCTGCGCTGTTGGAATTGCGCCATGGCCGCCTGGCGCTGACTGTCGCGAGACACTGGCGCTTGCTGCGTTGCGCTTAACCCGCCGCTAACATTGGTGGGATGGAACCGTTGCGCAACGGTATTATTCGGATAGGGGACGCCATTGCGCCAGGCGGGATTATGCTGCCAGCCCATCGTTTGGCCCGGCAGGTTTTGCCCGGATATCCGGTTGAAATTATTGACATTGATGTTGATATTATCGCCATTATGTTGATAACCGCTACCACCATGATGGTAATCATCATCATGATGGTCGTCGTCATGGTGGTGATGATCGTCGTCATCCCAGTCTATGCTGCTGAACAACGCATAGGTGGTGGCGACGCCCAGACTATAACCAAAACCTTTAACAAAACTATCGGCAAACTGCTGCCCCGGAGGGGGCGGTAAATACACCGGCGGATAAGCGGTATTGGGCCAGGCGCCATACACCGTCGCGGGGTTATAGTTTGGCACGTACACCACCTGCGGATTCGCAGGTTCAATTTTGATGACGGTCGACGGTGTTGCTGGCGTACTGGCGGATGTGGTGGTTGTCGTCGTGACGGCGGTAGAAGCGCTGGATTTCGGCACGCTGGTGACGGTTTGCTGTGGCGTGGATTTTAGCGAACCGGTTTGTTGAGCGAGCAGACGCAGCCTTTGCACCGCATCCATCACATCCTGTGGCTGGGCTAAGAACGCATCGCCCAGGTTTTGCACCCATTGCGGATTCTCGCCCATAAGCGCCATCAACTGGGGAAAGGCGACCAGCGATTTGACGCTGGGGTCCCACGGTTGGCTGGCCACCGCCTGAATAGCGGCATCGCCCTGCAGCGTAGGGTTATCGCGCGACCACTGGACGGCCTGAACTACGTTCGCCGGGTAGGTGGAGGCCATGAGCACCTGCGAAAGCAGGGCATCGGGATAAAGCGCGACAGGCGCGACCCATTGATCAATTTGCGCAGTGGTAAAGGTCGTTTTCGCGACAGGCGCGGGCACAGCGGTCTGCGTTGGCTCAGAGGCGGGAGCCGCCGCCTGCGCGGGCGCTTCGGGAGCGCGGCTTTTAACATACAGTACGCCCGAAGCGGCAAATAACCCGGCACTGCACACAAGGGCAATGAGATGGGGTTTAAAGGGCAACGTCATTTTATCTCTCCCGATTCCAGAGAATCGCTATGGTCATTATGCCTGCCGCCGACGGGGTGCAGTTTCGCGTGAGTATAAAGGGACGATAGTTTAATTTTTAGCTAATGTTGGGATCGGTAACGTTACGTGACGATCAAAGCACGAAATGAGGTAAGCATTTATGGCTGCAGCTCCCGCCTCAGTAGAGCATTAGACCATCCTTAACGATTCAGCCACTTTTTTATGTTGCTTTTTTGTAAACAGATTAACACTTAAAGAAAATCCTGTTATTGTGCCTTATGCGGTACCGGGCATTTACCCTACTAACTACTGTCTCACAGGAGCGTGAAGAGAATCGCCCATCAACAAAAGCGCCGCATTATGACAATGAGAGCGAGGAGATATCGTCGTGCTAGAAGAATACCGTAAGCACGTAGCTGAGCGTGCTGCCCAGGGGATTGTGCCAAAACCTTTAGACGCAACCCAAATGGCTGCGCTTGTCGAGCTGCTGAAGACCCCGCCTGTGGGCGAAGAAGAATTCCTGTTAGACCTGTTGATCAACCGCGTTCCTCCTGGCGTAGATGAAGCCGCTTATGTTAAAGCCGGTTTTCTCGCTGCTGTCGCGAAAGGCGACACCACCTCCCCGCTGGTCTCCCCAGAAAAAGCCATTGAACTGCTGGGCACCATGCAGGGTGGTTACAACATTCATCCGCTGATTGATGCGCTGGACGATGCGAAACTGGCGCCGATTGCGGCCAAAGCGCTGTCCCACACCCTGCTGATGTTCGATAACTTCTACGACGTAGAAGAGAAAGCCAAAGCGGGCAATGAATATGCCAAACAGGTGATGCAATCCTGGGCCGACGCCGAATGGTTCCTGAGCCGTCCGCCGCTGGCGGAAAAAATCACCGTCACCGTTTTCAAAGTGACCGGCGAAACGAATACCGACGATCTCTCTCCGGCGCCGGATGCGTGGTCGAGACCGGATATCCCGTTACATGCGCAGGCGATGCTGAAAAACGCCCGTGAAGGCATTGAGCCGGATCAGCCAGGCGTTGTCGGCCCGATCAAACAAATCGAAGCATTGCAGAAAAAAGGCTACCCGCTGGCTTACGTGGGTGACGTGGTGGGCACCGGTTCTTCCCGTAAATCCGCGACCAACTCCGTGCTGTGGTTCATGGGCGATGACATCCCGAACGTGCCGAATAAGCGCGGCGGCGGCCTGTGCCTCGGCGGCAAAATTGCGCCTATCTTCTTTAACACTATGGAAGATGCGGGCGCGCTGCCGATTGAAGTTGACGTTTCTAACCTGAATATGGGCGATGTGATTGACGTCTACCCGTACAAAGGCGAAGTGCGTAACCACGAAACCGGCGAGCTACTGGCAACCTTCGAACTGAAAACCGACGTGCTGATCGACGAAGTGCGTGCCGGTGGTCGTATTCCGCTGATTATCGGCCGTGGCCTGACCACCAAAGCGCGTGAAGCGCTGGGGCTGCCGCACTCTGATGTTTTCCGTCAGGCAAAAGACGTGGCGGAAAGCAGCCGTGGCTTCTCTCTGGCGCAGAAAATGGTCGGTCGCGCCTGCGGCGTGAAAGGTATCCGTCCGGGCGCGTACTGCGAACCGAAAATGACCTCCGTCGGTTCTCAGGATACTACTGGCCCGATGACCCGCGATGAGCTGAAAGACCTGGCCTGTCTGGGATTCTCCGCCGATCTGGTGATGCAGTCCTTCTGCCACACTGCAGCCTATCCGAAGCCGGTTGACGTCACCACGCACCACACGCTGCCAGACTTCATTATGAACCGTGGCGGCGTCTCTCTGCGTCCGGGCGACGGCGTGATCCACTCCTGGCTGAACCGTATGCTGCTGCCGGACACCGTGGGGACCGGCGGCGACTCCCATACCCGTTTCCCGATTGGTATCTCTTTCCCGGCGGGCTCAGGCCTGGTGGCGTTTGCCGCGGCGACCGGCGTGATGCCGCTGGATATGCCGGAATCGGTGCTGGTGCGCTTCAAAGGCAAAATGCAGCCGGGCATCACCCTGCGCGATCTGGTCCATGCCATCCCGCTGTACGCCATCAAACAGGGCCTGCTGACCGTTGAGAAGAAAGGCAAGAAAAACATCTTCTCTGGCCGCATCCTGGAAATCGAAGGTCTGCCGGATCTGAAAGTGGAGCAGGCGTTTGAGCTGACCGATGCTTCTGCCGAGCGTTCCGCTGCGGGTTGTACCATCAAGTTGAACAAAGAGCCGATCGTTGAATACCTGACCTCCAACATCGTCCTGCTGAAGTGGATGATTGCGGAAGGCTACGGCGACCGTCGTACGCTGGAACGCCGTATCCAGGGCATGGAAAAATGGCTGGCGGACCCGCAACTGCTGGAAGCCGATGCCGACGCGGAATACGCGGCGGTGATCGACATCGATCTGGCGGATATCAAAGAGCCAATCCTGTGTGCGCCGAACGATCCGGACGACGCGCGTCTGCTGTCTGACGTGCAGGGCGAGAAGATCGACGAAGTGTTCATCGGTTCCTGCATGACCAACATCGGCCACTTCCGCGCGGCTGGTAAGCTGCTGGATAGCCACAAAGGCCAGTTGCCAACCCGCCTGTGGGTAGCGCCGCCAACCCGTATGGACGCTGCGCAGCTGACCGAAGAAGGCTACTACAGCGTGTTCGGTAAGAGCGGTGCGCGTATCGAGATCCCGGGTTGTTCCCTGTGTATGGGTAACCAGGCGCGTGTGGCTGACGGTGCGACGGTGGTTTCTACTTCTACCCGTAACTTCCCGAACCGTTTAGGTACCGGTGCGAACGTCTTCCTGGCTTCTGCGGAGCTGGCGGCGGTTGCGGCGCTTATCGGCAAACTGCCGACGCCGGAAGAGTACCAGACCTACGTGGCGCAGGTGGATAAGACGGCGGTGGATACCTACCGTTATCTGAACTTCGACCAGCTCTCTCAGTACACTGAGAAAGCAGATGGGGTGATTTTCCAGACTGCGGTGTAAAAGTGACTGGCCCGGATTTCCGGGCCAGTTTTTACCGCGAAGAATCGTAATAAAAATGGATATCCAGGTTTTCATCGGGCTTGAAGTTTTTTTGTTTAAACTCCAGGGTTAACGGATCAATTTGTTTTAGCGGGTAATTAAAGCAGGGGACAACCACTTCAGTCTCATCCTTCTTATGAATGCGCAAGGTAAAGTCGCCAATGACACCCTCTTTCCAGTTAGCGCCAGTTTTCAGAATATAGCCCAGATAGCCCCAGCCGATATTCGCGCTACCGTCTTCGTTTTTATATTTTATTCCTGCATCCAGCTGTTTTAACGCCTTGCGAGTGGCGGCGGTCAGGCATTGATCGCCGAATTCATCACCAAGAAGACTGTCAAGGCTGTCAGGCACGCCGGTGGATTTACTGGCCGTGTATGAGTGGTGAATAACGATCTCCTTGCCCGCCGGAAAACGTTGTTGCCAGATAAAATATTGTTGAACGGCAATATTCAGATAGCCGTCATCAAACCACTCTGACGGTAATTGCTGTTTTCCCTCTTTATATCCTTCTTCAATAGAGGCTTTGCCCTCGCGATTGAGGACATGGCGTAGCTGTGGGATCGTCCAGCCGGTTTGCAGTAGTTTCGCCGTAATGTCTTCTTCACCTTTACCGCCTAAGTCATGGATGACTCGCCAGCGGGACTCGCTTTTAACCGGTTTACCGTCCACGCTGATCTTAAAGTTGGTAATACCTTCTGTGCGATCTCCCATATATCTTTGGGAAATAGCCGGCATCGGAAAGGCTACCGGAACGGTAATATCCTGCGCCGAATGATTAATAAATACATAATCGACATTGATACGATCGCTGGCAATCAACAATCGCTCTTTCGCCATGCTGATCTCATTTTGTTGCAGAAATTCAATGGAACCATTGGTTTCCCCGACCGCCGAGTCGTTTGCATAAGCATGGTAACTGGTAATAAAACACAGGAGTACGCTCAGCCATTTAAAATATGTCATACCGGTGCATTCCATGTCCGAAACATAATCATTATCATAATCCGGCGAGTGCCGTTTTTCGAGGGAAGAAAAATGCGGTATTATTTATTTTTATTATTAATAATTTGCCAAAATACATTTGCCGAAGAAATAAAACCATTGCCACAAGGTGATACCTGGCGCAAATATATTGCCCTGTCGCTGCGCGATGAAGAAGGGCTTGAGGATGGGCTGTTTAACCTGCGGCGGATTGAAGCAAACAGTAGCATTGCTTACGTTTGTGGCTTAATAAAAGACAAAAATGATAATTTTCTGACGGATGGGCAAAATCAATATCATCTTTATGACCGCGTGATGGCGATAGGTTATCGCTGGAGTTGGGGCAGCGTTGTGCGCTTTGATAAAACCATTGCTTCGCCGCAGAATGTTCACTGCCATTATGGTAAAAACGTACCGTTAACGTCTGCGCTCTTACGTGAGCAGGTCGCCGCGCAAGGGCGCAAAAATATTTGCCAGCCGGTAAAAGCCAGCGACCCGCTGCGAAGCGATATTCTGAACGGCCTGCGCGCCAGTTATATTGGCGACAGCAATAGCTTAACCCTTAACGGCCCGCTGCCGACGGTAAAATTTATCGTCGAAGACCTTTGCGCCACGGAAGATTATGCTTACTTTTTGGGTAAGGCGACGGGAGATAAAACGAGTTTTTTTATCCATGATGACGCCAATAATCGGCTTCGCGTCGTGTTGAAAAAATCCCCGGATGGCGTGTGGCGCCCGCAGCCGGAAAACAACCTGCTGACACAACAATCTAAAGTGAGCGGCGGGTACTATAGCGATGGCACGCTGCGAGAAACCGATTTAGCGCAACTGGCGCAGGCGTGCAGGGTGGAGGGAGACACCGTTAACCTCACCGGCACGCTTCGCCAGCAGGGTGACGGCGAGTCCGCTTACTGGACCCTGACCCCGGATAGCCCCCTTACCTGCGTGCGCGATGCCAATAAGCAGCAGCCTGGCTGGAACCAGACGATGCAACTGGTGCTAACCCCACAAGAGCGGGAATCGCTCAACAATTTGGTCGGTAAAAAAGTCAGCGTCGGCGGCGATATTTTTCTGGCGCTGAGCGCCTCGCATCATACGCCGCTGTTACTGGATAATATTTTTCGCTTAACGGAAATAAAGTGAATGAGAAAGCTATGGGTTATAGGAATGCTATTGATGCTATGCGGCAACGCTGATGCGGCGGCTAAATTACAGTATTTACACGTTACTAACGGTGGGATGATGGCATTTTACGATGACGGTAACGCAAAAATGTGCGCGCGCTGCGAACCGATGGTACAGAATCTCAAATCAATGAATAACAAGGCGCCTTATGCCCGTTGGAAACAGATGGGGGATGTCATAAAACTGAAGTCGCCAAATGGCGAGAGTGATTATGAATTTTACCAGCAGGGTGAAATTCTTTCTACCTGGTGGATTTTTAATTATAAGACGCTTCATGCGCTCGTGGATTTGAGTGAGTAAAGCGTTTTATGCCATCATTCGTACATAGACGATAAAGAATAAAACGTCACTGCCAGATTTTCCGCAGGCCGGAAATTTTTCTGCTTAAATTCCAGCGTAGTGGCGTTAACCCGCGTCAGCGGCGGCTGAAAGCAGGTGGTGATCACGTCGCCGTGAAGGCGCAGCGTAAACTCGCCGATGTCCCCCTCTTTCCACGCGGGATCACCGGTTAGCACCACATCCATCCGGTTTTGCCCCAAAGCGCCTGCCGGGCCTTGCTTCGTCATTAACTGATCCAGCGCCTGCTGTATTTGCTGGCGGTTTTCCGCCGTCGGGCAGGTGTTGTCATTGTCCAGTTCATCCGTTGACATTAGCGCGCTGAGTGACACGCTCGGGGTATAAACCTGGTGGATAGTCACCGCTTTCCCCGCCGGAAAGCTCTGCTGCCAGATGAAGTTGCGCTGGATAGTAAACTGCGGCTGATTATCCTTAAACCATTCCGGCGGCAGCGCCGGGAGATCCGGCGGAGGCGAAAATTCACCGTCGCTTAGCGCGGCGATCAGTTGCTCCACCGTCCAGCCAGCCTGCTGAAGTTTATCGGTGATCTCTTCCTGCGGAGCATTCAGTACTACGGTCCAGCGTGGTTGCGGGGTCACGATCTGACCATCGACGCGGATTTTAATGTTGCGGATGCCGGGGATGTAATCTTCACCGGCTTCGTCAACGTCGCTAAATGACAGCGGCGGCATGGGGAAAACGACAGGAACGATAATATCCTGCGCGGTCGGATTCACAAACAAATAATCAGCATTAATCCGCTCGCGTTCAATTAACAGACGCTCTTTCGCCAGTTGAATATCGCTCTGTGCCAGTAAATGCAATGAACTATTCGCCACGGCCTCATTGGC
Source organism: Salmonella sp. NW1250 (assembly GCF_051812965.1). Taxonomy (NCBI): domain Bacteria; kingdom Pseudomonadati; phylum Pseudomonadota; class Gammaproteobacteria; order Enterobacterales; family Enterobacteriaceae; genus Salmonella; species Salmonella sp. NW1250. The sequence continues at coordinate 102,489 of NZ_JAMNDD010000009.1, read as the reverse complement.
TTGCGCCGGATAAGGCAATACTGCCAGCAATAACGGGAAACCGAACGCGATCTTTTTCATGAGCAAATGATTACTGATAATAACGCAAAGCGCTATTATGGCACCCTCAATGCAATTTTTCGACGGTCACGTTCATGCGTTATTTTTTATTGGTGTTGATGATGATTTGTTGCAATTTATATGCATCAGATATGTTCCCGCTGAAGCCTGATGAAAATCCACGCGGCGCTATTGCATTAACGCTACGCGAGGAGGTTGGGCTATTAAACGCCCGCTTCGATATCAAGCGGATTGAAATCAACGAGACGCGCGAACTGGCCTATTTTTGCGGCCTGCTAAAAGATACTGACGGTCAGTATATTAAAGATGAAGATGATAAATATTATCTCTTCGATCGTATTCTGCTGGACAGCGGTACCGAAGGGTGGGTGAGTACGGTTTACCTGGATGAAGAGTTTAGCGCGCCGGAGCAAGCAAAGTGCCACTTTGCCGGGAATGTTGACCTGAAGTCACAGGAATTACGCGCGCTGGTGAAACAGTACGGGCGCATCGCAGCTTGCCTGCCGGTAGAAAAAGGCGATCCGTTGCGCACGCAACTGCTTGACGCGGTACGTGAAAACTACGTTGGCGATCTTAATCGTAAAACAACGCTGAATAATACGCCTGTGCCATCCTTCGTGGTGACGCAGCTATGCGCGGCGCAAAAATATGCCTATTTTTGTGGCGAACCTGCCAATGCCGATGCTGACTGGTATAGTCAGGATAGTAAAAAGCTGGATGTGGTATTGCAGAAAGACGCTAATAATACATGGTGGTTGCCCGTTCCTCAATTTCAGGGCATTAGTCGCCAAAGCTCACTGGCCTGGTGTAACCACAGCACCGACATTTTGCCAGTCAAAACGGTTGAAGAAATGGCGAAAAAACGGCAACAGCGCTGCGTGCGGGAAGGCGATACCGTGTCATTGCGCGGAATACTGGCAGAGCAAAAAAGCGGCGCGCAGCGTTATTGGGTGGTTAAACTCGAAGAACCGTTAACCTGCGTCCAGGATGCCGACATGCAGACAGCCGACTGGAATGGGCAAGTGCAACTCTTGTTGAGCGATGAGATCATAGAAAGAGTTAAAGTACAGTACGGCGACGATTTGTTAAACCAAGAAATTGTTGTCACAGGTGATGTTTTACTGGCATTAAGTTCAGATCACCACACGCCACTGGTACTGGAGAATATTGTGAAACTCATGCCCGTGATGGAGGGGCCGGGCTGGTGATGTGAGACTCCCCATTTTTAATGACTGCGCTCTTCCGGCGCATAATAAAAGGTCATCGACAGATCGTTTTCCGGCTTCTGCGGAGCTGGCGGCGGTGGATACCTACCGTTACCTGAACTTCGACCAGCTCTCTCAGTACACTGAGAAAGCGGACGGCGTGATTTTCCAGACTGCGGTGTAACAGAGACGGGCCCGGATTTCCGGGCCCGAATGGCGCTTCTTATTTATTATTACGCTTCACTTCCCGTAGCCCCGGCAAATACGTAATTACCCCGCCCATTATTGCCCCGGCTACAATCGCTGGAATAAGCATAATCAATACTTCACCATATATTAATGGTAGTATGCTTATGTCAAAACCATATCGCGCAAAATTAAACAGCGTCGTGATCAGACCACCTGCAATGGCGCAAAGGATCATCCTGTTAATTATTTTTTGATATAATTTCAGGGGTATCAGCGCGCAGGCGACACCGGTTAACCATGCGGGGAGGAGACTGTATATCCAGCCGGTAATAATCACTAATTCTGGTATTGTTCTGCAGAAATAGAACAAAAATGAGTCTGGTCCGCCAATAATGGCGGGTAAAAAGTTTATGATACCTATCGCGATGGCTGCGCCTATTAACGGCCCAAACAGAATAAACCAACCGCTATGATAAATTATTCGTCGAAATACAGACATAATGTATCCTTCCTGAATTTTCCTTCAACCGTCTGACAAAAAATACAACTCACTACGGCTTCTCTGCTGATATCGCCCATTGCTGGAGCTCAGTTGAAAAGCGCTTATCAAGTAGCCAACAATTTCATGACAACGACCCGGATGATAAGGAAGCGTCTGAAAGACTAGCAGGCGTCGGCGTGGGCAGGGTATTGATGATTTCTGAAAAAACGCCAGAGGGGCGCCGGGCTGGTAATGCTATAGCTGGATGAGGGGCAGCCGTTTTTAATGACTGCTCTCTTCCGGCGCATAATAAAAGTTCATCTAAACGGCGCGCTGTCTGATGTGAAATTTGTCGTCGAGTTTTCGCTTAACGGAGAGTAAGTGAATGTAATCGTGATCGATGATGGACATTTCCTTGCGGCAACGCCTATATCCCCAGCACTTCCGGCACCAGCTCTTCCAGTTGCCTGACCAGTTCAGGGTCCATATAGCGATAATCGTCGGGGATATCGAGTACGTGCAGGGGCTTATTTTCAATAATACGACGATATTCAGCCATCAACCGGTCTTTATGTTTCTGCTCCATAACGCAGATAACGTCAGCCCACTGAAGTAACCCGCACGACACGCTTTTTTTGGCGTTGCGGCTGGTGCCAGCGGAACGGACGCTAAGGCCAGGATAGCGGCGGAACACCTGCTCCGCCGTGGGGCTGCGCCATTGATTTCGGCTGCATATGAAAAGCACATTCATTAAATAAATACTCTTCCAGATCGCGCTTCGCTAACGGCGAGTTTGTGAATCGTGGAGACTTAATACCCCACGGTGCGGCACGTAGCACTTTGTCGGAGTGCGTGTAGATATATTGAAGCGCTAGAGTGACTTTCTGTATGAATAATAAACTGTTTTGGCATTTTTATTTTATCTTTTGTGCGCCCCGCTGTTTTTCTTTCACCGTGCTGCGATAATTACCTTAAGGCGCAATGCGGTATTGGCGCATTGCCAGGGCAGAGGAAAACAATTATGGATTACGAATTTCTGCGCGACGTTACCGGAGGGGTAAAAGTACGAATGTCGATGGGCCACGAGGTGGTCGGTCACTGGTTTAATGAAGAGGTTAAAGACAACCTCTCGCTACTGGATGAAGTAGAACAAGCCGCGCGTACGGTCAAAGGCAGCGAACGCTCCTGGCAACGAGCAGGGCATGAATACACGATCTGGATGGACGGCGAAGAGGTGATGATTCGCGCCAATCAGCTGGATTTTTCCGGCGATGAGATGGAAGAGGGGATGAGTTATTACGATGAAGAGAGTTTATCCCTGTGCGGCATGGAGGATTTTCTACGGGTCGTCGCCGCGTATCGGGAATTCGTCAGTAAAGCCTGACCCTCTCTTCGTTATTGTCCCGCAACGCCAGTCGACGGACAGTTGGGGGCGGTAGTGGAAACGAAATCACCACACATTCCAGCCGGGAGTATCCCGGCTTTTTTATTGCAGAATGATTTTTTGATTTTTATTAATCATTTTAAAACTGTGATCTGACGCGTTTGTGATCTTAATTTGATTGAATATAATCGTTATGATTTTATTCAATCACAACAAGCAACAGGCGGTAAGACCATGAACATCAAAAAAGCAATAGAGCGCGTACCCGGCGGCATGATGGTCGTACCGCTCGTTATTGGCGCACTCATTAACACCTTCGCTCCACAGGCGCTTGAGATCGGCGGTTTTACCACCGCCTTATTTAAAAACGGCGCGGCGCCGCTGATTGGCGCTTTTCTGCTGTGTATGGGAGCCGGTATCAGTGTGAAAGCCGCGCCCCAGGCGTTATTGCAGGGCGGGACGATTACGCTCACTAAGTTGCTTGTCGCCATCGGGATTGGCCTGGGCGTGGAGCATCTTTTCGGCGCGGAGGGTATTTTTGGCCTGAGCGGCGTGGCGATTATCGCGGCGATGAGCAATTCGAATGGCGGACTTTATGCTGCGTTGGTAGGCGAATTCGGCAATGAGCGCGACGTCGGCGCTATCTCTATTTTGTCTCTTAATGATGGCCCTTTCTTTACGATGATTGCGCTGGGCGCGGCAGGGATGGCGAACATTCCCATTATGGCGCTGGTGGCGGTGCTGGTTCCGCTGGTTGTCGGCATGATCCTCGGCAATCTTGATCCTCATATGCGCGATTTTTTGACCAAAGGCGGCCCGCTGCTCATTCCTTTCTTTGCTTTTGCGCTGGGGGCGGGCATCAACCTGGAAATGTTACTGCAAGGCGGACTTGCCGGAATTCTGCTCGGCGTGCTGACAACGTTCGTTGGCGGTTTCTTTAATATTCGCGCAGATCGTCTGGTTGGCGGAACTGGCATTGCCGGGGCGGCGGCCTCCAGCACCGCGGGTAATGCCGTTGCGACGCCGCTGGCTATTGCGCAGGCCGACCCTTCGCTCGCCGAGGTGGCCGCTGCTGCCGCTCCGCTGATTGCCGCCTCGGTGATCACCACGGCAATCCTGACGCCAGTGTTGACCTCCTGGGTTGCGAAAAAACAGGCGCGTCAGGCTTCTTTGGAGAAAAACGCATGAAAATGATGGTTATCGCCGATGATTTTACCGGATCGAATGATACCGGCGTCCAGTTGGCGAAGAAGGGGGCGAGAACAGAAGTTATGTTGAGCGCGTCGCAAAAACCGTCCCGCCGCGCCGATGTGTTAGTCATTAACACCGAAAGCCGGGCGATGCCTGCAGATCAGGCGGCATCTGCCGTTTATGCCGCGCTTTCCCCGTGGTGTGAGACATCGCCAGCGCCGCTGGTGTACAAAAAAATCGACTCTACATTTCGCGGCAATATCGGCGCCGAAGTGACGGCGGCCATGCGCGCCAGTCAGCGAAAACTGGCCGTTATCGCCGCCGCGATCCCTGCGGCCGGACGCACGACGCTTGAAGGAAAATGTCTGGTTAATGGCGTCCCGCTACTGGAAACCGAATTTGCCAGCGATCCGAAAACGCCCATTGTCTCTTCCCGTATTGCCGAGATAGTGGCGTTGCAAAGTGAGATCCCTGTGTATGAAGTCTTTTTACAGGATGTCCGACGCGGCGGGTTAAGCGCCTTACTTACGGCTTATGCGGCTGAGGGCGAAGGGATTATCGTCGTGGATGCGGTGGAAGAGCGGGACCTGACGTTGATTGCGCAAGCGGCGTGTGAACAACCGTCGATGCCGCTGCTCGTCGGCGCAGCGGGTCTGGCGAATGCGTTGCCGGTTGAACTTTTTATGCAAGACCGGCAGCGGCTGCCGGTACTGGTGGTGGCCGGTTCGATGAGCGAAGCCACGCGACGTCAGGTGGATAATGCGCTGTGCCGGGGACGTGCGGAGGTCGTGGATATTGATGCCGCGCGCATGGTGTCGGATAGCGCGGAGCAGGAAATCGCGTCTGTCGTAGAGCAGGCCTGCGCGCTGTTAAGTCAGCATCGACATACGATATTACGCACCAGCCGTCGCGCAGAAGATCGACAGTTAATCGACGCGCTGTGCGAAAAATTCGCGATGAGCCGTCAGCAATTGGGCGAGCGACTGAGCCAGCGGCTTGGCGTCGTCACGTTAAACATTATCGAGCAGGCGCGGATTGGCGGGCTGTTTCTGACCGGCGGCGATATCGCTACCGCCGTCGCCGGCGCGCTTGGCGCTGAAGGTTATCGCATTCAAAGTGAGGTGGCGCCCTGTATTCCCTGTGGAACGTTTGTAAACAGCGAAATTGACGATCTGCCGGTCATTACCAAAGCGGGCGGATTCGGTTCAGACAGTACGTTGTGTGACGCGCTTTATTATATTGAGGAGATGTATTGTGGAGACTAAAACCGTTGCCATTACCATGGGCGATCCAGCGGGCATTGGGCCGGAAATTATTGTTAAAGCGCTAAGCGAAGACGGTCTCAACGGCGCGCCGCTGGTGGTTATTGGATGCCTCGCAACGTTGAAACGTTTACAGGTGAAGGGCATCACGCCGAACGTCGAGTTACGGGCCATTGAACGGGTCGCCGAAGCGCGTTTTGCGCCCGGCATCATTCATGTGATTGATGAGCCGCTGGCGCAGCCGGAGGCGCTGGAGGCCGGGAAAGTTCAGGCGCAGGCGGGGGATTTAGCATATCGCTGCGTGAAGCGCGCCACCGAGTTAGCGTTACGGGGCGACGTACAGGCTATCGCTACCGCGCCGCTGAATAAAGAGGCGCTGCACCTGGCAGGGCACAACTATCCGGGCCATACCGAGCTGCTCGCGACCCTGACCCATAGCCGCGATTACGCGATGGTACTTTACACCGATAAACTAAAAGTGATTCACGTTTCAACGCATATCGCGCTGCGTAAATTCCTTGATACGTTAAGTACCACGCGTGTCGAAACGGTGATTGGTATTGCTGATACTTTCCTCAAGCGTGTGGGTTACGTTAAACCGCGTATCGCCGTGGCAGGCGTGAATCCTCATGCGGGCGAGAATGGCCTGTTTGGCGATGAAGAGACGCGTATCCTGACGCCAGCCATTACCGATGCCCGTGCAAAAGGTATGGACGTTTATGGGCCGTGCCCGCCGGATACTGTATTTCTCCAGGCTTATGAGGGGCAGTATGATATGGTGGTGGCGATGTATCATGACCAGGGACATATCCCGTTGAAATTGCTTGGCTTTTATGATGGCGTGAATATCACCGCGGGGCTGCCGTTTATTCGGACCTCTGCCGATCATGGCACCGCATTTGATATCGCCTGGACGGGAAAAGCAAAATCTGAGAGCATGGCCGTATCGATCAAACTGGCAATGCAACTGGCATAATTCCCTGTTATGAAAGGACAACACCGTCTGGATCTCATTGTGGCGTATCTGAAAAACCATACGCTGGTTACGGTAGAACAGCTGGTTGAGGCGGTTGACGCATCGCCAGCCACTATCCGTCGCGATTTGATCAAGCTGGATGAGCAGGGCGTGATCAGCCGTAGTCATGGCGGCGTGGCGCTGCGGCGTTTTGAACCCGCCCAGCCCACCACCAATGAAAAACAACTGCGATCGCCCGCTGAAAAACGGGCGATCGCACGCGTTGCCGCATCGCTGGTCAATGCTGGCGATGCCGTCGTGCTGGATGCCGGTACGACAATGATGGAACTGGCGAAATGCTTAACCCATCTTCCGCTGCGGGTCATCACCGTCGATCTGCATATTGCGCTGTTTTTAGCTGAGTTCCGGCAAATTGAAGTGACGATTGTCGGCGGTCGTATCGATGACAGCAGTCAGTCTTGTATCGGTGAGCATGGGCGTAAGCTGTTGCGTAGCGTGTATCCGAACATCGCGTTTATGAGCTGTAATTCATGGGGGGTAAAAACGGGCGTGACGACCCCAACGGAAGATAAGGCCGGGCTTAAACAGGAGATTATTGCTAATGCGCAGCGCAAAGTGTTGCTGGCGGACAGCAGTAAGTATGGCGCGCATTCGCTCTTTAATGTGGTGCCGCTTGAGCGCTTTAATGACGTGATTACCGACGTCAATCTGCCGCCGTCAGCGCAGGTTGAACTGAAAGGGCGCGCTTTTGCGCTAACGCTGGTGCAGCCGGAGTGACAGCGCCGTCAGGCGCTGTCAGTGATGAATCAGACCGCAGAAATATTGCGGCCGTAGTAAATCTCGCGCATCTCTTTCCACAGCGCGGCGGTGATCTCCTGGCGTTCGGTTTCAGTGAGATCTTCTGGTTTGGTGTGAAACATGTAGTGCTTAAGATCGAACTCTTTAAGCAGCATCTTGGTATGGAAAATATTTTCCTGATACACGTTTACATCCACCATGTCATACAGCGACTTCATATCTTCCGACATAAAATTCTGAATAGAATTAATCTCATGATCGATAAAGTGCTTCATACCGTTGACGTCGCGCGTAAAGCCGCGCACGCGGTAATCGATGGTGACAATATCGGACTCTAGCTGGTGGATCAGGTAATTGAGCGCTTTTAGCGGTGAAATCACCCCGCAGGTTGACACTTCGATGTCGGCGCGAAAGGTGCATAGCCCGCCTTCCGGATGGCTTTCCGGATAGGTATGCACGCAGATATGGCTCTTATCGAGGTGTGCCACCACGGTTTCCGGCAGCGGGCCGGGATGTTCGGTTTGATCGATAAGTTTCGGGTCGATCGGCTCTTCGCTCACCAGAATCGTGACGCTGGCGCCCTGGGGTTCATAATCCTGACGGGCGATGTTCAGGATGTTCGCGCCGATAATGGAGCAGGTCTCCGACAGGATCTCGGTCAGTCGGTTGGCGTTATAGAGTTCATCGATATAGGCGATATAGCCATCGCGTTCTTCTGCGGTTTTGGCGTAGCAGATATCGTAAATACAAAAACTCAGGCTTTTCGTCAGATTGTTAAAGCCATGCAGTTTCAGCTTTTTCAATTTTTATCACCTCCTTAACGTCACTGTGCGGACAGTGCGTCATGTAGATATTGCGGTAGCGCAAATGCAGCGGCATGAATAGCCGGGTTGTAATAGCGACATTTGAGGCCGGCGGCATGAAAACGCGCCTGAATAATTTCGCTCGACAGGTGACGAAGAGCGTCGTTGTCCGTCGCCCAGGCGAAGGTCATAATGCCGCCGTAATAGGTCGGAATCGCCGCCTGGTAGAAGCCGACATCGCTGAAGTAATGACTCAGCTTGCGGTGGCTGTCGAGCGCTTCATCCTGTTGCAGGAAGCACACGCCGTTCTGGGCGACAAAAATGCCGCCCGGATTCAGGCAACGCTTACAGCCTTCATAAAAGGCGGAGGTAAACAGGCTTTCGCCGGGGCCTATCGGATCGGTACAGTCGGAAATGATCACATCAAAGGTCTGATGGGTCTGATTGACGAAATTCACGCCGTCGTCGATTACCAGCGTAAAGCGCGGATCGTCGTAGCTGCCGGCATTGTGGTTGGGTAAATACTGGCGGCAAAACGAGACTACGCCAGCGTCTATCTCTACCATGGTGATGGTTTCGACGTTTTTATGCCGGGTAACTTCACGTAGCATTGCGCCGTCGCCGCCGCCGATAATCAGAACGTGTTTCGCATGACCGTGCGCCAGCAGCGGGACGTGGGTCATCATTTCATGATAAATAAACTCGTCGCGTTCGGTGGTCTGTACCACGCCGTCCAGCGCCATCACGCGGCCAAAAGCGGCGTTTTCAAAGATGATTAAATCCTGGTGATCGGTTTTTTCATGATACAGAACGTTGTCTACGGCAAAGTACTGACCAAACTGGTCGTGTAGCGTTTCATGCCACATCGTATTTTCGGCCATTGGCTGATACCTCCATTGTTAACACCCGTAAAAAAAGGGCGCAACATCATAGCTAACAATGACCGTGGATGCACGGTCATTATTTCAGCAATAGGATCGCGGAGGATTATTTAACGTAGGCTAACAGGCTCAGAGAATCGCGGGCCAGAGCTTTGCATTTTTTAGCGACCGGGATACCGATGCCGCTAAGATCGCGGTAGCTGTCTTCGCCCAACGATTTCATATCGAAGGTGTCGTAGTTACTCAGGTCCCACTGATTTTGCTGGGCAAAAAAGACCAGCGCACGGCGAATCTGACTGTTGGGTAAATTTTGGTAACCACAGTCATTTTTCAGAAAAACGAAAACCGCCGTTAAATCGGCCATATCTTCAGCTTCGGATTCAGTAAGCGCATAGCTATTTGCGCATAAGGCCATCAGGCTGCCAAACAACACGGGTCTGAAAAACGTCTTCATTGCTTCTACCACGGCATCAGGGAAAGTCAACGTTAGCATACTGAGAACGTAGCGACGACTTTTATTATCAGGATCGGCCGCGGCGTTTTCATTCTTGTTGTATTGCTGTCAGGAATGGTAAAGACGTGTTGCTGGCTTGACCTTCCCGTTAGGGCAGGGTCTAAGCTTAGACACCCGCCTGTTCATTATAAGGAAATGATTATGTTACGCCGTGATTTCTTAAAATATTCAGTGGCGCTGGGGGTTGCATCAGCGCTGCCGCTGTGGAGCCGCGCCGCTTTTGCCGCCGAACGTCCCGCGTTGCCTATTCCTGACCTGTTAACGGCAGATGCGAGCAACCGTATGCAGTTAATTGTTAAAGCCGGACAGTCCACATTCGCCGGTAAGAACGCGACAACCTGGGGCTACAACGGTAATTTGCTGGGGCCAGCGGTACAGCTTCACAAAGGAAAAAGCGTGACCGTTGATATCCATAACCAACTGGCCGAAGACACGACGCTTCACTGGCATGGTCTGGAGATTCCGGGCATCGTCGACGGCGGCCCGCAGGGGATTATTCCCGCAGGCGGAACCCGCACGGTGACGTTTACGCCGGAGCAACGCGCCGCGACCTGCTGGATTCATCCGCACAAACACGGCAAAACCGGGCGCCAGGTGGCGATGGGCCTTGCCGGGCTGGTGCTGATTGAAGATGACGAGATTCGCAAATTGCGCCTGCCGAAACAGTGGGGCATCGACGATGTGCCGGTGATCATTCAGGACAAACGCTTCTCCGCCGATGGCCAGATTGATTATCAACTGGATATTATGACCGCCGCCGTCGGCTGGTTTGGCGATACGCTGCTGACCAATGGCGCTATCTATCCGCAGCATTCCGCGCCGAAAGGCTGGCTACGTCTGCGCTTGCTAAATGGCTGTAATGCGCGTTCGCTGAATATCGCCGCCAGCGATAATCGCCCGCTTTATGTGATCGCCAGCGACGGCGGCCTGCTGGCGGAGCCGGTGAAAGTCACCGAACTGCCGTTATTAATGGGCGAGCGTTTTGAAGTGCTGGTGGATATCAGCGACGGGAAAGCCTTTGATCTGGTGACCCTGCCGGTCAGCCAGATGGGAATGGCGATCGCTCCGTTTGATAAACCGCATCCGGTGATGCGTATCCAGCCGCTGCGGATTACCGCCTCCGGTACGCTGCCGGATACGTTGACGACGATGCCGGCGCTGCCGTCGCTGGAAGGGTTGACGGTGCGCAACCTGAAACTGTCGATGGACCCACGCCTTGATATTATGGGGATGCAAATGCTGATGAAGAAATATGGCGCTCAGGCGATGAGCGGCATGGATCATGACAGCATGAACGCGCATATGCAGGGCGGCAATATGGGGCATGGCGAGATGGATCATGGCAACATGGATCACAGCGGGATGAATCATGGCGCGATGGGCAATATGAATCACGGCGGAAAATTCGACTTCCATAACGCTAACTTTATCAACGGCCAGGTCTTCGATATGAACAAACCGATGTTCGCGGCGCAAAAAGGCCGACATGAACGTTGGGTCATTTCCGGCGTGGGCGACATGATGCTGCATCCTTTCCATATTCACGGCACGCAGTTCCGTATTCTGTCAGAGAACGGCAAAGCGCCAGCGGCGCACAGAACGGGCTGGAAGGATACGGTACGCGTTGAGGGCGGTATCAGCGAAGTGCTGGTCAAGATCGATCACGACGCGCCGAAGGAACATGCCTATATGGCGCACTGTCATCTGTTAGAACATGAAGATACGGGAATGATGTTAGGATTTACGGTCTGACCGATGTCTGTGACGCAGGCCGGGTAAGGCGAAGCCGCCACCCGGCACAATGCCCGGCATACGCCGGGCATTAATGGTTATTTCGCGTCGTCAGGCAAAGCATAGGCCACGATATAGTCGCCCATCTTCGTACCAAACGAACCGTGGCCTCCGGCAGAAACGACCACGTACTGCTTACCGTTTACCTCATAGGTCATCGGCGTTGCCTGGCCTCCGGCGGGTAAACGTCCCTGCCACAGTTTTTCCCCGTTGCTCATGTTATAAGCGCGCAGGTAGTTGTCGGCGGTCGCGGCGATAAACAGCACGTTACCGGCGGTTGAGATTGGCCCGCCGAGCATGGGCATCCCCATGTTGAACGGCACCGGAACCGGCATCGGGAACGGCATACTGTCGCGCGGCGTCCCTATACGTTTCTTCCACACGATTTCATTGGTCTTCAGATCCAACGCGGAAATATAGCCCCAGGCCGGTTGTTTACACGGCAGGCCAAACGGCGAAAGGAACGGATTCAGCGTGACGCCGAACGGTACGCCGTACTGTGGCTGAATACCCGCTTCTGTTCCGGTACCTTTCGCGTCTTTCGGCGGTTCCATTGGATTGCCTGGGCCGCGTGGGATCAGTTTCGAGACAAACGGCAGCGCCATCGGGTTAGCGATAGCGACCTGACGGTCTGGATCGACGGAAATACCGCCCCATTCAAACATCCCCAGGTTGCCAGGGAATACCAATGTCCCCTGCTCGGACGGCGGGGTGAAGATACCTTCATAGCGCAACTGGTGGAACATAACGCGGCATACCAGTTGGTCGAACATGGTCGCGCCCCACATATCCGCGCCGGAGAGATCTTTTTTCGGGCGGAAGGTTAAATCAGAGAACGGCTGAGTTTTGGCGACGTAATCGCCTTTTGCCGCGCCCTGTGGGACCGGTTTTTCCGGGGCGGGCACGACCAACTCGCCATTACGTCTGTCGAGCACAAAGATATTACCGGTTTTCGCTGGCGCATAGATAACCGGAACGGTAGTACCGTCAACGGTAATATCTGCCAGCGTCGGCTGTGCCGGCAGGTCCATATCCCACAGATCGTGATGGACGGTCTGATAACTCCAGGCCAGTTTCCCGGTGGTGGCATTCAGCGCCAGGATGGAGCTGGCATAACGTTCCTGCTCCGGCGTGCGGTTACCGCCCCAGATATCCGGCGTGGTCACGCCCATCGGCAGATAGACCAGATCCAGTTTCGCATCATAGGCGGCAGGCGCCCAGGAGTTCGGCGAGTTAAAGGTAAAAGAGTGCTCATCGGCTGGAATCGCGTTCGGATCTTTCGCCCCTGGATCGAAGGCCCACAGTAGTTTACCGGTATTAACATCAAAACCACGGATAACGCCGGACGTTTCGCGGGTAGAGAAGTTATCCGTGACCGAACCGGCAATGACAATCGTTTTATCGGTGATAATCGGCGGCGACGTCGGTTCATACAGTCCCGGCGTGGTGTCCGGCATATTGGTTTGCAGATTCAGGACGCCTTTGTTGGCGAAGGTTTCACACAGCTTGCCGGTTTCGGCATTCACCGCGAAAAGGCGACCGTCATTGACCGGAAGGATAATGCGGCGCGGACAGTCGGCGATGACCTCCGGCGAGGCGGTATCCGCTTTGGCCTCATGATAAGAGACGCCGCGGCAGGTCACATGCTGGAAAGACGAATCGGTCTTCAACTGAGGATCAAAATGCCACTTCTCTTTACCGCTGGCGGCGTCCAGCGCGAACAGTCGCTGGTGAGCTGTACACAGATAAAGCGTATCGCCGACTTTAATCGGGGTCACTTCGTTGGTGATTTCGCCCGGATCGTTGGGTTGTTTCAGATCGCCAGTGCGGAAGACCCACGCTTCTTTCAGTTGGTGAACGTTATCCGCAGTGATCTGTTTCAGCGGCGAATAGCGTTGGCCTTCCTGATTACGTCCATAGGCCGGCCAGTCTTCGTCGGCGATCGACGAGCTTGTTGCGGCGGGCGTGGCGTCGGCGCGAAGCGTACCGTTGATCTCCTGCGGGTCGTTGAAGCCAGCCCAGGTCAGAATGCCGCCGCTAATCAGCAGCGCCACGACCAGCGCCGCCACTGCGCCGCTGGAAGGAACCACCAGCCGATGCCAGACAAACGGCAATATTAGCCAGATGCCGAAAAACACCAGGATATCGCTACGCGGCGTGAGCGCCCAGAAGTCGAACCCGACTTCCCACACGCCCCAAATCATTGTCGCCAGCAGCAGGGCGGCATACAGCCACAGTGCGGCACGTTTACTGCGCCATAGCAATCCGGCCACAACCAGCATCACGAGGCCCGCGATGGGGTAGTACCAGGAACCGCCAATAGCAACCAGCCAGACACCTCCGATAAGAAGATACAGCCCACAAAGTGCTGCAAAGAGGGCCGTCAGCGTCACGAGTAATCGTGGCGATCGTGCGTTATTTTCTGCCATAAAAAGACACCATCCCAAATTGTAAATTTTTTAGTAGCAATTAAGTATAGGAATTAACATGTGTGATCGTCATCACAAAATGAGCTTTCTTATCAAATGCCGCGAATGAATACGTTTGCTGTTATACTGCGTGCCTTGCGCGTCAATGCGGCGTTATTAGTCACCGGCATTGAGTGATTTGTTTTTAAATCATATGGTTATAAATATGAAACATACTGTTGAAGTCATGATCCCCGAAGCGGAGATCAAAGCACGTATTGCCGAGCTGGGTCGTCAGATTACCGAACGTTATAAAGACAGCGGCAGTGAAATGGTGCTGGTAGGTCTGTTGCGTGGCTCATTTATGTTTATGGCGGACCTGTGCCGTGAAGTCCAGGTTCCTCATGAAGTCGATTTTATGACCGCCTCCAGTTATGGTAGCGGCATGTCCACCACCCGCGACGTGAAAATCCTCAAAGATCTGGATGAGGATATTCGCGGTAAAGACGTGCTGATTGTCGAAGACATTATTGATTCCGGTAATACGCTGTCGAAGGTCCGTGAAATCCTGGGCCTGCGCGAGCCGAAATCGCTGGCGATTTGTACGCTGCTGGATAAACCGTCTCGCCGCGAAGTGGACGTGCCGGTTGAGTTCGTTGGCTTTTCGATTCCGGACGAATTTGTAGTCGGTTACGGTATCGACTACGCCCAGCGTTATCGCCATCTACCGTATGTTGGTAAAGTGGTGCTGCTGGACGAGTAAGCGCAGAAATGCCGGATGGCGTCGCTAAAGCGACTTATCCGGCCTATAGCTAATTGCTTATTGGTGGGGAATGTATTTCAGACTTAGGGCGGAGATACCCTTATGATAGCCGTTCTCCAGCGTTTCTCTGTTGGTGGCGGTGACGTCAAGATCGCGCAGCAGGCCATCATTGATACTGTACGCCCAGCCGTGAATGGTCACATTCTGCCCGCGTTTCCACGCTGACTGCATAATGGTGGAATGCCCCAGGTTATAGACCTGCTCCATGACGTTCAATTCATAGAGCGCGTCCAGACGTTGCTCTTCGGGCATTTTTCCCAACAGCGAGCTATGTTTAAGCCAGATGTCGCGGATATGCAGCAGCCAGTTATTAATCAAGCCCAGCTCAGGGTTTTCTACCGCAGCCTTGATACCGCCGCAACCGGAGTGGCCGCAAATGATAATATGCTCAACTTCCAGAACATCTACCGCATACTGAACCACGGAGAGACAGTTCAGATCGGTGTGAATAACCAGGTTAGCCACATTACGGTGAACAAACAATTCGCCCGGTTCAAGCCCGGTTAAACGCTCTGCGGGAACGCGGCTGTCGGAACATCCAATCCATAGAAAGCGCGGTTTTTGCGCTTGCGCCAGTTTCTCAAAAAATCCGGGGTCCTCTTCCACCAGCATTTTTGACCATAGTGCATTGTTGCTGATGAGTGTATCTATGTCTTTCATGGAAGTTAACGACCTGTAACCAAATAAGTGCGTTGGGCTAATATAGGGCAACTCCGTAGTTATTTAAACCATATATAAAGTGTAAGAACGTAAAGTAAGTGAGAATTTATGACCATTGCGCTGGAACTTCAACAACTTAAAAAAACCTATCCCGGCGGCGTTCAGGCGCTGCGCGGCATAGATTTGCAGGTCGAAGCGGGGGATTTTTACGCGCTTCTGGGGCCAAATGGAGCAGGGAAATCGACCACCATCGGTATTATCAGCTCATTGGTTAATAAAACGTCCGGGCGCGTTAACGTTTTTGGTTACGACCTGGAAAAAGACGTGGTCAACGCCAAGCGACAGCTTGGACTGGTGCCACAGGAGTTTAACTTTAACCCGTTTGAAACGGTGCAGCAGATCGTAGTGAATCAGGCCGGTTACTACGGCGTGGAACATAAAGAGGCGGTTTTACGTAGCGAAAAGTATTTAAAACAGCTCGATCTGTGGGAAAAACGTAGTGAACGTGCGCGGATGCTCTCTGGTGGGATGAAACGCCGCCTGATGATCGCCCGCGCATTGATGCATGAACCTAAGCTATTGATTCTCGACGAGCCGACGGCGGGCGTCGATATCGAATTGCGTCGCTCGATGTGGGGATTCCTGAAAGACTTAAACGCCAAAGGCACCACCATTATTCTCACCACCCACTATCTGGAAGAGGCGGAAATGCTGTGCCGTAATATCGGTATTATTCAGCACGGCGAGCTGGTGGAAAATACCTCCATGAAAAATCTGCTTTCAAAGCTGAAATCGGAGACGTTTATTCTGGATTTAGCGCCAAAAAGCCCGCTACCTAAGCTTACGGGTTATCAATATCGTCTGGTGGATACCTCGACTCTGGAGGTGGAAGTGTTACGCGAGCAAGGGGTTAACAGCGTCTTTAGTCAACTGAGCGAGCAGGGGGTTCAGGTATTAAGTATGCGTAATAAAGCCAACCGTCTGGAAGAACTGTTTGTGTCGCTGGTGCATGAAAAACAAGGAGATCGCGCATGATGCAGCTTTACTGGGTTGCCCTTAAAAGCATCTGGGCGAAAGAGATTCACCGCTTTATGCGGATCTGGGTGCAAACGCTGGTGCCGCCCGTCATCACCATGACGCTCTATTTTATTATTTTCGGCAACCTGATTGGTTCGCGCATCGGCGAAATGCATGGTTTTAGCTATATGCAATTTATTGTGCCGGGCCTGATTATGATGGCGGTCATTACTAACTCCTACGCGAATGTCGCGTCGTCATTTTTTAGCGCCAAGTTTCAGCGCAATATTGAGGAACTGCTGGTCGCGCCGGTACCAACGCACGTGATCATCGCCGGATTTGTCGGCGGCGGCGTAGCGCGCGGGCTGTGCGTGGGGATTCTGGTGACGGCGATTTCGCTCTTTTTCGTGCCTTTCCAGGTGCATTCCTGGGTATTTGTCGCGCTAACGCTGATTCTGACCGCGATTCTGTTCTCGCTGGCCGGACTGCTGAACGCCGTGTTTGCGAAAACCTTTGATGATATCAGTCTGATCCCGACCTTTGTGCTGACGCCGCTGACCTACCTCGGCGGGGTATTTTACTCGCTGACGCTGTTGCCGCCGTTCTGGCAAGGGCTGTCGCACCTGAACCCGATCGTCTACATGATCAGCGGCTTCCGCTACGGCTTCCTGGGTATCCATGATGTACCGCTGGTGACGACGTTTGGCGTACTGGTGATCTTTATCGCCGCTTTCTACCTGCTGTGCTGGTCGCTGATCCAGCGTGGGCGCGGGTTGCGCAGTTAAGCGTTGACAGGGGCGTTGGGTTGCACCTCGCTTCATCCCATCTACGGGGCCGTAATATCAATGGGTTACGGGGCTGTAGGTGGGGGGAGGCTTGCTGAAACCCAACGCTTCTCTCAGCGAATCTGAATCTCCAGCGTGGCGGTAGCCTGGTATTCTCCGGTGTGGGGAACATGTCCGGTGGTATTGACCGGCGCGGCGGTGAACTCGGTGCTGCCTTTACCGTCTGTGTAATCTTCAATCGGCAATTCGGCGCTACCGCCGGGAACGATGGTCTTATCGTATTTATCGGAAATCCGTATCCCTAAATTCTCATTGTCGGTTTTCAGGTATTCCGGGTTGTGCGGATCGGTTTCTCCGTTCAATGACATTGACAGGTTGGTGCCGTCCGCCACGTTGCTACAGGTAAAGTTTACCTGAGTGGTGACGTGCGAGTTCTGCGGACTGTCGCCGAGATTACGAATATCTTTGCCCTCAATATCCGGCAGCCTGACCTCGATAACCTGCCCGGCGTTGATGGAACAGGACTGCGGCACGGTAATAGTTCCGGACATGGTGACGTGCGCGACAGGGGGAACGGCGGGGGGAATATTATCTCCGCTGCTGCCCGGCGTTTTTGATAAATAGAGATTCATGATCGTTGTTTGCGGGATCGAGATTTCGCCGACCAAAGGATGAGTAATATAAATCCTTACCGTGCCTTTATTGCCCGCCGTCATTGATTTCATTTCTGCATCGCCACAGCCGCCTGCGGAACTATCTTCATTGCTGATTGAGGAAAACGGGACAGGAATATTCTGGTTCAACTTCCCGGCTACATACGCTTCGGTGCCAATTTCCAGTTTGCCTGCCACGAGGACATAGTAATCCATATGTCCGTAGTATCGCGTCTCGCTGTGCGTGCCTTTCTGCGTCAGATCACCGGTGGTCGCGGTGAAATAGTTGTACCCGCGATAATCACTGTTATCGCAGTCGCATTTAGCCGAATATTCTCCGCCTGCTGACCAGTGCTCTTCAACGATGGTTCCCGTCTGGTTCCCATCCGTATCGGTAATGGTTTGATTAAAACTAAAAGGAAAATTATGCGTGCCGCTGGTGGGTTGACACCAGCCGCTTCCGTTGCCCATCGTTCCTTCTGCCAGCGCATGGCCTGAAAATAGCGCCAGCGCCAGCAGCATCCATAAATTCTTCATTGTGTTCCTCACTGGCAGACGGCGTTCGCCATCACGATGCCGTTCATATTTTTGCTGATATCAAGGCGGTAATCCGCGCGGCAAGAGGCGCTTCCCCAGTTCACCAGCAGCAGGCCCTCTTCCGGCAGGCCGCTGAGGAAGACCTGGCCTTTATCGCCGACGATACTGGCCAGGTTCGCATCCTGCCCATCGACGCTTGCCGTCGCGCCAAAGGGCACGGGCTCGCCATTGCTGCGCGTCAGCGTTAACAGCACGCGATAGCCCTTATGCGTGTCATACGCCGCGCGCACCACCGCATTACGCGTCGGGTAGACGGTCTGGTTGTTGAGCGGAATATCCACGTTGTCGGCAAACGTGCTGCTGTCGAGCGAGATATCGTAGCGATAATACGGCGTGACGTTGGGGATCACCGTATAACCCCGGAAGTCGGTGGCGACGCCGGTCTGGTTTTCAACCGAAACGCCGCTGGCGCCGGGCGCTTTAATTAAAATCGCCGCGCCGGTAATCGGCTGGCTCAGGGTAATACCGTTTTCGTGCGCCAGAATGCCGCCGCTGATGCCGTAGCTGACCTGTTGGCTATCTGGCGACTGATTGTAACCGGCGTTGAGGTTGGCATAAGTGCCTTTATAGCTGGCGTTTACCCCGCCGGAATCACCGTCTTGTGTGCTGTGGCTCTGCTGTAACGACCAGTTCAGGTTTCTGTCACGCAGCGCGGTGCCGCTAAGGGTGGTGCTGTTCACCGTGGCATCGTGCTTACGCGTGTTCAGCATATAGCTGGCGTATAGCCTGGAATCGAACACCGTAAACGGAACGTGCAGCGACAGCGTGAACAGCCGATCGTTCTGGTTATAACGATCGTCGTCGTTATCATCATCGTCATTGTCCGATCGGTACTGGTAGGTGTTTTTGTTATAGCTGTAGCTCAGCGTATAGCTCACCGGACCCCAGCTATTGTTGTAGCTGGCGCTCAGAGACTCCATCTGCTGCGCGCTGTGCCAGTAATCTTCTTTTACCCAACTTAGCGTTAAGGAACCGAGCGTATCGCTAATTTGCTGGTTGACCGAGGCTTCGAAACGATTATGGCGCTTGCCGTAGTTATCATAAAAATCGTCGTCCGGGTTGATCACCTCGCTCAGCGAATTGTAGTTTTCGCTGGCGTAACGATAGCCAGCCAGCGAAAACGTGGTGCCCGTACTGACGACGCCCTTGCTGTAGCGGACGCGCCAGGATTGCCCGATTTCTTTGCGGCCATCGTCAAATTTGGCGTGCGACCAGATGCCGTCCAGGGAAATGGCCCCCAGCATCTGCATATTTTGCCCGACGCCGAAGGCGACGGACTGGTATTTATCGCCGGCAATCTGGCTGCCGCCGTACAGGGTGATGCCCCACGGCAGGCCGTACAGCAGGGTTGCCTGGCCGAAGTCGTCCAGCGTGTGGTTGTTATAATCGCGATATTTACCCACGGTCACGCTGTATTTTGCCCGTCCGGTGCGCTGCAGAATCGGCAGCGAAGAGTAGGGCACGATAAAATGCTGTTCGCTGCCGTCGGCTTCTTTTACCGTTACGTCATAGTCGCCGTTGCTGCCGGTGGGAAACATATCGTTGATTTCAAATTCGCCCGGCGAAACGGCGGTCTGATAGGCGATATAGCCGTTTTGCCGCACGATAACCTGCGCGTTTGAGCGGGCGATGCCGCGAATCGTCGGGGCGTAACCACGCTGGCTGTTGGGCTGCATTTGATCGTCAGAGGTGAGCTGGAGGCCGCGAAAAGGTACGCTGTCGAACACGTCGGATGGCGTATTGCTGTCTCCGGCGGTGAACTGGCTTTTCAGCGCGATAATGTCGCGCTGTAAATAGTTATAAACGCTGTTCCAGCTACCGCTCTCGCCGTTATTTGAACTCCAGTTACTGTAGTTGCGAAAACGCCACGGCCCGAGGTTAAAACCCGGCTGGAGAGCGAGATACTTCGATTCCGCATCGTCGGAATCCTCGCTGGAACCGTACTCTTTATAGCCGCTGAAGCTGTAGTTCAGCATCAGCGCGGTAATCCCCTCCTGCCACTTTTCCGGCGGTACGTAGCCGCGCGCGTTGTTGGCGATGTAGAGTTGCGGGATGCTTACTGATAATGCCTGTCGCTGAAAATCAAACCGCTGGCTGGCGCCGGGGATAACGTTGAGATCGACGCAGCCTTTTTCACTCTCCAGCGTTGGAAAAAGGTCGGTTTTGACGCCGTTATCTTTTAGTTCCTGGAGCCGTAAACAGCCCTGTAATGCCTGTTGACCGTCACTGAGCGTCGCGAGTTGAAAATCAACGTTTTGTGCGCCGATTTCTGTTTTATTGATATTGATAGTGACGTAATAGGTGCCAGGCAGCTGGCTTTTGTCGTTATCAAATGTCGACAGATCGACGCTTGTGCGATTCGCCTGCCCATGGTTTTCAATAAATGCCGGATTGAAATAGTCGCGCGCCCATGCAACGTGTGTGAACGTGCTGCCCAGCGCGATACACACAGCGCAGCGCGATAAATAAAATACCCGGTGTTGCCTTTTGCACATCGGCACTCTCATCCCTGTCACTCTTCTCAAGGCGTTTGTTTATGTTCGGGGCCAATACCGCCAAAATCGTTGATGATAGACCAGACAATCGGGCCGCTGGCGGCGGCAGGCAGCGTGTACTGCGCGTTGCCGAAAGGCGCCACATAGCGCGGGGCTTTCACTTTTTGACTGCCAACGGAAAGGGTGGCGAAGTTCATATAATAGGGCGTGGGGTTCTTCACGGTGAGCGTGCGACCCTGACGCGACCACGTTAACCGATCGGCAACCTCTTCTGGTTTTTGGGTTAACGCTTTTGGCCGGTAAATCAGCTTAAATTCCGCTTTAACGGCCAGCATGAGTGTGTTGTGTTTATTGTCCGGATTGCTGCTGGGAATCGATTTAATATCCAGCCAGTACAGCGACTCGCGATCTTCCGGCAAATTGCCGCCGGTACGGATAATTCGTAGTACGTTCTTTTGCCCGCCATTAAGGCGAAAAAGCGGCGGGGTGACCATAAACGGCGCATCGCCGCTCGCCCCGGTTTCGCTGATCGATTGCGCCCAGGACTGAATTAAATAGGGAACGTTGTCGCTATTGCTTATCGATATGGACGCATCTTTGGCATCGCCGTGAAAAATAACCCGCGTTGTGCCGATGTTTATCCCTGCGGCATGCGCCAGCGAACCGCACAACAGGCAACAAAGCAACCCTGCTTTAGCCAATGAATTCATTGATGACCTCAATAAACAAAGGGGCCAGCCGACGCTGGCCACCAGGATCAGTTATATTGCAGATAGAATGTTGCGGTTGCATCGACCGTTCCCGACTTAACGGGAACCGCGGTGGAGATATAGCGGGCGGTGAAAGGCATTGAGAGTTCCGTCACCCCCTCTGTGAGCACGACTGCGGCAGACCATGCCTGAAGATCGTTAAAGGTCATAGGGGTGCTAGATTTATCAAGAATTTGCACGCCAATATTCTCAGCATCATCCTCATTTTTCAGGATGGTCGCATCGGTTCCGTCGAGTGTGCCTTCAAAGCGCGCCTGTACACTGCTGTAGACGTTTGCGTCGCAGTTTTCGAGTTCGATGGTGAAGTCTTTATCCCCTGCCGTCTGCCCTGCGGCAGTAAAAAGAGAGGCAAATTCGTCCTGTAATGTCACCTCTACTGAATCCGTTTTTACCGTACAGGCGTTTTGCTTAATGAGGCCGGTGATATGTACGGTGCCGTCTTTGGCGGTGTCGGCCAGCGCGGCGGGGGAGAGGGTGATGGCAGCCAGTGCCACAGTGAGTGTTTTTAAGGTGAGTTTCATTATCTTTGATCCTTTAAGATATTATAAATATTGACATAGTAACAATATCTATAGTGTGGAAAGTTATTGTTCTTTTTATTGCCGAATGAGTAAATATAATGTCCGATGATTTTTGCGGAGCGAAGAAAAATTCAGAAAACATAAATATGAAATATTTATAATATATATTTAATCAATTATTTTGGTGAGTGTTTGTTTAATTGAATCGCCGTGATTACCCTTTAATGGGCCAGGTTCTATGAAGGCTGTTAACAATTTTAAAAATAATGCAAATTTTTTTGAATAAAAAATGATCGTGGTCATAGTGTATTGTCGGCCAAAAAAACATGCTGACATCATGCAGGATTGGAGCTCAATGGAGGAGAAGTTATGCTGGGATGGGTCATTTCCTGTCATGACGATCGGGCGCAGGAAATGCTCGAAGGTCTTGAAAAGAAGTATGGGCCGTTGGCGCAGTGTCGGGCGGTCAATTTCTGGCGTGGGTTAAGCGTAAATATGCTCAGCCGCATGATGTGTGACGCCCTCCATGCCACCGACTCCGGTGAAGGCGTGATATTTTTAACCGACATTTCCGGCGCGGCGCCTTATCGTGTAGCGTCGCTGATGAGCCATAAACATTCTCAATGTGAAGTTATTTCCGGTGTCAGCTATTCATTGATGGAGGAAATGATTCCATGGCGAGAGTCAATGAGCAGTTCAGCATTTCGCGACCAGATTGTCGCGCTTGGCGCGCCGGATGTCACCAGTCTCTGGCATCAGCAGCAGAAAAATCCGCCTTTTGTATTGCTGCATGATTCGTATGAGTTTTGATCAATACCATTGACGACGCTTTTGCTACAATGACGGCGTTTTTTCGCCTCGGTTATGATATATGGTTATGCGCGTTGTTCTTATCTTGCTGTTCTTTTTCGCCGGTAATGTGTTGGCTGCCTTGCCCGCTCGTTATATGCAAACGACGAAAGATGCCGCCATCTGGTCGCAGATTGGCGACAAAATGGTGACCGTAGGGAATATCCGCGCCGGACAAATTCTTTCCGTAACGCCTGTTGCGGCTGATTATTATGCCTTTAAATTCGGCTTCGGTGTGGGCTTTATCGATAAAGGCCATCTGGAATCCGTGCAGGGAAAACAAAAAGTGGAAGATGGCCTGGGCGATCTTAACAAGCCGCTCAGCAATCAGAATCTGGTGACCTGGAAGGACACGCCGGTGTATAACGCGCCGGACATCAGTAGCGCCCCGTTTGGCGTATTGGTGGATAATTTGCGTTACCCCATTATTAGCAAGCTGCAAGGTCGGCTACATCAAACCTGGTATCAGATCCGTATTGGCGACAGGCTGGCTTATGTCAGCGCCATGGATGCGCAGGAAGACAACGGCATTCCGATTTTGACCTATCATCACATCTTACGTGATGAAGAGAATACCCGTTTTCGCCATACGTCCACCACGACTTCGGTTCGGGCATTCAGCAACCAAATGACCTGGCTTCGCGATCGCGGCTATGCCACGTTGACAATGTACCAACTGGAGGATTACATCCATAACCGCGCCAATTTCCCGGCGCGCGCGGTGGTTATCACCTTTGACGATGGCCTTAAATCGGTGAGTCGCTATGCGTATCCGGTATTAAAGCAGTACGGTATGAAAGCGACGGCATTTATTATCTCATCGCGTATTAAGCGCCATCCGCAAACATGGAATCCCAGATCGCTGCAATTTATGAGCGTGTCCGAATTGCGCAAGATAAGCGACGTTTTTGATTTTCAGTCGCATACCCACTTTTTACATCGGGTAGACGGGCATCGTCGCCCGATTTTATATAGCCGCAGCTACCATAATATTCTGTTTGATTTTGAACGCTCGCGGCGGGCGCTCGCACAGTTTACTCCGCACGTATTTTATCTTTCTTATCCCTTTGGCGGTTATAACGCGACCGCGATCAAAGCAGCAAAAGACGCCGGTTTCCATCTGGCGGTCACCACGGTGAGAGGGAAGGTGAAGCCGGGAGATAATCCGATGCTGCTCAAAAGGCTGTATATTCTGCGCACGGATTCGCTGGAAACCATGTCGCGGCTGATCAGCAACCAGCCGCAGGGATAAGGACTATCAGGCAACCTGTACCGGAATAGCTTTCGCGGTGCGCTTCATTTCGTTGTCGCCTTCAAAATAGGCCACTTTCGGACGCCATGTACGCGCTTCTTCATCAGACATGGTGACGAAGCTGGCGATAATCACAATGTCGCCAACTTCAGCGCAGTGCGCCG
Source organism: Salmonella sp. NW1250 (assembly GCF_051812965.1). Lineage (NCBI taxonomy): Bacteria > Pseudomonadati > Pseudomonadota > Gammaproteobacteria > Enterobacterales > Enterobacteriaceae > Salmonella > Salmonella sp. NW1250. The sequence continues at coordinate 77,960 of NZ_JAMNDD010000009.1, read as the reverse complement.
CCGCACCGTTCACCGAGATGATTCTGGAGCCGCGTTCAGCCGCAATCGCATAGGTTGAGAAACGTTTCCCATTGGTCACGTTCCAGATATCAATCGCTTCGTTTTCCAGAATACCGGAGGCATCAAGGAAATCCTGGTCAATGGCACAGGAACCTTCGTAGTGCAGGTCCGCCTGCGTGACTTTTACGCGGTGGAGCTTGCCTTGCAGCATGGTGCGAATCATAACTTCTTTACCCTGTCGTTTACCTTGGCTAAGCAGGCGTTTGTGGCCTGCTTTGGAAATTCTCAGGCAGTATTGCCCGATTTTTAACCCCTGTCTACTGGGCTAATGTAACGCTTTGATTATCGATCAGACGCGCCTGACCCAGCCAGGCGGCGGCCAGAATCACTGCGCGTTTGCTGGTTTCCGTCAGCTCCTGCAGCGTGTCGGCATCACGGATTTGAATGTCGTCGGCACGGAAGCCTTTTTCATTCAGTTCCTGTTCGGCAATGGCAATAATCTCTTGCAGCTCACGATTACCCGCAATCAGTTTTTCAGCGATGCTATTCATCACGTTGTGTAGACCCGGCGCAATTTTGCGCTGCTCTGCGGTCAGATAACTGTTACGTGAGCTGAGCGCCAGACCGTCTTTGGCGCGAATAATCGGCACGCCGACGATCTCAATGTCATAACTCATATCCGCCACCATTTTGCGGATCAGCGCCAGTTGCTGGAAATCCTTCTCGCCAAAGCAGGCGATATCCGGCTGGATCAGGTTGAACAGCTTGCTGACGATAGTCGAGACGCCGCGGAAGTGGCCCGGACGGCTGGCGCCTTCCAGCATGGTAGAGAGGCCGGGAACATCAACGTACGTCTGGCCTTCCAGCCCCTGCGGGTAGATTTCCTCAACGGCTGGCGCAAAGACATAATCGACTTTGCGTTTGTTCAGCTTTTCACAATCTTCCTGCAGCGTGCGCGGATAACGCACCAGATCGTCCGGCCGGTCAAACTGCATCGGGTTGACGAAAATGCTGACGATCACCACATCAGCCCGGGCTTTTGCCTCATCGACCAGCTTCATATGGCCATCGTGCAGGTTGCCCATGGTGGGAACCAGTGCGACGCGTTTACCTTCCTGACGCAGACGACGAATATGCTGGCGCAGCAGCGGCAGGGTTTCAATGATTAGCACAACAAAACTCCTTGAGTTGCTTGATGATCCTGCCCGATGGCGCTGCGCTTATCAGGCCTACATCCGTTGAGGATCGGTAGGCCGGATAAGACGCGTCGCGTCGCCATCCGGCACGGTCAGAAAAATTAGTGAAAGCTGTGTTCTTCGCCCGGATAAGCGCCGGACTCCACTTCAGCCATATACTGCCGTACGGCGGCGCGCATGTCGCCCGCCTCGGCAAGGAAATTTTTCGCGAATTTGGGAATATGGCCGCCGGTGATGCCAAACGCATCGTGCATCACCAGGATCTGACCGTCGGTGACGTTGCCCGCGCCGATGCCGATCACCGGAATCGACAGCGCTTCCGTGACGCGCTTCGCCAGCTCAACCGGCACGCACTCCAGCACCAGCAGTTGAGCGCCAGCCGCTTCTAAAGCCAGCGCGTCATCCAGCAGCACTTGTCCTGCATCTCCGCGGCCCTGAATTTTATAGCCGCCGAAGATATTCACCGACTGTGGCGTTAGCCCCAGATGACCACAAACCGGCACGGCGCGTTCGGTGAGCATTTTCACCGTATCAACCAGCCAGGCGCCGCCTTCAATTTTGACCATATTGGCCCCCGCACGCATCACGATAGCCGCGTTTTCACATGCCTGTTCCGGGGTGGCGTAAGCCATAAACGGCAGGTCGGAGAGCAATAGACAGTTGGGCGCGCCACGTCGCACGGCACGAGTGTGGTAAGCGATATCTTCCACGGTGACAGGCAGAGTGGAGTCATGCCCCTGAATCGTCATGCCCAGCGAGTCGCCAACCAGCATCACATTGATACCTTCGTCGGCAAATAACTTAGCGAAGCTGTAGTCGTAGGCGGTAATTGTCGCGAAGCGTTTTTTCTCTTGCTTGCATTTCTGCAGCAGTGAAATAGTGGTGGGTTTCATAACGTTTCCTGATGGTAAAAGTTATATTTCCCGGCATTCTAACAGTCATATTCAGGGGGGCAATTGATTTAAGCAATCGTTTGGCGCTAAAGCAGTAAACGCTAAAGGGGAGGCGATGTTTTACCAGTGGGCGGGTTTTGCAGCACCAAGATGGGTGAGATGCTGATGCAGGCTGATACCATCCGGAAAGATCAGATCAGGAGCGATTTCGAATAACGGCCACAGCATAAAACCGCGGTTTTTCATGTCGTAGTGCGGCACGGTCAGACGGTCGGTGTTAATGACTTCATCGCCAAACAGCATAATGTCGAGGTCCAGCGTGCGCGGCCCCCAGCGTTCGGCTTTGCGCACCCGGCCCTGTTGCAGCTCAATGCGCTGGGTATGGTTAAGCAATTCTTCGGGGGCGAGGGCGGTATCCAGCGCCACCGCGGCGTTCAGGTAATCGGGCTGATCCTGTGGGCCAAGCGGCGGCGTGCGGTAAAACGAAGACACCGTGACGATACGGCTATCGGGAATGTCGGCGATAGCCTTCAGGGCGGCATTGACCTGCTCCAGCGGAGAGGCCAGATTACTGCCAAGCGCGATATACGCGATCGTCATACGGTGCCCTCGCGGCGCGGCGCGCGTTTGCGCGGACGTGAACGGCGGCGGCGTGGAGCAGGATCGTCGTCCAGCTCGTTGAGCATCCCTTTTTGTTCCGGCGGCGCGGAAGCCTGAAACTCGGCCCACCACTGCGCCAGACGTTGCAGCTCAGTATTATTTTCCACCTGAGCGCGCAGCTCCAGTAAATCAAACGCGGCGCGGAATTTGGGATGTTCCATCAGTTTCCAGGCGCGTTTGCCCTGGCGTCGCGACATCCGTAACTGAAGCTGCCAAATATCACGGGTAAGCGTGGTAAGGCGTTTCGGGATCGCCAGTGAACGGCAGGCTTCATCCAGCACGTCATTCATGGCCAGCGCGAAAGCGTCGTAATAGGCCAGACCGCTCTCCTGAGCGATTTTTTGCGCCATCTCCAGCAGCGGATACCAGAACATGGCGGCAAACAAAAATGCCGGATTAACGCGCATCTCGTTACGGATGCGGTTATCCGTATTCTTCAACACCTGCGCAATGATACGTTCCATTGCGCTGTCGCCGTTTTCGGTGAAATAACGCGTAATGGTAGGAAACAACGGCTGGAAGAGGTTGTATTCCCGCAGTTGTTGATAGGTTTCAAAACCGTTCCCCGCCTGCAACAGCTTCAGCGACTCTTCGAACAGGCGCGCGGGAGGAATGTCGTTTAGCAAGGTTGCCAGACGCGGGATTGGCTCAGCCGTTTCAGGGCTGATACGCATATTGAGCTTCGCAGCGAAACGCACGGCGCGCAGCATTCGAACCGGATCTTCGCGGTAGCGCGTTTCCGGATTGCCGATCAGGCGAATTACGCCTTCTTGCAGATCCTGCATCCCGCCGACGTAATCGCGCACGGTAAAATCCGCTACGCTGTAGTAAAGGCTGTTGATGGTGAAATCGCGGCGCTGGGCATCTTCTTCGATAGAGCCGAAGATGTTATCGCGCAGCAGCATACCGTTTTGCCCACGCTGGGAGGTCGTACGGTCGCTTTCACTGCCTTCATGATGACCACGAAACGTTGCCACTTCGATAATTTCCGGGCCAAACATCACGTGAGCCAGGCGGAAACGACGCCCCACCAGACGGCAATTGCGGAATAATTTCCGTACCTGATCCGGTGTTGCGTTGGTGGTCACGTCGAAATCCTTCGGCTTTTTGCCGAGCAGGAGATCGCGGACGCCGCCGCCGACCAGGTAGGCTTCATAGCCCGCTTTGTTCAGCCTGTACAGTACCTTGAGGGCATTTTCACTGATATCTTTGCGGGAGATAGCGTGCTGTTCACGCGGGATAATCGTCATATGTGGACGGGCGACGGCTTGTTCTGCCTCGCTCTCCTCGCGGCTTAACACCTTACGGCAAAAATTAGCGACTCGGGTAAAAATAGCGCACCTCGGTAGTGTCATACATTAATAAGATCAACTTACTCTATGTCTTTCGCATTACGGCAGACGGGCGTAAGAGAGCAACGCGACCTGGGCTGTAAGCATCATTAACGCCGCAGCAATGCGAAAGACGATGAGCAAAAATAGCGGCTAATCATAGCTCAGCGAGACGCATTTGAGAATGCCGGATTTACATTAGCCGATGTGGGTACGGCTGTAAGCCTCCAGTGCGTCACCGCAAAGCGCAGCAACTCCTCAACAGACATCTCCTGCCACGCTACGACGTCGCGTTGGCCTAAAAAGCGCAATGCCTGGACCAGTACCGGGCGCGGATCGCCTGTCGCAAGCGCAGGGGCATGATTTTGCTTGGAAAGTTTAGCGCCTTGTTCGTTGAGCGCCAGCGGAAGGTGCACGTAACCAGGCGCACGCCAGCCAAACTGTTTATACAGCGAAAGTTGTCGGACAGTGGGTTCGATTAAATCTGCGCCGCGGACGATCTCCGTCACCCCCTGAAAATGATCGTCGACCACCACGGCCAGATTATAAGCAAACAGTCCGTCGCGGCGGTGGATAATAAAATCTTCGCTCGCCAGCTGTGGGTCAGCCTGGATATCGCCGCGCAAGGCATCATGGAAACGCATCACCGGATGCTGCTGTTTAATTCTGACGGCGGCATTCTCCGGCCCGTGGCATAACGTCCGGCAATGGCCGTCGTAAATACCGCCCAGACGTTGAATGCGCGAGCGGGGGCAAGTGCAGTAGTAGCTCAGTCCCTGCTCATGAAGCCAGGCCAGCGCCTCGCGATAAGCCTCATGACGCTGTGATTGCCATAAGACCTCGCCATCCCAGTGCAGGCCGTAATGTTCCAGCTGGCGCAGAATGGTCGCTGCGGCACCGGGAACTTCACGTGGGGGGTCGATATCCTCTATGCGAACGCGCCAAACTCCGCGTTGCGCACGGGCTTGTAGATAGCTGCCGAGGGCGGCGATTAACGAGCCGAAATGCAGTTCGCCGGATGGCGACGGCGCGAAACGGCCAATATAGTGTGAGTCAGTCATGCTGCGGGCAATAAAGAATAAGGCGGGAAAACTCCCGCCTGTCATAAATAGGGTAGAAACGAACGGGATTAACCCGCCATCTGTTTTTCGCGAATTTCAGCCAGCGTTTTGCAGTCGATGCACAGATCGGCTGTTGGACGCGCTTCCAGGCGGCGGATACCAATTTCCACCCCGCAGGACTCGCAATAACCGAAGTCTTCATCTTCCACTTTCTTCAGCGTCTTCTCGATCTTTTTGATCAGTTTGCGCTCACGGTCACGATTACGTAACTCCAGGCTAAACTCCTCTTCCTGCGCGGCGCGATCGACCGGATCGGGGAAGTTGGCGGCTTCGTCCTGCATGTGCGTCACAGTGCGATCGACTTCATCCCGGAGTTGATTACGCCATGCTTCAAGAATACGCTTGAAGTGCGATAGCTGGGCTTCGTTCATATACTCTTCGCCCGGTTTCTCCTGGTACGGCTCCACCCCAGCGATGGCGAGAATACTCAGGGACGATGTTTTACGGTTTTGCCCTTCTTGCATGTTGCTTCTCCTTAACACGCACTATCGATCCCCATGTTCGGGGGAAAATCAGGTCGCTATAAATAGCAGATGCTTTTCCGGATAGCAATTATCTAAACGTAACACTTGACAACCCTGTGAGGAAAAGCGTATTTACGCACGCGGCCAGAATACTTAATAATCAGGCTGTTATTCCACTACAACGTTATGGGTACTGGTTCGTTCAGTTCCATTTTTTGGGCTGAAAGTTCTGCTTTATAAGCTAAAACTTCCACGCCTTTATTCTGAGCCTCGCTCAATAGCTGCGCGTATTTTATATCGATATGACGTGCGGGTGAAAAACGTGTAATGGCGGAGTGCAGCACCGCGAACACTACCACCGCGCGATGACCTGCCGCCGCAACGCCCATCAACTCCCGAAGATGTTTTTGCCCTCGTTCGGTGATGGCGTCGGGAAAATAACCGTTTTCTTTTTCCGCTAACGTGACCGATTTCACTTCAATATAGCAGTCCGGGCGGAAATCTGCCTGTAACATAAAATCTATACGGCTGCGCTCGGCGCCATATTTGACTTCACTTTTCAGAATATTGTACCCCGCCAGCGCCGGCAGGCGATTCTCCTGAATCGCTTCTTTCGTTAGCTGGTTCGCCCGCAGCGTATTCACGCAAATGAATGCGCCGAATTGCGTTTCAGTCAATTCCCAGGTATGCGGATATTTGCGTTTAGTATTTTCTGATGTCGAATACCAGACGGTATCGCCAGGCGTGGCGCAGCCGGTCATCGCGCCGGTATTAGGACAGTGCAGCGTAAGCGTTGTACCGTCAGGGGTGATCACATCGGCTAAAAAACGTTTATAGCGCTGAATCAGCGTAGCGCGTTGTAAAGGGGGTGAGAATAGCATCGACATTCCTTCATTATTATTCGCCCAGCGTCCAGCGCTGCAGCTCGGCATAGCGGGTACGGCCTTGCCCATACGAAGAGGCGTAAAGCGCAAACGACGTGACCGGAAATGACCAGCAAAAGCCCGGCGGCGGGATAGCCACCGTATGGCTGGCGTCGCGCAGCAGCGTAATATGCGGGTGAAAAGGCTGCGGGCTTTGGTAACAACCGCTGCGGGCGGCCTGCGCGCGCAGCATATTAGCCAACTGCAACAACCCGCGCGGCGGCTGGCGCATCCCCAGCCACACCACGCGTGAACGTAGCCACTGACCGGCGTCATCCAGATGTAGCGTAAAGCCCGGCTGGCGAATTCGTCCGGCCAGTTGCGCAAGCGCGCGCTGCTTATCGCTACTGACGTCGCCTAAAAAGGCCAGCGTCAGGTGCAGGTTCGCCGCTGCCACGGGGCGTCCGTCTTCAGACGCAAAATGGGCGGCGCGCCAGGCGATAATTTGCGCGCGCGCGTCGTCGGGTAAGTCAATCGCAAAAAACAGCCGTTTTGGCTCAGACATAGGGATACTCGGTTATGGATTAACACGATGCTACAATGCGGCGCAAAGAAAGTTAACCCCGTGGAGCCGTTTGTGACGTCATTGCCCGTTGCCGCCGTATTGCCTGAATTGTTGACAGCCCTAAAAACCGCGCCGCAGGTTTTGTTGTCCGCGCCTACCGGGGCGGGGAAATCCACCTGGTTGCCGTTGCAACTCCTGCAACAGGGGCCGGTTGCTGGAAAAATCCTTCTGCTTGAACCGCGTCGTCTGGCGGCGCGTAATGTCGCGCAGCGTCTGGCGGAAGCGTTGAATGGAAAGCCTGGCGAAACGGTAGGTTACCGGATGCGCGCGCAAAGCTGCGTGGGGCCGCGTACCCGGCTGGAAGTGGTGACCGAAGGCGTATTGACCAGAATGATTCAGCGCGATCCCGAATTACGCGGCGTGGGGCTGGTGATACTGGATGAATTTCATGAGCGCAGTTTACAGGCGGATTTAGCGTTGGCGCTGTTGCTGGATATCCAGCAAGGGCTCCGTGACGATCTCAGGCTGTTAATTATGTCTGCGACGCTGGATAACGACAGGCTTTGTCAGCGACTGCCTGATGCGCCGACGATCGTCTCGGAAGGGCGCGCGTTCCCGGTGGAGCGACGTTATCAGCCGCTCGCGGCGCATTTGCGTTTTGATGAAGCCGTCGCGATGGCGACAGCGGAACTGCTGCGCAATGAAAACGGTTCGCTGCTGCTATTTTTACCCGGCGTAGGCGAAATACAGCGCGTTCATGAACATCTGGCGTCGCGGGTAGGGAGCGATGTCCTGCTTTGTCCGCTGTATGGCGCATTGTCTCTGGAAGCGCAACGCAAAGCGATTGTTCCCGCCCCCGCCGGGATGCGTAAAGTGGTGTTGGCGACTAACATTGCCGAAACCAGTTTGACGATTGAAGGGATTCGTCTGGTCGTCGATAGCGCTCAGGAGCGCGTGGCGCGATTCGACGCGCGAACGGGACTGACGCGGCTGGTTACGCAGCGTATCAGTCAGGCGTCAATGACGCAGCGCGCGGGGCGCGCCGGACGACTGGCGCCGGGTATCTGTTTACATCTGCTGGCCAAAGAACAGGCGGAGCGGGCGGCGGCGCAAAGCGATCCGGAAATCTTACACAGTGACCTTTCCGGTTTGTTGATGGAGGTGTTGCAGTGGGGATGTCACGATCCGGCATCGCTTTTCTGGCTGGACAGACCGCCGGAGGTGAATCTTCAGGCCGCCCGCCGTTTATTATTGATGTTAGGCGCGCTGGAGGGCGAGCGGTTAAGCGCGCGGGGCCGGAAAATGGCGGCAATGGGTAACGATCCGCGCCTGGCGGCGATGTTAGTCAACGCCGACGAGGGCGACAGCGCCGCCACCGCCGCCATGCTCGCGGCCATCCTTGAGGACCCGCCGCGCGGCGGCGGTACGGATTTAAGCGTGCTATTTTCGCGGCGACAGCCGGGCTGGCAGCAGCGTAGCCAGCAGCTTTTAAAACGGCTGCAGGTGCGTAATGGCGAGCCGGATAGCGCGCTTATTATGCCGCTGTTGGCCAGAGCGTTTAGCGACCGCATCGCGCGGCGTCGTGGTCAGGAAGGGCGCTATCAGTTAGCCAATGGTATGGGCGCGATGTTAGATGCGGATGACGCGTTGGGACGTCATGAATGGCTGATCGCGCCGCTGTTGCTGCAAGGTAGCGCCTCGCCGGACGCCCGAATATTGTTGGCGCAGCCGCTGGATATTGCCTCGCTGATTCAGGCGTGTCCTGATTTACTGCGCCAGTCTGACACGGTTGAATGGGACGAAGCGCAGGGAACGTTGAAAGCGTGGCGCAGAATGCGTATTGGACAGTTGACGGTTAGCGTTCAGCCACTGGCGAAACCGTCTGAAGAGGAGCTTCATCAGGCGATGCTGAACGGCATCCGCGATAGAGGTCTGGCTGTCCTTAACTGGACGCCGGAAGCGGAGCAGTTCCGTCTGCGTCTGCACTGTGCGGCGAAATGGCTGCCGGAATATGACTGGCCTGCCGTGGATGAGACGTCGCTGCTGGCGACTCTGGAAAACTGGTTGCTGCCGCACATGACAGGCGTACAGTCGTTACGGAGTCTGAAATCTCTGAATGTGACTCAGGCGTTACGGGGACTGCTTGACTATGCCATGCTGCAACGTCTGGATAGTGAACTGCCTGGGCATTACACTGTGCCGACGGGAAGCCGAATAACGATTCGTTATCATGAAGATAACCCGCCCGCACTGGCGGTCAGAATGCAGGAAATGTTTGGCGAAGCGAAGACCCCAACCATCGCTCAGGGCCGCGTGCCGCTGGTGCTGGAACTGCTTTCGCCTGCGCAGCGACCGCTACAGATTACACGCGATTTAAGCGCTTTCTGGCAGGGGGCGTATCGCGAAGTGCAAAAAGAGATGAAGGGCCGTTACCCCAAACATGTCTGGCCGGACGATCCGGCGAATACGGCCCCAACGCGGCGCACGAAGAAGTATTCGTGACGTGTTATACGTTGCCTCCAGGCCGGATAAGGCGTTAATCGCCATCCGGCAAAAGAGTAAATTGAGAGATTTCTTCTTCTGTCGTCTGGCGGAAGAATACAGAATCGGGCCTTTGCGCCTGTATGTTGCGGAGAAAAAGCATGGCGGGGAATGACCGCGAGCCGATTGGACGTAAGGGGAAACCGTCACGTCCTGTGAAACAAAAGGTGAGCCGTCGTCGGCAGCATGACGACGATTATGATGATGACTATGAGGATGAAGAACCGATGCCGCGTAAAGGTAAGGGCAAAGGGCGTAAGCCTCGTGGCAAGCGCGGCTGGCTGTGGCTATTGCTAAAACTGTTTATCGTTTTTGTGGTGCTGTTCGCCATTTACGGCGTCTATCTGGATCAAAAAATCCGCAGCCGTATTGATGGCAAGGTCTGGCAGCTTCCGGCGGCGGTATATGGCCGGATGGTGAACCTTGAGCCAGACATGCCTGTCAGCAAAAACGAGATGGTGAAATTGCTGGAAGCGACGCAGTATCGTCTGGTGACGAAGATGACCCGTCCCGGCGAATTTACCGTGCAGGCCAATAGCATTGAGATGATCCGTCGTCCGTTTGACTTCCCGGACAGCAAAGAAGGGCAGGTGCGCGCGCGGCTGACGTTCAGTGACGGGCGTCTGGAAACCATCGTCAATCTGGATAACAACCGCCAGTTTGGCTTCTTCCGTCTCGATCCGCGGCTTATCACCATGCTTTCTTCGCCAAATGGCGAGCAGCGTTTATTCGTCCCGCGCAGCGGTTTCCCGGATCTGCTGGTCGATACGCTGTTGGCGACGGAAGACCGTCATTTCTATGAGCATGATGGCATTAGTCTTTACTCTATCGGGCGTGCGGTACTGGCCAACCTGACGGCGGGACGTACGGTGCAGGGGGCCAGTACGCTGACCCAGCAGCTGGTGAAGAACCTGTTCCTCTCCAGCGAAAGATCATACTGGCGTAAAGCGAATGAAGCCTACATGGCGCTGATCATGGATGCCCGTTACAGTAAAGATCGTATTCTTGAGCTGTACATGAACGAGGTCTACCTCGGTCAAAGCGGGGATAATGAAATTCGCGGTTTTCCGCTGGCGAGCCTGTATTACTTTGGCCGTCCGGTAGAGGAACTGAGCCTCGATCAGCAGGCGTTACTGGTGGGGATGGTAAAAGGGGCGTCGATTTATAACCCGTGGCGCAACCCGAAACTGGCGCTGGAGCGTCGTAACCTGGTGTTACGCCTGTTACAGCAGCAGAAAATCATCGATCAGGAACTCTATGACATGCTGAGCGCGCGTCCGCTTGGCGTACAGCCGCGCGGCGGCGTTATTTCACCGCAGCCAGCGTTTATGCAGATGGTTCGTCAGGAACTGCAGGCGAAGCTGGGGGATAAAATTAAAGATCTCTCCGGCGTGAAGATCTTCACCACCTTTGACTCCGTGGCGCAGGATGCCGCAGAAAAAGCCGTTGTCGAAGGCATTCCGGCGTTGAAGAAGCAGCGTAAATTGAGCGATCTGGAAACCGCGATGGTGGTGGTGGATCGCTTTAGCGGCGAGGTGCGCGCGATGGTTGGCGGGGCGGAGCCGCAGTATGCCGGCTATAACCGTGCCATGCAGGCGCGCCGTTCCATCGGGTCGCTGGCGAAACCGGCGACCTATCTGACCGCGTTAAGTCAGCCGAACTTATACCGTCTGAACACCTGGATTGCCGATGCGCCGATTTCTCTGCGCCAGCCGAATGGTCAGGTCTGGTCGCCGCAGAACGACGATCGTCGCTACAGCGAAAGCGGGAAAGTGATGCTGGTGGATGCGTTAACTCGCTCAATGAACGTACCGACGGTCAATCTGGGGATGGCGTTAGGTTTACCGGCGGTAACCGATACCTGGACGAAGCTCGGCGTGCCGAAAGATCAGCTCAATCCGGTTCCGGCGATGCTGTTAGGGGCGCTGAACCTGACGCCGATCGAAGTGGCGCAAGCGTTCCAGACTATCGCCAGCGGCGGAAATCGCGCGCCGTTATCAGCGCTGCGTTCGGTTATTGCGGAAGATGGTAAGGTGCTGTACCAAAGTTATCCGCAAGCTGAACGCGCCGTACCGGCACAGGCGGCTTACCTGACGCTCTGGACAATGCAGCAGGTCGTCCAGCGTGGTACGGGGCGTCAGCTTGGCGCGAAATATCCGGGTCTACATCTGGCGGGTAAAACCGGGACGACAAACAACAATGTCGATACCTGGTTTGCCGGTATCGACGGCAGCCAGGTGACTATCACCTGGGTAGGCCGTGATAACAACCAGCCGACGAAATTGTACGGCGCCAGCGGCGCGATGGCGATTTACCAGCGCTATCTGGCGAACCAGACGCCGACGCCTTTAGTTCTGACGCCGCCGGAAGATGTGGTGGATATGGGCGTTGATTACGACGGTAATTTTGTCTGTAGCGGCGGTATGCGCACTCTGCCGGTCTGGACGGACGATCCAAATACGCTGTGCCAGCAGGGCGAGATGATGCAGCAGCAACAGCAGCCGTCAGGCAATCCGTTCGATCAGTCGTCTCAGCCGCAGCAGCCTGCGCAGCAACAGCCGCCGAAAGAAGAGAAGAGCGACGGCGTTGCCGGCTGGATTAAGGAGATGTTCGGCGGCAATTAATCACGGTAATAGTGCCGGGTGGCGCTGTGCTTACCCGGTCTACACCGTTACGACCCCATTATGTGCGACGTAGGCCGAATAAGACGCTTACGTCGCCATCCGGCAAATCCCCTATAAATAACATTTCAGTCTAATTTATTAACCCTTCCTTTTCATCTGGTTATTTCTTAACCCCTTAGTTTTCGTAGGGCCGCGTATCGCTTGCCATTGCGACGATATTTCGCCTATCATGCTGCGGTTATAATAATAATTATCGTTTACGTTATCATTCACTTTCATCAGAGATATACCAATGGCGCGTCTTAAAACTGCTCAGCCAAACTCCTCACTGCGTAAAATCGCAGTTGTAGTAGCCACAGCGGTTAGCGGCATGTCTGTCTATGCACAGGCGGCGGTTCAACCGAAAGAAGAAACCATTACCGTAACCGCAGCGCCTGCCGCGCAGGAAAGTGCCTGGGGACCGGCGGCAACCATCGCTGCAAGACAATCCGCCACGGCAACCAAAACGGACACGCCGATTCAAAAGGTGCCGCAGTCTATTTCCGTTGTTACCGCCGAAGAGATGGCGTTGCATCAGCCAAAGTCGGTTAAAGAAGCGTTGAGTTATACCCCTGGCGTTGCCGTGGGCACTCGTGGCGCGTCCAATACTTACGACTACCTGATCATTCGCGGTTTCGCCGCTGATGGCCAAAGCCAGAATAATTATCTGAATGGCCTGAAAATGCAGGGCAACTTCTATAATGATGCGGTGATAGACCCTTATATGCTGGAACGCGCGGAAGTGATGCGTGGTCCGGTTTCCGTTCTGTACGGGAAAAGTAGCCCTGGCGGTTTGCTGAATATGGTTAGCAAGCGCCCGACGACGGAGCCGCTGAAAGAAATTCAGTTCAAGATGGGTACTGACAGCCTGTTCCAGACTGGTTTTGACTTCAGCGACGCGCTGGATGAAGAGGGCGTATATTCTTATCGTTTGACCGGTCTGGCGCGTTCCGCCAATGCGCAGCAGGATCGCGCGGAAGAGCAGCGCTATGCGATTGCGCCAGCGTTCACCTGGCGTCCGGATGACAAGACGAACTTTACGTTTCTCTCTTACTTCCAGAATGAACCAGAGACGGGTTACTACGGCTGGCTGCCGAAAGAGGGAACGGTTGAGCCGCTGCCAAACGGTAAACGTCTGCCAACAGATTTCAACGAAGGGGCGAAAAACAATACCTATTCTCGTAATGAGAAGATGGTAGGGTACAGCTTCGATCATGAATTCAACGACACCTTTACCGTGCGCCAGAATTTGCGCTATGCCGAGAATAAAGTCTCGCAAAATAGCGTCTATGGTTACGGCGTTTGTTCCGATCCGGCAAACCGTGACAGCAAGCAGTGCGCGGCATTAGCGCCAGCGGACAAAGGTCATTATCTGGCTCGTAAATATGTTGTTGACGACGAGAAACTGCAAAACTTCTCCGTTGATACTCAGTTGCAAAGTAAATTTGCCACCGGTGAGGTGGATCACACGCTGCTGACCGGCGTCGACTTTATGCGTATGCGTAATGATATCAATGCCTGGTTTGGCTACGACGACTCCGTACCTCTGCTTGACCTCTATAACCCGGTGTACACTGATTTCGACTTTGCTTCGCGAGATCCAGCAACATCCGGCCCGTACCAGATTTTGAATAAGCAAAAGCAAACGGGTCTGTACGTCCAGGACCAGGCACAGTGGGATAAAGTCCTGGTAACATTGGGTGGACGTTATGACTGGGCCGATCAAGAGTCTCTTAATCGCACTACTGGCATCACATCTAAACGTGATGATAAGCAGTTTACCTGGCGTGGTGGTGTTAACTATCTGTTTGATAATGGAATAACGCCTTACTTCAGTTATAGTGAGTCGTTTGAGCCGGCTTCACAGACGGGAGAGAACGGGAAAATATTTGCACCTTCGAAAGGTAAGCAGTATGAAGCGGGGGTTAAATATGTACCGAATGATCGGCCGATAGTCATTACCGGTGCGGTCTATCAGTTGACCAAAACCAACAACCTGATGGCTGATCCGGCGGGGTCTTTCTTCTCGGTTGAAGGCGGTGAAATTCGCGCCCGCGGCGTGGAACTAGAAGCGAAAGCGGCGCTTTCTGCAAGCATCAACGTCGTGGGTTCTTACACCTATACTGACGCCGAATACACGACGGATACGACTTATAAAGGTAATACTCCTGCACAGGTACCAAAGCATATGGCGTCGTTGTGGGGCGATTACACTTTCTTTGATGGTCCATTGTCCGGTTTAACGCTGGGGACTGGCGGGCGTTTCACGGGGTCAAGCTATGGCGATCCGGCAAACTCCTTTAAAGTAGGGAGTTATACGGTTGTCGATGCATTGGTACGTTATGACCTTGCGCGCGTAGGCATGGCAGGCTCCAACGTTGCCCTTCATGTCAATAATCTGTTTGATCGCGAATACGTCGCCAGCTGCTTCCAGACCTACGGCTGTTTCTGGGGCGCAGAACGTCAGGTCGTTGCAACGGCAACCTTCCGTTTCTAATTTCTTTTTGGGCACGGCTGGCCGTGCCCGTTTTACAAGTTGGCTGCGATGCAGGAAAACCACATTCATTCCGATACCACCTTTGCGCTGCGAAGCGTCGCTTTTCGTGTGCCGGGCCGCACGCTTTTACACCCCCTCTCGTTAACGTTTCCCGCAGGTCGAGTCACCGGACTTATTGGCCATAATGGTTCCGGTAAATCCACGCTGTTAAAAATGCTGGGCCGCCATCAGCCGCCTTCCGAAGGGGATATTCTGCTCGACAATCAGCCGCTGGCGAGCTGGAGCAGCAAGGCGTTTGCCCGCAAAGTTGCCTATCTGCCTCAACAATTGCCGCAGGCGGAAGGAATGACGGTGCGCGAACTGGTAGCGATTGGCCGCTATCCGTGGCACGGCGCGCTGGGACGCTTTGGCGTCGCGGACCGGGAAAAAGTAGACGAGGCGATTACGCTGGTCGGCTTAAAACCGCTGGCGCATCGTCTGGTAGACAGTCTTTCCGGCGGCGAGCGCCAGCGCGCGTGGATTGCCATGCTGGTCGCGCAGGACAGCCGTTGTCTGCTGCTGGATGAGCCGACGTCAGCGCTGGATATCGCCCATCAGGTTGACGTGCTGGCGCTGGTGCATCGCTTAAGCCAGCAGCGCGGGCTGACGGTGGTTGCGGTGCTGCACGATATCAACATGGCGGCCCGCTACTGTGATTATTTAGTCGCGCTACGCGGCGGTGAAATGATTGCGCAAGGAACGCCTGCGGAACTGATGCGCAGTGACACGCTGGAGAAGATTTACGGTATCCCGATGGGTATCCTTCCGCATCCGGCGGGCGCGGCACCTGTGAGTTTTGTGTATTAATGCGTGATTTATATCCTCTTACTCGCCGCCGTTTATTAACGGCGATGGCGCTCTCGCCGCTGCTGTGGCAAATGAATACGGCGCAGGCTGCTGCTATCGATCCCCGCCGGATTGTGGCGCTGGAGTGG
Organism: Salmonella sp. NW1250; assembly: GCF_051812965.1. Lineage (NCBI taxonomy): Bacteria > Pseudomonadati > Pseudomonadota > Gammaproteobacteria > Enterobacterales > Enterobacteriaceae > Salmonella > Salmonella sp. NW1250. Next base: position 62,192 of record NZ_JAMNDD010000009.1, on the reverse strand, counting down.
CTACCGGTTGAGCTGCTGCTGGCGCTCGGTATTACGCCGTATGGCGTGGCGGACGTGCCAAATTATAAGCTGTGGGTTAGCGAACCGCCGTTGCCGGATTCGGTGATTGATGTGGGTCTTCGCACTGAACCCAATCTCGAACTGCTGACGGAGATGAAGCCGTCGTTTATGGTCTGGTCGGCAGGGTACGGACCCTCGCCGGAGAAACTGGCGCGGATCGCGCCGGGGCGCGGGTTCGATTTTAGCGACGGCAAAAAGCCGCTGGCGATAGCCCGACGATCGCTGGTTGAACTGGCGCAGACGCTGAATCTGGAAGCTGCGGCAGAAAAACATCTGGCGCAATACGATCTCTTCATCGCCAGCCAGAAGCCGCATTTTATCCGCCGCGGGGGGCGTCCGTTACTGATGACGACGCTTATCGATCCGCGGCATATGCTGGTGCTCGGCCCGAATTGCCTGTTCCAGGAGGTGCTGGACGAGTATGGCATTGTCAATGCCTGGCAGGGTGAAACCAACTTTTGGGGCAGTACGGCGGTCAGCCTCGATCGGCTGGCGATGTATAAAGAAGCGGATGTGATCTGCTTCGATCACGGGAATAGCACCGATATGAACGCGCTGATGGCAACGCCGCTGTGGCAGGCCATGCCGTTTGTCCGCGCCGGGCGTTTTCATCGGGTGCCCGCCGTTTGGTTCTATGGCGCGACCCTCTCCACGATGCACTTTGTCCGCATCCTGAATAACGTGTTGGGAGGCAAAGCGTGAGCAGAAAACGTGAAATGCCGGATGGCGGCGCGAAAAACGCCTTATCCGACCTACGGTTCGGGCGCTTTGTAGGCCGGATAAGGCGAAGCCGCCATCCGGCGTTGCTGTTATTGGTGCTGTTTGTTGCCGCCTGCTGGCTGACATGGGTTAACTTCTCCGTTGCGCTACCGCGCAGCCAGTGGCAACAGGCTATCTGGTCACCGGATATCGACATCATTGAGCAGATGATTTTTCATTACAGCCTGCTGCCAAGACTGGCGATTTCGCTACTGGTGGGCGCGGGGCTTGGGCTGGTAGGCGTCCTGTTCCAGCAAGTATTGCGTAACCCGCTGGCGGAACCGACCACGTTGGGCGTGGCGACCGGCGCGCAATTGGGGATCACGGTGACTACGCTATGGGCGATTCCCGGCGCGCTGGCCACGCAGTTTGCCGCCCTGACGGGAGCCTGTATCGTCGGCGCGCTGGTGTTCGGCGTGGCGTGGGGCAAACGCCTGTCGCCGGTAACCCTAATCCTCGCCGGGCTGGTGGTTAGCCTCTATTGCGGCGCAATCAACCAGTTACTGGTGATTTTCCACCACGATCAGTTGCAAAGCATGTTTTTATGGAGCACCGGAACGCTGACGCAAACCGACTGGAGCGGCGTGCAGCGTCTGTGGCCGCAGTTGCTGGGCGGTGTGACGCTCACATTATTGTTGCTACGTCCGATGACGCTGATGGGGCTGGATGACGGCGTTGCGCGTAATCTGGGTCTGGCGCTGTCGTTAGCGCGTCTGGCGGCGCTGTCGCTGGCGATTGTGTTGAGCGCGCTGCTGGTCAACGCGGTGGGCATTATCGGTTTTATCGGCCTGTTTGCGCCGCTGCTGGCGAAAATGCTTGGCGCAAGACGTCTGCTGGCGCGCCTGATGCTGGCGCCGCTCATTGGGGCGCTTATTTTATGGCTATCCGATCAGATTATCCTTTGGCTCACCCGCGTATGGATGGAGGTCTCCACCGGGTCAGTGACGGCGTTAATCGGCGCGCCGCTGCTCCTGTGGCTGCTGCCGCGGCTTAAAAGCATGAGCGCGCCGGATATGAACGCCAGCGATCGTGTGGCGGCGGAGCGTCGGCATGTCCTCGCTTTTGCCGTTGCCGGTGGCGCGCTCTTGCTGCTGGCAACATGGGGCGCGCTCTCTTTTGGTCGCGACGCGCACGGCTGGACGTGGGCGAGCGGAACGCTGCTTGAAGAACTGATGCCGTGGCGCTGGCCGCGGATACTGGCGGCGTTAATGGCGGGCGTCATGCTGGCGGTGGCGGGCTGCATTATTCAGCGTCTGACCGGTAATCCAATGGCCAGTCCGGAAGTGCTGGGGATCAGTTCCGGAGCCGCGTTTGGCGTGGTGTTGATGCTGTTTTTGGTGCCGGGGAATGCCTTCGGTTGGCTACTGCCCGCCGGAAGCCTGGGCGCGGCGGCGACACTGTTGATTATTATGATAGCCGCCGGGCGCGGCGGTTTCTCGCCGCAACGGATGTTGCTGGCGGGGATGGCGCTCAGCACCGCGTTTACCATGCTGCTAATGATGCTCCAGGCGAGCGGCGACCCGCGGATGGCGGAAGTGTTGACCTGGATCGCAGGATCTACCTATAACGCCACTGGCGGGCAGGTTACGCGAACCGCGATCGTGATGGTGATTTTGCTGGCAATTGTGCCGTTGTGTCGCCGCTGGTTAACGATTTTGCCTCTGGGCGGCGATGCCGCGCGCGCGGTGGGCATGGCGCTTACACCATCGCGTATCGCGCTGCTGGCGCTGGCGGCTTGTTTGACGGCAACTGCGACGATGACCATTGGGCCGCTGAGTTTCGTTGGACTGATGGCGCCGCATATTGCGCGGATGCTCGGTTTTCGCCGGACGATGCCGCATATGGTCATCTCGGCGCTGGCAGGGGGCGTTTTACTGGTCTTTGCCGACTGGTGCGGCAGGATGGCGCTATTTCCGTATCAGATCCCGGCGGGACTGCTTTCAAGCTTTATTGGCGCGCCGTACTTTATCTATTTGCTACGTAAACAGAGTCGGTAAAAAAAGCTGTGCCACATTTATGTCGGGTGGCAGCCATGCTCAACCCGACCTACAAATTACACAATATCAATATGTTGTGGCAATATTTTGTAGACCTAAAAATAGCTGAACGCTATCAGCGTGCGAAAGCTGTCCTGTCACGTTTTATCGAGGGAACTCTGCTTTTATTTTCAGCAAGAAGCAGGTGTTATTTCTGTATCGATAAGTCATGTGCTATTTCAGTGGCGTGCCGCTGTCTCCTGAACAGGGTGACTAATTTCAACATATCCAGGCCCGAAACGTTGATGATAAATTGCGGCATGATCTATCCAATAATAAGAATTACCGGTTTCGGTATTAAGCATTTTTAAATATTAAGAAGTAGATGCCGCATCTTTAATGCATCCCGTAAATCAATTTTAATTTAATAATAAGTTTTCATTATAAAACTTCGATAATAAAATATTGTTTTTTCATCGAAGTAATAAAAAACGACTCTATTAAAATAAATTAATTGCCACGAGTAAACAAAAAAAATGTAACTTAGCATTTTTTGATTTTTTTAATGGAATTTATACCAAAAATAAATCTTATGCGTCATTGCTATACATTCAGTACTGTAATTCTGATCTTTTTTTATTCATTTTGACATGTTTATTGTTTTTTTGGCTCTCCCGTCTTGCTTGCTTTGTTTGTTTTTTGAACGGTAAAAAATATTTATTATTTAATGCTGATGATCCTTTAAATAAAAAACGCTTGTCTTTGGGTTTTTAATGGAAAATACTTTGCCGCGCCTAAGGGATGTTATTTATTAACGTGTTGTTTGCTTCTTTTGAATGTTGCATCGGGAATTTCATAACTCGTCATATAATATATATCTACCCATATAAACATGGGGTGTTGAGTATAGCTCCGTGTGAATAGCGTAAAAATACTCACCAACTTTTAATAAGGATGAAAAATGAATACAGCAGTAAAAGCTGCGGTTGCTGCCGCACTGGTTATGGGTGTTTCCAGCTTTGCCAATGCTGCAGGCAGTAATACTGGTACGGTGACTTTTACCGGTACTATTGAAGATTCACCGTGTTCAATCGTGGTTGGCGACGAACACCAGACCGTTAACCTGGGCCATATCGGTACCGGTTCTCTGATGGGCGGTAAAGAATCTTCAAAAGTCGATTTCCATATCGGTCTGGAAAACTGCGCATTCACCACTGAGAAAGAAGCGTCTACCGTTTTCTCTGCCATCGGTAACGAATCCAGCGCTAATCCGGGCAGCGTTGCGCTGATGCGCATCGGCGGCGGCGAAATGGCGGGTTCCAGCATTGTCATCGGCAACCACCTGGGTTCCGCGATCAAATTGGGCGACGCTTACAGCGAAAACCTGACGATGAACGGCAGCGTTGCGGCGGCGAAACAGACTCTTAACTTCAAAGCCTGGGTGAAAGGCGATTCCGCTGCCACCACTATCGATACCGGCGAATTCAGCAGCACCGTAAACTTCACGATCAGCTATCTGTAAGTGAAATATCATCCTGCGGCAGTCTGCCGCAGGATAATGCTCAAAGTAAAAAAATAGATTATATATTTCAGGGATAGATTGTCTGATGGCTCACTATAAAAAATTTCGTCTGAGCACGCTTGCGGCCGTGGTGGGTATTGTTCTGGCTGTCGGTCCGAAAAATAGCTACGCGGAAGCGCCCATTCAATTTAATACCCGATTTCTTGATGTTAAAGATGATGCCAGCCTGGATCTCTCCCGTTTTTCCCGTAAAGGCTACATTATGCCGGGGAGCTATCATCTCCAGGTGCTGGTCAATCAGAGTCAAATTGCCCAGGACAATATTATTACGTATTCCGTTGATAATAACGATCCTGATAACACCTATCCCTGTTTATCGCCTGAACTGGTATCGCTGCTGGGGTTAAAACCTGAAATAGCAGATAAAATGATCTGGATAAATGCCGGTCAGTGTCTGCAACCAGAACAACTGGAAGGGATGGAAACCCAAACGGATTTAAGCCAGTCAACGCTGACGGTGATTATTCCGCAGGCCTATCTGGAATACAGCGATGAAGAGTGGGATCCACCTTCCCGCTGGGATGAAGGGATTCCCGGCGTGTTATTTGACTACAACGTTAACAGCCAGTGGCGACATGCTGAACATGATGACGGCGATGAATATGACATCAGCGGCAACGGCACGGTGGGCGCCAACCTCGGCGCGTGGCGTTTGCGCGCGGACTGGCAGGCTAACTATCGTCACGAAAATGACAGCGAAGATAAAGACAACTTTGGCTCCAGTTCCGAACAGAACTGGGACTGGAACCGCTATTACGCCTGGCGGGCGATCCCGCAGCTCCGGGCACAGCTAACGCTGGGCGAAGGATCGCTGGAATCCGATATTTTCGACGGCTTTAACTATGTTGGCGGCAGCCTTATTACCGACGATCAGATGTTACCGCCTAATCTGCGCGGCTACGCCCCGGATATATCAGGCGTGGCGCGCACCAACGCCAAAGTTACCGTGACCCAGCGCGGGCGGGTGATTTATGAGTCGCAGGTCCCGGCTGGGCCGTTTCGCATTCAGGATATTAATGAAACGGTATCCGGCGATCTACACGTCAAAATTGAAGAACAAAGCGGTCAGGTGCAGGAATATGACGTCAGCACCGCCTCCATTCCGTTTCTGACCCGTCCCGGCCAGGTGCGCTACAAGTTGGCAGCCGGGCGACCGCAGGACTGGGATCACAATATGGAAGGCGGCTTTTTCACCTCAGCCGAAGCCTCCTGGGGGATCGCTAACGGCTGGTCGCTGTACGGCGGCGCCATCGGCGAGCAGGATTATCAGGCGCTGGCGTTAGGACTGGGGCGCGATCTGGCGCTGCTGGGCGCGTTTTCCGTCGATGTCACCCATTCCCGTGCGACGCTGCCAGAGGGGAGCGCCTACGGCGACGGCACCATTCAGGGTAACTCGTTCCGTGCCAGCTACGCTAAAGATTTTGATGATATAGACAGCCGTCTGACGTTTGCTGGTTATCGCTTTTCCGAAGAAAACTACATGACGATGGACGAGTTTATCGATACGCATAATGACGATAACGATCGTCAGCGCACCGGCCACGATAAAGAGATGTATACCCTGACGTACAGCCAGAACTTTTCGGCAATAAACGTCAACGCTTATATCAACTACACCCATCGCACCTACTGGAATCAACCCAACCAGGACAGCTATAACCTGACGCTGTCGCACTATTTCGATGTCGGCGAGGTGCGCGGGATCAGTCTGTCGGTGAACGGTTTTCGCAACGAATATGACAATGAGCGTGATGACGGCGTGTACGTCTCGCTCAGTATTCCGTGGGGCAACAACCGCACGCTGAGCTACAACGGCTCCTTTAGCGATGACAACAACAGCAATCAGGTCGGCTATTACGAGCGCATTGACGATCGCAATAACTACCAGATCAACGCTGGCCGCGCGGATAACGGCGCGACTCTCGACGGCTATTACCGTCATCAAGCGAGCTATGCCGACATTGACGTCAGTGCGAACTATCAGGAAGGCGACTATACCTCCGGCGGGCTGAACATCCAGGGCGGCGCGACGCTGACTGCTAAAGGCGGGGCGCTGCACCGTACCAGCGTCAACGGCGGCTCGCGGCTGATGGTGGATGTCGGCGATGAAGCGAACGTACCCATCTCCGGCTACAGCACACCGGTATATACCAACGCGTTTGGTAAAGCCGTCATTGTCGACGTCAACGACTACTACCGCAACCAGGTGAAAATCGACATTACCCAGTTGCCGGAAGACGCGGAAGCAACCCTCTCCATCGCTCAGGCGACCCTGACGGAAGGGGCGATCGGTTATCGCCGCCTGGAGGTGCTCAGCGGTAAAAAAGCCATGGCCAGTATCCGCTTGCGCGATGGCGGCACGCCGCCCTTCGGCGCGGAGGTTTACAACAGTCGCCAGCAACAGTTAGGGATCGTAGGTGAAGACGGCAGCGTTTATCTGATCGGCATTAACCCCGGCGAGCGGTTGCAGGTGACATGGGAAGGTAAAACGCAGTGTGAAGCGGCGTTGCCCGATCCGTTGCCGGGCGATCTGTTTAGCGGCCTGCTGCTGCCGTGCATCGGCGACGCTTCATCACCTGAGGCAACGCAGCCCGAAGATAAACCATTACTCCAGCTTCATACGCAGCGGCTGACGTCTTCAACGCAACCCGAAGCGCTCTCTTCTCGTTATCCAACACATTGATTCAGGAAATCGCATTCATGATGCCATTAAAACGTTATAACCTGGCCGCTGTTTTGCTGCTTTTGCTGGGCGGCTACGGTAGCGCTCAGGCCGCCATCGCGCCCGATCGCACCCGCCTGGTGTTTCGCGGCGAAGATAAATCGATAAGCGTCGATCTGAAAAACGCCAACAGCAAACTGCCCTATCTGGCGCAGTCCTGGGTGGAAGATGAGAAGGGCGTCAAAATCACCTCACCTTTAATCGTCGTCCCACCGGTCCAGCGCATTGAGCCGTCGGCAATCGGACAGGTCAAAATTCAGGGGATGCCGGCGCTGGCGTCGCTCCCCAAGGATCGGGAAACCCTTTTTTATTACAACGTGCGCGAAATTCCGCCGCAAAGCGACAAGCCCAATACGCTGCAAATCGCCCTGCAAACGCGCATCAAAGTTTTTTACCGCCCGCAGGCGCTATCGAAAATCGATATGCAGCATCCATGGCAATACAAGATCACTCTTCAGCGTCAGGGCAATGGCTATCAGGTGAGCAATCCGACCGGTTACTACGTGGTGTTAAGCAACGCCAGCAGCCGCATGGACGGCACTCCGGCCAGAGGCTTTAGCCCATTAGTGATTGCACCAAAAAGCAACGTGACGCTGGGAGGGGACGCCAGTGAATTAGGTCGCTCGCCTGTGCTGACTTACGTCAACGATTATGGCGCGCGGTTACCGCTGATTTTTAACTGTACTGACAACAGTTGTGCGGTAGATGAAGCAAAAAGCAGAAAGTCGTAACCGACAAGGAGACGCAAGATGAGGCAATGGCGGTTACGGCTGGGCACGGTAACGTGTGCGGCCATGCTGAGTGCGGTCAGTATGCCGCTGGCAGCAGGAAGTAAGACGGTCAACATGACGCTGACGATAGTCGTTAATGCCGCGCCGCCCTGTACTGTGACCGGCGGTGAGGTGGAATTTGGCAATGTGTTGACGACGAAAGTGGACGGGGTGAATTACCGGCAGGCGGTGGGCTATCGCCTGAGCTGCAACGGCAGAGTGAGCGATTACCTGAAGTTACAGATTCAGGGGAATGCGGTGACTATCAATGGCGAGTCGGTATTGCAAACCGATATCGATGGATTGGGTATCCGACTGCAAACCGCCACGGATGGCGCGCTGATTTCACCCGGCAATACGCAATGGTTGTCATTTCAATACAGCGGCGGCAGCGGTCCGGCCATTGAGGCAATTCCCGTCAAAAATAATGGCGTAACGTTAACAGGTGGCGCGTTTAACGCAGGCGCCACGTTGGTGGTGGATTACCAATGAAAAAAATAGTTTTGACGATGTTAATGGGGGGCAGCCTTGCCGCACAGGCAGCCGATAATCTTAAGTTCCACGGAACATTAATTTCACCGCCGAATTGTACGATTAACAATGATCAGACGATCGACGTTGAGTTCGGTAACCTGCTGATTAATAAAATAGATGGTACGCGTTATGCGCAGAATGTTCCGTATGAAATCACCTGTGATTCAACGGTGCGCGATGAGACGATGGCGATGACCCTGACGCTAAGCGGTTCCGTGAGTGATTTTAATCCGGCGGCGGTAAACACCAGCGTGGCGGGGCTGGGGATTGAACTCAGGCAGAACGACCAACCCTTTACGTTGGGGTCCACCATTACGGTGAATGAACAGTCGATACCTGTTCTGAAAGCCATACCGGTTAAAAAGAGCGGTGCTTCGCTGAAAGAAGGCGGCTTCGATGCGACGGCAACATTACAGGTGGATTATCAGTAATGGCTAAAAGACAGGCGTTATTACACGGCGCGGCCTGCATCCTCTGTGGGGCGCTGATATTGCCGGTCTCAGCGGCAGATAACCTGCATTTTTCCGGTAGCCTGGTGGCCAGTCCTTGCACGCTCACGATGCAGGGGACGGGGATTGCCGAAGTCAATTTTTCGTCGCTTGACAGTTCTGATTTCACTCCCGACGGCCAGTCTGCTCGTAAGCCTTTAGTGTTTGAGCTCACGGATTGCGATTCGGCGCTGAGTAACGGGGTGCAGGTGACTTTCACTGGAACCGAAGCGACCGGAATGCGCGGTATCCTGGCCCTCGATAGCCACTCAGGCGCTTCCGGGATCGGGATTGGTATTGAAACGCTATCCGGCGTTCCCGTGGGCATGAACGATGAAGAGGGTGCGATATTCACGCTGGTGACGGGGAATAACGCGCTAAGCCTGAATGCCTGGGTACAACGCCTTCCTGGCGAAGATCTGGTTCCGGGAACGTTCTTCGCAAGCGCCCTGGTTACATTTGAGTATTTATGATGAGAAACATACAGATTTTATTTTTACTGTTGGCGGTCGTTTGTTGCCGTTCAATAGCGGCGGGACCCATGCTGAAAGCGACATTTTCAAGCACCACGATGTATTATGGTATTGGCCCTAATAGCGACAAATCTATTGTGGCGGAGGTGACGATAGCGACTCCGGAGGGAGTGTACTATGGCTCCTGGAACCTTTCGGGACATCGTAAAGGAGAAACGCTAACCGCAGACTCCTGGTCTGGGCCAGAACCTGCGCCGAAGGTTGTATTGAAGGATTTTGATAACACTGTTTCGCGATCTGCGTGCAAGAATCTTCCCTCGAACTGGAGGGGGTGTGGCTCTTTTACCCTGGAGATTACAGTACAAAGCGATGATTATGGTTGTCCCTGGCTGGCGTCGAGCCATATCGTTGCTACCGCTTTTATCACTAACGAAACGTATTCCCCGCCGGATACGCGCAGCTCAGTTTGCCCGAAAGTTCCCGTTGATACTTTTGATATCTCCTGGGATGCGAACGTTTCGAAACAGAAAACAACCCTCATGCTTGATGCCACCGGTGGCACGGTGAATCGCACGTTACATACCTATTTGATGGAGGGCGGAAAACTTTGCGATGGCAGCAAATTTGACGACCGTGGCGCTTATTGCCGTTTTGTCTCATCGGGTATTACGCTCAATGTGCTGGGCTGCGACCAGTCGAGCGTCACGACCAGCGCCGTTGATCATCCGATAACCGATGTTGAACTTCATGACATTAATGTGGCGGTGAACACCAGCAACATTGGCTCCGGGCAGTTCACGTCGACCTGTAGCTTCCAGTATATTATTGATGAGCTTTAGGGTGTCTGGTGCGGTTCAGGCTAACCTGCGATGAACCAATAAAAAGCCGGGTGGCGGCTTCGCCTTACCCAGCCTACGTTGTTTCTGGACGTTCTCTTTTACAATTTCGCAAACACCCGACGCGCGGCGTCAATAGTATTATTAATGTCGTCCATGCTGTGTGCGACCGACATAAAGCCCGCCTCAAACGCCGATGGCGCCAGATACACGCCTTCCTCCAGCATCAGGTGGAAGAAACGCTTAAAGCGTTCCACGTCGCACGCCATCACGTCCTGATAGCAGGTTACGCTCTCAGCGTCGGTGAAGAAAATCCCGAACATGCCGCCGACATGGTTAACGACCAGTGGGATCCCCGCCTCCTGCGCCGCTTCGCACAGCCCTTCCGCCAGGCGGGTGGTGAGCTCATCCAGCGTTTCATGAATGCCGGGCTGGGCGACTTCATTCAGGCAGGCGAAACCGGCCGCCATCGCAATCGGGTTGCCGGAAAGGGTGCCAGCCTGGTAAACCGGGCCCGTCGGCGCCAGCGCATCCATTACATCGCGACGACCGCCAAACGCGCCTACCGGCATCCCGCCGCCGATGATTTTACCCAGACAGGTCAGGTCCGGCACGACGCCGTAGTAATCCTGGGCTCCGGCCAGCGCTACGCGAAAACCGGTCATCACTTCGTCGATAATCAGCAGCGCGCCGAACTCATCGCACAAGGCGCGCAGGCCCGGCAGGAATTCCGGCAGCGGCGGGACGCAGTTCATATTGCCCGCCACGGGTTCGACGATGATACAGGCGATTTCCTGCGGATATTGTTCAAACGCCGCGCGCACTGATGCCAGATCGTTATAAGTGCAGGTCAGCGTATGTTTCGCGAAATCTGCCGGCACGCCCGGCGAGTTCGGCTGACCAAGCGTCAGCGCGCCAGAACCGGCTTTGACCAGCAGGCAGTCTGCGTGGCCGTGGTAGCAGCCTTCGAATTTGATAATCTTATCGCGGCCAGTAAAACCACGCGCCAGGCGAATCGCGCTCATCGTTGCTTCGGTACCGGAGTTCACCATGCGCACCATGTCCATGGTCGGCACCAGGTTGGTGACCAGTTCCGCCATTTTCACTTCCATTTCGGTTGGCGCGCCGAAGCTTAAACCGCGCTCCGCAGCTTCGATCACCGCATTGCGGATAGCCGGATGGTTATGCCCCAGTACCATTGGCCCCCAGGAACCGACATAGTCGATATACGCTTTGCCATCGACATCATAAAGATACGCGCCGTCCGCTTTTTCGATAAACAGCGGGGTGCCGCCCACGCCAGTGAAGGCGCGAACAGGGGAGTTCACGCCGCCGGGGATCAGCTCGCGGGCCGCGCTATAGAGATTTTCAGACTTACTCATGGAAAGATTCCTGGTTCGTAGAAAAAGTGAATACCCGCTATTCTAAGTTATTCAGAGAAGGTTATGAAAGTTTTACGCATTTGAAACAATACGATTTGCAGGGGATTTTCGCGGCGTTGGCGAGTAGAATGCCGACTTTAGATTTGTATTACCAATTAATGATCTTCTGATGAAAACAGACACTTCCACCTTTTTAGCTCAGCAAATTGTGCGTTTACGGCGCAGAGATCAGATTCGCCGGTTAATGCAGCGGGATAAAACGCCGCTGGCCATCCTGTTAATGGCGGCCGTTGTCGGCACGCTTACCGGACTGGTTGGCGTCGCCTTTGAAAAGGCCGTTTCCTGGGTACAAAACATGCGCATTGGCGCGCTGGTTCAGGTCGCGGACCATGCGTTTTTGCTTTGGCCGCTGGCCTTTATCCTTTCGGCGTTACTGGCGATGGTCGGCTACTTTTTGGTGCGAAAATTTGCGCCGGAAGCCGGCGGCTCGGGCATCCCGGAAATTGAAGGCGCGCTGGAGGAGCTACGTCCGGTGCGCTGGTGGCGCGTGTTGCCGGTGAAGTTTATCGGCGGGATGGGAACGTTGGGCGCAGGAATGGTATTAGGGCGCGAAGGGCCAACGGTGCAAATCGGGGGCAACCTGGGGCGCATGGTGCTGGATGTTTTTCGTATGCGCAGCGCCGAAGCGCGGCATACGTTGCTGGCGACCGGCGCGGCGGCGGGGCTCTCTGCGGCGTTTAACGCGCCGCTGGCGGGTATCCTGTTTATTATTGAAGAGATGCGTCCGCAGTTTCGCTACAACCTGATTTCGATTAAAGCGGTGTTTACCGGCGTCATCATGTCGAGCATTGTGTTCCGCATATTTAACGGCGAAGCGCCGATTATTGAAGTCGGCAAACTGTCTGATGCGCCGGTTAACACACTGTGGTTATACCTTATCCTCGGCATTATTTTTGGCTGCGTCGGGCCGGTATTTAATTCGCTGGTGCTGCGTACCCAGGATATGTTTCAGCGCTTTCATGGCGGCGAAATTAAAAAATGGGTGCTAATGGGCGGTGCGATCGGCGGCCTGTGCGGTATTCTGGGGTTGATTGAGCCGGAAGCGGCAGGCGGCGGATTTAACCTTATTCCTATCGCCGCGGCAGGTAATTTTAGCGTCGGGCTACTGCTGTTCATCTTTATTACCCGGGTGGTCACAACGCTGCTTTGCTTTTCTTCCGGCGCGCCGGGGGGCATTTTCGCCCCGATGCTGGCGCTGGGAACGCTGCTTGGTACGGCCTTCGGTATGGCGGCGGCAGTGCTTTTCCCGCAGTATCACCTGGAGGCCGGTACCTTTGCGATTGCCGGGATGGGGGCGCTGATGGCGGCGTCGGTGCGCGCCCCGCTGACGGGGATTGTGCTGGTACTGGAGATGACTGATAACTACCAGCTCATTTTGCCAATGATTATCACCTGTCTTGGCGCGACACTATTAGCGCAGTTTTTGGGCGGGAAACCGTTATACTCAACCATCCTGGCGCGCACTCTGGCGAAGCAGGATGCGGAACAGGCGGCGAAAAACCAGAATGCGCCTGCGGGCGAGAATACTTGAACGAATTACCAGGGTATTAGATAATGACTGCCAATATTGGGTGAAAATTTATCCAATTACCGATGTCGTTTGGAGCAAAATATGAGTGATGACGTAGCGCTGCCGCTGCAGTTTACCGACGCAGCAGCGAATAAAGTAAAAAGTCTTATCGCTGACGAAGATAACCCGAATCTGAAATTGCGCGTGTATATCACCGGCGGTGGTTGCAGCGGCTTCCAGTATGGTTTTACCTTTGACGATCAGGTTAACGAAGGGGATATGACCATCGAAAAACAGGGCGTTGGCCTGGTGGTTGACCCGATGAGTTTGCAGTATCTGGTGGGTGGTTCGGTCGATTATACCGAAGGCCTGGAAGGTTCCCGCTTCATTGTAACCAACCCGAATGCGAAAAGTACCTGCGGGTGTGGCTCTTCCTTCAGCATTTGATTGCTGTTCGTTGTGCCGGATGGCGACGCGAGCGTCTTATCCGGCCTACAACATCTTTCCTGTAGGCCCGATAAGCGTAGCGCCATCGGGCAAAACAATATCAACGTCCGTTTTCATCCAGTGCAAACGTCGGCAATTTCAAATGCCAGCGAATGGCCGCCAGCCGAATGAACAGCGTGACGACCATACCCATCATGCTGGCGCTTTCCAGCGGTACTGAAAACGTATAAAACGCGGTGGCGTGAACAATCCCGCCGATAATACAGGCCGTGGCATAGATTTCGGTGCGTAGGATCATGGGAATCTCGCGTGCCAGAACATCGCGAATAATCCCGCCGCCGACGCCGGTAATCACGCCCATACAGACTGCCACTAATGGCCCCGTTTCAGCGAGGAAGGCTTTATTCACCCCAATGCCGACAAACACCGCCAGCCCGACCGCATCCAGTACCGGCAACATCCATTTCGGCAGACGTCTTGGCTGGCGAACCAGCAGGATGGTCAGCATACTGGTGACCATGGCGACGACCAAATCGGTAGGATCTTTAACCCAGAATACCGGGCCGTTATCCAGCGCCATATCGCGGATTGTCCCGCCGCCGACGGCAGTAACGACGCCGAGCACCAGGACGCCGAACGGGTCCATACGTAATTTCCCGGCCAGCAACACGCCAGAGATAGCAAATACAGCCGTGCCTACAATATCCAGCCAATAGACGAGCATTGTCGAATCCCCACTGGGAGCCTGGTAAGACAGGCTCTAATTCACCTGTGAAAGCGCATTACAGAGTTGTTTTGCGGCGAGGATAATACGCGGGCTTGCGCGTTCAAACCAGTCGCTGTTAAGCGGAATAACCGGAATTTTTAACAGGTTTCCCCAGTATTGTTCAATTTTGAGAATTTCGCCCGCTTTTCCGGCCACGATAATAGCCTGGGGATGCCTTGCCAGCACCTGCTCACGGCTGACTTGCGGCCACGGCACGCGGCTGTCAGCAAAGACGTTTTCTCCGCCGCAGGTCGTCAAAACCTGATGTTGAATAGACCCTTTACCACTGGTAAACAGAGGATTCATGCCAAACTGAAGAAAGACGCGCTTTTTAGCTTTACCGGCATACTCGGCGTTGAGCGCGGCGTACTCGTTTAGCAATGTCTGCGCTGCCTGCTGAGCCTTTTCCGGCTGCGGGCTCCAGGCGGCCAGTTGACGGAGCGTGTCGGCGATCTGTTCGATGGTTACCGCGTCCACCCACATGACCTTAATACCTAATGACGTCAGTTGGTTTACCTGGCGTTCCGCATTACCGCCGCGCCAGGCGACGACCAGATCCGGCTTCAGCGCCACAATGCGTTCCAGATTCATTCCCTGCCAGGTAGAGACCTGTTCTATTTTTTGCGCTTCGGGCGGGTAGTCGGAATAGCTGCTGACGCCAACGGGCGTAATCCCGGCGGCAAAAGCGAGCTCCGTATTGGCGGGAGAGAGGGTAATGACGCGCGGCGCAGCGTAAAGCCACACCGGGAGCGTAAGCAGCAGGGCGACCAGCGCCCTGAACATTTGCTTAGCCATGCGCCAGTTTCTGTACCAGCGTTTCGACCATCAGAGTCGACTGTTTCGCCGCCACTGCGAGGAATTCGTCAAAGCTGAGGTGCGATTGCTGATCGGCCACGTCAGAAATAGCGCGTACCACCACGAACGGCACGTTGAAGTTATAGCAGACGTGTGCGATAGCGGTGGCTTCCATCTCTACGGCGACCGCGTCGGGGAAGTTATGCCGAATTTTTGCCAGCCCGACGGAGCCGTTAATAAACGCGTCGCCGCTAACAATAAGGCCGCGTACCGCGTTCAGATTCAGCTCCCTGATGCAGGATTCCGCGGCGGCGATCAGTTTGTCATCGGCCTTAAATCCGGCCGGACAGCCCGGTAATTGCCCGTATTCATAGCCGAAAGCGGTCACATCAGCGTCGTGGTAACGCGCTTCGTCAGAGACGACGATATCGCCGACCTTCAGCGTGGACGCCAGACCGCCTGCGGAACCGGTATTGATGATCACGTCCGGTTTGCAGTGCTCCAGAAGCAACGTTGCGCCCAGCGCCGCCGCGACTTTACCGATACCGGATTTCAGCAACGCCACTTCGGTGCCATTCAACTGGCCGGTGTAAATTTCGCAGCCGCCTAGCGTAATCGTCTGACGGTTGTCAATTTTGTCACGCAGCAGCGTAACTTCTTCTTCCATTGCGCCAATGATGCCGATTTTCATAGATTTACTCGCGATAAGTCAGTTTTGAGGGCATAGTTTATCATGCGCTTATGGGGAAGCGCATTTCTCAGGCGGGGAGAGAATATGGCATCGATCGATTTCCGAAATAAAATTAACTGGCATCGTCGTTATCGTTCACCGCAGGGCGTAAAGACGGAACATGAGATCCTGCGGATTTTTGAAAGCGATCGCGGGCGGATTATCAACTCTCCGGCTATACGCCGTTTGCAGCAAAAAACGCAGGTTTTCCCGCTGGAGCGCAATGCCGCGGTGCGTACTCGCCTGACGCATTCAATGGAGGTGCAGCAGGTAGGGCGTTATATCGCGAAAGAGATTTTAAGCCGCCTGAAAGAGCAAAACCGACTGGAGGAGTACGGTCTGGACGCGCTGACCGGTCCCTTTGAAAGTATTGTGGAAATGGCCTGCCTGATGCACGACATCGGTAATCCGCCGTTCGGTCATTTTGGCGAGGCGGCGATCAATGACTGGTTTCGTCAGCGGCTGCATCCGGAAGATGCGGAAAGTCAGCCGCTCACGCATGATCGTTGTGTGGTTTCCTCGCTACGGTTACAGGAAGGCGAAGAAAATCTGAACGATATTCGCCGCAAGGTACGTCAGGATATCTGCCATTTTGAAGGCAATGCACAGGGAATTCGTCTGGTGCATACGCTCATGCGGATGAATCTTACCTGGGCGCAGGTTGGCGGAATTTTAAAATATACCCGTCCGGCATGGTGGCGAGGGCCGGTGCCGGATTCCCATCGCTATTTAATGAAGAAACCGGGCTATTATCTTTCTGAAGAGAAGTATATTGCGAGGTTACGTAAAGAACTTCAGTTAGCGCCTTACAGTCGCTTTCCATTAACGTGGATTATGGAAGCCGCAGATGATATTTCTTATTGTGTCGCCGATCTTGAAGACGCGGTAGAGAAAAGAATCTTTAGCGTTGAGCAGCTTTATCATCATTTATATCACGCGTGGGGCCACCATGAGAAGGATTCGCTGTTTGAGCTGGTGGTAGGAAATGCGTGGGAAAAATCACGCGCCAATACATTAAGCCGCAGTACCGAAGATCAGTTTTTTATGTATTTACGGGTAAATACATTAAATAAACTGGTGCCCTATGCCGCTCAGCGTTTTATTGATAATTTGCCGCAGATTTTTGCCGGTACCTTCAATCAGGCGTTGCTGGAAGATGCCAGCGGTTTTAGCCGCCTGCTTGAACTCTATAAGAATGTGGCGGTTGAACATGTGTTTAGTCATCCGGATGTAGAACAGCTTGAACTACAGGGATACCGGGTGATCAGCGGGTTATTAGATATCTATCAGCCGCTATTAAGCCTGTCGCTTAACGACTTTCGCGAGCTGGTGGAAAAAGAACGGTTGAAACGCTTCCCCATAGAATCGCGCTTATTTCAGAAGCTTTCTACGCGCCATCGTTTGGCCTACGTGGAAGTCGTCAGTAAATTACCCACGGATTCGGCGGAGTACCCGGTACTGGAATATTATTATCGCTGTCGGTTGATTCAGGATTATATCAGCGGGATGACTGACCTTTACGCATGGGATGAATATCGGCGTTTGATGGCGGTCGAACAGTAAATGGACTTTTGTAAAGATGGACAATAAATTTTTACTTTTTCCAGAAACTTTGTTCCGGAACTTCGCGTTATAAAATGAATCTGACGTACACAGCAATTTTGCGTTACCTGTTAATCGAGATTGAAACACATGAAAAAAACCACATTAGCAATGAGTGCACTGGCTCTGAGTTTAGGTTTGGCATTGTCGCCTCTGTCTGCCACGGCGGCTGAAACGTCCTCTTCAGCAATGACTGCCCAGCAGATGCCAAGCCTGGCACCGATGCTCGAAAAAGTGATGCCATCGGTGGTCAGTATTAATGTAGAAGGTAGCACCACGGTGAATACGCCGCGTATGCCGCGTAATTTCCAGCAGTTCTTTGGCGATGACTCCCCGTTCTGCCAGGACGGTTCTCCGTTCCAGAATTCTCCGTTCTGCCAGGGCGGCGGTAACGGCGGCAACGGCGGTCAACAACAGAAATTCATGGCGCTGGGCTCCGGCGTAATTATTGACGCCGCGAAGGGCTACGTCGTCACCAACAACCACGTGGTTGATAACGCCAGCGTGATTAAAGTACAGCTTAGCGATGGGCGTAAATTCGATGCTAAAGTGGTGGGCAAAGATCCGCGTTCTGATATCGCGCTGATTCAAATTCAGAATCCGAAGAACCTGACGGCGATTAAGCTGGCGGACTCCGACGCGCTGCGCGTGGGGGATTATACCGTCGCTATTGGTAACCCGTTTGGTCTGGGCGAAACGGTGACGTCAGGTATCGTTTCGGCGCTGGGGCGTAGCGGCCTGAACGTAGAAAATTACGAGAACTTTATTCAGACCGACGCCGCGATTAACCGCGGTAACTCCGGCGGCGCGCTGGTGAACCTGAACGGTGAGCTGATCGGTATTAACACCGCGATTCTGGCGCCGGACGGCGGCAACATCGGTATTGGCTTCGCTATCCCCAGTAACATGGTGAAAAACCTGACGTCGCAGATGGTGGAATACGGCCAGGTGAAACGCGGCGAACTGGGGATCATGGGGACTGAGCTGAATTCCGAATTGGCGAAAGCGATGAAAGTCGACGCCCAGCGTGGCGCGTTCGTCAGCCAGGTGATGCCGAATTCGTCCGCGGCGAAAGCGGGTATCAAAGCCGGGGATGTCATTACCTCGCTGAACGGTAAACCGATCAGCAGCTTTGCGGCGCTGCGCGCTCAGGTCGGCACTATGCCGGTCGGCAGCAAAATCAGCCTCGGTCTGCTGCGTGAAGGTAAAGCGATTACGGTTAATCTGGAATTGCAGCAGAGCAGCCAGAGTCAGGTTGATTCCAGCACCATCTTCAGCGGGATTGAAGGCGCTGAAATGAGCAATAAAGGCCAGGATAAAGGCGTTGTGGTGAGCAGCGTGAAAGCGAATTCACCCGCCGCGCAAATTGGCCTCAAAAAAGGCGATGTCATTATCGGCGCTAACCAGCAGCCGGTGAAAAATATCGCCGAGCTGCGTAAGATTCTCGACAGCAAGCCGTCGGTTCTGGCGCTGAATATTCAGCGTGGTGATAGTTCTATTTATTTGCTGATGCAGTAATCACCTTTGTCCCCCTTCCGCCATGGAAGGGGGCAACACTTTTCTGTGAAACCCCCCACAACTCCATACTTATTTGCACCGTTTTGTGCATTTGCACAATGTCGAGACCTGTCATCTTCCTTATGCTTGTGCTCTGCTCACAGGAGGGATTTATGGCTGGCTGGCATCTTGATACCAAAATGGCGCAGGATATCGTGGCGCGCACTATGCGCATCATCGATACCAATATCAACGTAATGGATGCCCGCGGGCGTATTATCGGCAGCGGCGATCGGGAACGTATTGGTGAATTGCACGAAGGCGCGCTGTTAGTGCTGTCGCAGGGCCGGGTTGTGGATATCGACGACGCCGTGGCGCGACACCTGCACGGGGTACGTCAGGGGATTAATCTTCCCTTACGTCTTGAGGGCGAAATTGTCGGCGTGATCGGTCTTACCGGCGAACCAGAGCATCTGCGTAAATATGGCGAACTGGTGTGTATGACTGCCGAAATGATGCTGGAGCAGTCGCGGTTAATGCACCTTTTGGCGCAGGATAGCCGTTTGCGCGAAGAGCTGGTGATGAACCTGATTCAGGCCGAAGAAAATACGCCGGCGCTGGTGGAATGGGCGCAGCGTTTGGGGATCGATTTGAACCAGCCGCGTGTGGCGGCGGTGGTGGAAGTCGACAGCGGCCAGCTTGGCGTCGATAGCGCAATGGCGGAACTTCAGCAGTTGCAGAATGCGCTTACCACGCCGGAGCGTAACAACCTGATAGCCATTGTTTCTCTCACCGAGATGGTGGTGCTCAAACCCGCCTTAAACTCCTTTGGTCGCTGGGATGCTGAAGATCATCGTAAGCGCGTAGAGCAGCTTATCTCGCGAATGAAAGAGGATGGTCAGCTACGTTTTCGCGTGGCGCTGGGCAATTACTTTACCGGGCCGGGCAGTATTGCACGCTCATACCGCACGGCGCGCACTACGATGATGGTCGGCAAACAGCGGATGCCAGAAAGCCGCAGCTATTTTTATCAGGATTTGATGTTGCCGGTTCTGTTAGATAGCCTGCGTGGCGGCTGGCAGGCCAATGAGCTGGCGCGCCCGCTGGTAAAACTCAAAGCGATGGATAACAACGGGTTATTACGTCGGACGCTGACGGCGTGGTTTCGCCATAATGTCCAGCCGCTGGCGACCTCTAAGGCGCTGTTTATTCATCGTAACACGCTGGAATATCGGCTAAATCGTATTTCGGAACTGACCGGGCTGGATTTGGGAAATTTTGACGATCGGCTGTTGCTGTATGTGGCGCTACAACTGGATGAACAGCGTTAAGCCCGGCGGCGCTACGCTTATCAGGCCTACGGGGATATATCTGTAGGCCGGATAAGGCGTAACACGTCGCCATCCGGCAACACACAGCTTACTTACGGGTAAGCTTGTCCAGATCGGCTTCGATTTCACTGATCTTATTCGCGACGACGCTTTCCAGGTGGCGCAAGTCGTCGAGGATCTTACGTTTGAGATCGAGTTCTGAGCGGTCGCGCTGGCAGATTTGGTCCAGCTCGTCAATCACATAGCGTAGGTTAGGGCTAATCTCCTGTACTTCTTTATAACCCTGACCGATGCCATCGGCCACCACCGTTTTACGCTGGCGTGGATACTTAAACTTCACGCTTTTAGCAAAGAATTCACCTCTATCCTTTTGAAAATAGATTTTCAGGATATCGTTATTGGCTTCTTGCCGCAGGCTGTAACGATCGATTTCCTCAGGATTGGTAATGCCCAGACTTTTTAGATTGTCATACATAGCGGTATCCTTCATCACACTATAACTTTTGAATAATTAACGAAAAATTGGTTTTTCGCCACCAGTGTATACAAAAAAAGCGCGGTTGATCGCAGAAGACGTCTCGGCAACGTAATGAGCAAAAGGGCGGCGGTTATTGATAGCTTAAGTAATTCAACGTGATATTCCGTTTATAGAGAAAGCGTTTGAAGTCAGTGTGGGAAATTGACCGGAGGCAGTGGTCGATAACCTTGAGAGGCGGAGTCTATGTCCGGAACGTATAATGCTACTATTCGCCGGGTGGTAGTTTCCGCCTGGATAGGAAACTCCATTGAATATTATGATTTTCTATTATACGGCCTGGCAAGCGCGCTGGTATTTGGCCCGCTTTTTTTTCCTGGCGCCAGCCCATTGACTGCAACGTTATCTTCTTTTGCCAGTTTCGGCGTGGGATTTATCTCCCGGCCGCTGGGCGCACTATTTTTTGGCAACAGGGGAGATACGCTTGGGCGTAAAAACACGTTATTAATCACGTTAGGGGGGATGGGCGCGGTCACGTTTCTCATCGGTTGCCTGCCTTCTTACGCCAGTATTGGCGCGCTGGCGCCTGCTTTACTGGTTATTCTGCGTTTTCTACAGGGATTTATGGTTGGAGGCGAATGGGGAGGCGCCATGTTGATGGTCGTGGAATATGCTGCTGGAAAGCACCGGGGGCGGTTAAGCGCGCTATCGCAAACAGGAGGACTCACGGGACAATTATTGGCGACAGGCGTATTTATAGTCGTGACCCAATTACCGCAGGAGGCGTTGTTATCGTGGGGATGGCGTATTCCTTTTCTGCTCAGTGCGCTTTTGGTGTTGCCTGGATTATATATGCGTCATCGTCTGGATGAGACGCCTGTCTTCCGTGCGTTTAAAAAGCAGCAGGCCATTAATCATAGGCAGCAAAGAGAAGAAAGGCCGGTGGTCAAAGTAGTACGAGAACAATGGCGCAGCATTTTGCTGATTATAATTCTGCGTTTTGCGGAAAGCGTTCCCTTTTTTCTTGCTACCGTCTTCGCGGTTTCCTGGGCGACGACGCAGCTTGGGATTGCCAGCCTGACTATTCTGTACATTGTAATGTTCACCTGTCTGCTGGCGTATCCCATGCACGTGCTATTTGGCATCATGTCGGATCGGCGTGGCTGCCGTCAGGTGTATATTTTCGGCGCGCTTTTTGTCGCGGCAATGGCTTTTCCCTTTTTCTGGCTGCTGGAAAGCCGTTCGCTCATACTGATGACAATGGGCTACGTTCTGCTTATTAACATTGGTCATAATTCACTGAATGCCGTGCAACCTTCTTTTTTCGCCGGACTGTTTCATCCGCCTGTACGCTACAGCGGTTCATCAATTGGCGCTCAGTTGGGGGCGGTTGTGGCAGGGGGATTCACGCCGTTTATCGCTAAGGCGTTAAGCGCAGTCTATGATAACAGTTGGGCGTTGGTTGCCGGTTATGTCGTTTTGACTGCGTTGGCTTCGGCGTTTGCGGCAAAGATTGCGCCGGAAACCGTGTTACCGCATTCGCCGTAATGCAAAGGGGGGCTGCCGCCCCCGCTTTTCACTCGCTTAATCAATAGTGCGCAATAATTCGTTAATGCCCACTTTACCACGCGTTTTGGCGTCGACTTTTTTCACGATCACCGCGCAGTACAGACTGTACTTG
The DNA here is from genome assembly GCF_051812965.1 of Salmonella sp. NW1250. Taxonomy (NCBI): domain Bacteria; kingdom Pseudomonadati; phylum Pseudomonadota; class Gammaproteobacteria; order Enterobacterales; family Enterobacteriaceae; genus Salmonella; species Salmonella sp. NW1250. The sequence goes on along the minus strand of NZ_JAMNDD010000009.1, from coordinate 39,716 downwards.
CCGTCTTTTGACGGCAGGTTGCCGGAAACGACCACGGAGCCCGCCGGTACGCGGCCATAGTGAACTTCACCGGTTTCGCGATCGTAGATTTTGGTGCTCTGGCCGAGGTATACCCCCATGGAAATGACGGAACCTTCTTCGACAATGACGCCTTCCACGACTTCAGAACGCGCGCCAATAAAGCAGTTGTCTTCAATGATGGTCGGGTTAGCCTGCAGCGGCTCCAGTACGCCGCCGATACCCACGCCGCCGGAAAGGTGAACATTTTTACCAATCTGCGCGCAGGAACCCACCGTCGCCCAGGTGTCAACCATGGTGCCTTCGTCAACGTAGGCGCCGATGTTAACGTAAGACGGCATCAGCACGGTGTTGCGGGCGATAAATGCGCCCTGACGAACGGCCGCAGGCGGAACGACGCGGAAGCCTTCTTTCTGAAAACGCGCTTCGTCGTAATCAGCGAATTTCATCGGGACTTTATCGAAGTAGCGGCTTTCCGCACCGTCGATAACCTGGTTATCGTTAATACGGAAAGAGAGCAGAACCGCTTTCTTCAACCACTGGTGAGTGACCCACTGACCGTCGATTTTTTCTGCGACACGCAGCGCGCCGGAATCAAGTAGAGAAATGACCTGGTTTACCGCCTCTCGGGTCACGGTATCTACATTAACCGGCGTAATATCGGCGCGGCGCTCAAAAGCGGTCTCAATAACGTTCTGTAACTGCTGCATTGTTAAACTCTTTCATATAAATAAACACACTACCCTTTATCGTTTGGATTGAGGGCCGCTGTCAACCGTTGTTGTACCTCAAGTTGCAGCACATTATTAAGTGCGCGCCGATCCGCTGTGGCGATTATGAATAAATCTTCTACTCGTTCACCAATGGTTGTAATTCGGGCGCCATGAAGCGAAATTCCCAGATCGGCAAAAATTTGTCCGACCCTGGCCAGCAGACCTGGTTGATCGAGCGCGATCAATTCCATGAATGATTTTCTGTCGGTATGGGTGGGCAGAAAATTGACTTCCGTTTCGACCGTAAAGTGCCGTAACTTTGCCGGTTGCCGACGCGGCTGCGGCGGCTGCCAGCTACGCTGCGTAATGGTCTGTTCAAGACCGGTGCGAATAACGTCATGGCGATCCGCCGCCAGCGGGCTGCCGTCTGGTTCCAGAACGATAAACGTATCCATTGCCATGCCGTCGCGAGTGGTAAAGATCTGCGCGTCATGGACGCTTAAATTACGCCTGTCCAGCTCGGCGCAGACGGCGGCAAACAGATAGGGTCTGTCCGGACTCCAGATAAAAATTTCGGTTCCACCGCGCGTGGCCTGCGGACTGAGCAACACTAACGGTTGGCGCAGATCGTGCTGCAATAAATGGCGTGCGTGCCAGGCGAGCTGATTTGGACTATGACGAACAAAATAGTTAGCGCGACAGCGGGTCCAGATTTTGTGCAGCGCGGCTTCATCAATATTGTCCATTCGCAGCAGCGCCAGCGCCTGAAGCTGATGGTGACGCACGCGCTCACGCATATCCGGCGTATTTTGCATTCCACGTCTGAGCTGTTTTTCAGTGGCGAAGTACAGCTCGCGCAGCAGGCTCTGTTTCCAGCTATTCCACAAGGTTTCGTTGGTCGCGCAGATGTCCGCGACGGTCAGGCAGACCAGAAAACGCAGCCGTGTTTCGGTTTGCACCTCTTCGGCAAACTGCTTGATGACTTCCGGATCCTGGATGTCGCGGCGCTGGGCGGTGACTGACATTAGCAGGTGTTGGCGCACCAGCCAGGCGACCAGTTGCGTTTCGCGTGAGTTCAAACCGTGCAGTTCGGCGAAGGTGAGTACATCCTGCGCGCCCAGTACGGAATGGTCGCCGCCGCGTCCTTTCGCAATATCGTGGAACAGCGCGGCGATCAGGATCAGTTCCGGATGGGGAAGCCGCGGCCAGAGATCGACGCATAGCGGATGGCGCTGGCGCGTCTCTTCTTTCGCAAAGCTCTCCAGTTTGAGCATTACGCGGATGGTGTGTTCATCCACCGTGTATGCGTGGAACAGGTCAAACTGCATTTGTCCGACGATGTGCGACCACTGCGGCATATAAGCCCACAGTACGCTGTGGCGATGCATGGGCAGCAGGCCGCGGCTGACCGCGCCGGGATGGCGTAGCATACTCAGAAACAGAGTGCGCGCCTCCGGGATGTAACACAGCGGTTGGCTCAGGTGGCGGCGGGCGTGGCGCAAGTGGCGTAACGTCGTAGAGTAGATGCCGGTGATCGCGCTATTGCGCACCATCATATAAAACATGCGCAGGATCGCTTGCGGTTCGCGGATAAACAGCGTGTCGTCACGCAGATCAATAAGCGTGCCGCGCAGTTGAAATTCATCGTCAACAGGACGTGGTTTTTCATCCGCAGGCAGCGCCAGAATCGCCTCGTCAAATAGCTGAAGCAGCATCTGATTAAGTTCGCTCACCCTGCGCGTAACCCGGAAGTAGTCTTTCATCATCCGCTCAACCGGATCGTTGCCCTCGCCGCTGTAGTTAAGGCGTTGAGCGACGCTTAACTGGCGGTCGAACAGCAGGCGGTTATCGTAGCGGCTGACCACCAGATGTAGCGCAAAGCGAATGCGCCACAGGATATGCAGGCACTCGTTGAGCTCCGCGCGCTCAGCCGGGGTTAAAAAGCCGAATCCCACCATCTCATCGAGCGAGGTAGCGCCGAAGTGACGTCGGGCGACCCACTGCAATGTATGGATATCGCGCAGGCCGCCGGGGCTGCTTTTAATATCCGGCTCCAGATTATAGCTGGTACCGTGATAGCGCTGGTGGCGCTGGTTCTGCTCTTCTACTTTGGCGGCGTAAAATTTGTCGGACGGCCAAAAACCTTCGCTGAAAATATGTTTTTGTAGTGCCAGAAACAGAGCGACATCACCGATCAGCAGGCGCGTTTCGATGAGGTTTGTTGCAACGGTTAAATCAGACAGACCTTCCAGCAGACACTCTTCCAGCGTACGTACGCTATGCCCGACATCCAGCTTGACGTCCCAAAGTAAAGTCAGCAGCTCGCCGACCTTTTGCGCCTGTTCATCGGGCAGCTTTTTGCGGCTTAAAATGAGCAGATCAATATCGGAAAGCGGATGCAGTTCGCCGCGTCCATAGCCGCCGACGGCGACCAGCGCCAGATCGGCAATCTGACCGAAACCGGCCTCAATCCACAGGCGTTGCAACAACTGGTCGATAAATTCGGTTCGGGCTTCAATAAGCTGTTCAGCACAAATGCCGCTGTCAAATGCCTCTCCCAGCCAGTGTTGAAAGATGTCGATGCGGGCTTTGATACCGGCGACGGTCAGTTCAGCGCGCGGCCAGACGCCAGGGTTTTGCGGCTGGTCAGGGAGGGTGGGGAGTGCGGTATTCGCGTGCTGTTCAGGAAGAGTATTCATATGCGCCACCCATTAAAAAGCCGGATGGTGGCGTGAACGCCTTATCCGGCCTACGTATTTACTCTTCATCCTTCAAGTTGCTTCTACGTTGGCTGCGCTCGTTCACTCCAGTCACGTACTTATGTACGCTCCTGAAGATTCACTCTCTTGCCGCCTTGAGGCAACTCGAATGATTTTGAGTAAAGGTGTAATTTGTAGGCCTGATAAGATGCGAAGGCATCGCCATCAGGCAAAACATTATTCGTCGTGTGTGATGATCGCCGGGATGGTGTCATCTTTACGCAGCGTCAGAATTTCACAGCCGTTTTCCGTTACCACAATAGTATGCTCGTACTGAGCAGACAAGCTGCGGTCTTTGGTTTTTACCGTCCAGCCGTCTTTCATGGTGCGGATACGGTAATCCCCGGCGTTCAGCATCGGTTCAATGGTAAAGGTCATGCCAGGCTGCAACACGACGCCGCCATCGTCTGCATCATAATGCAGCACCTGCGGTTCTTCATGGAAGCCGCGACCAATACCGTGTCCGCAGTATTCACGTACCACGGAGAAACCTTCGCCTTCGGCATATTTCTGGATGGCGGCGCCAATGGTGCGCAGGCGGATGCCCGGTTTCACCATTTTGATGCCCAGATACAGGCTCTCTTGCGTGACGCGGCACAGACGCTCGCCCAGAATGGTCGGTTTGCCGACGATAAACATCTTCGAGGTATCGCCGTGGAATTCATCTTTAATCACGGTCACGTCGATGTTGACGATATCACCATCTTTCAGATGTTTAGCGTCATCCGGAATGCCGTGGCACACCACTTCATTAATAGAGATACAGACGGATTTCGGATAGCCGTGGTAGCCGAGGCAGGCGGAGATCGCGTGTTGTTCGTTAACGATGTAATCGTTACAGATACGGTCCAGTTCGCCGGTGGTGACGCCCGGTTTGATATACGGTTCGATCATTTCCAGCACTTCGGCTGCCAGACGGCCCGCGACGCGCATTTTTTCGATGTCTTCAGATGTCTTGATAGAGATAGCCATGAATTCTGTCCATCAGTGCCGATGATTTCGGCAATAATTGTGTAAGTGCTGACAATGGTATCAGTCAGGGGTGTACCCTGCCAAATTGAGAATCATTCTGAACTTCGCCTTTCGTGCCACAGGTGCGTTGGCGACATTTTTTCACCCCAGTCACTTACTGGCCGTAAGCTCTCGGGGATGCAAAAATTTGCCGCCTGCCTGTAACACGAAATTCATCGTTCAATTCAGCATTGAGTGCCAACAATTATTGGTGTCGGTGGCGTATTTGTGGTATAAAGCGCGCCGGACTTCCGATCCATTCGAAGACTACACACGATGGACGGGAGCGACAAATCTCACTTTGTGTAACAACACACACGTATCGGCACATATTCCGGGGTGCCCTTTGGGGTCGGTAATATGGGATACGTGGAGGCATAACCCCAACTTAATCTATAGAGGTTTTAAATCATGGCAACTGTTTCCATGCGCGACATGCTCAAGGCTGGTGTTCACTTTGGTCACCAGACCCGTTACTGGAACCCGAAAATGAAGCCTTTCATCTTCGGCGCGCGTAACAAAGTTCACATCATCAACCTTGAGAAAACTGTACCGATGTTCAACGAAGCTCTGGCTGAACTGAACAAGATCTCTGCTCGTAAAGGTAAAATCCTTTTCGTTGGTACTAAACGCGCTGCAAGCGAAGCGGTGAAAGAAGCTGCTAACAGCTGCGACCAGTTCTTCGTGAACCATCGCTGGCTGGGCGGTATGCTGACTAACTGGAAAACAGTTCGTCAGTCCATCAAACGTCTGAAAGACCTGGAAACTCAGTCTCAGGACGGTACTTTCGAAAAGCTGACCAAGAAAGAAGCGCTGATGCGTACTCGTGAGCTTGAGAAACTGGAAAACAGCCTGGGCGGTATCAAAGACATGGGCGGTCTGCCGGACGCTCTGTTCGTTATCGATGCTGACCACGAGCACATTGCTATCAAAGAAGCGAACAACCTGGGTATCCCGGTATTTGCTATCGTTGATACCAACTCTGATCCGGACGGCGTTGACTTCGTTATCCCGGGTAACGATGACGCAATCCGTGCTGTTAGCCTGTACCTGGGCGCTGTCGCTGCAACCGTTCGTGAAGGCCGTTCTCAGGATCTGGCTTCCCAGGCGGAAGAAAGCTTCGTAGAAGCCGAGTAATAAGGCTTGATAACTCCCTAAAATAGTTCGAGTTGCAGGAAGGCGGCAAGCTCGAGAATTCCCGGGAGCTTACATCAGTAAGTGACCGGGATGAGCGAGTGAAGGCAACGCGCCTGCGGCTCGAAATATGAAGGGGAGAGCCCTTATAGACCAGGTAGTATCACGTTTGGTTAGGGGGCCTGTATATGGCCCCCTTTTTCACTTTTATATCTGTGCGGTTTGATGCCGGGCAGATCAAATCTTTCGAGGATTTTAGAATGGCTGAAATTACCGCATCCCTGGTAAAAGAGCTGCGTGAGCGTACCGGCGCAGGCATGATGGATTGCAAAAAAGCGCTGACTGAAGCGAATGGCGACATTGAGCTGGCAATCGAAAACATGCGTAAGTCCGGCGCTATCAAAGCGGCGAAAAAAGCAGGCAACGTGGCTGCTGACGGCGTAATCAAAACCAAAATCGACGGTAACGTCGCTTTCATTCTGGAAGTTAACTGCCAGACTGACTTCGTGGCTAAAGATGCTGGCTTCCAGGCATTTGCTGACAAAGTGCTGGACGCCGCTGTTGCTGGCAAAATCACTGACGTAGAAGTCCTGAAAGCGCAGTTCGAAGAAGAGCGCGTTGCTCTGGTTGCGAAAATCGGCGAGAACATCAACATTCGTCGCGTCGCTTCCCTGGAAGGCGACGTTCTGGGTTCTTACCAGCACGGTGCGCGCATCGGCGTTCTGGTTGCCGCTAAAGGCGCTGACGAAGAGCTGGTTAAACAGCTGGCGATGCACGTTGCGGCAAGCAAGCCGGAATTCGTTAAGCCGGAAGACGTGTCTGCTGACGTGGTAGAGAAAGAGTACCAGGTACAGCTGGACATCGCGATGCAGTCCGGTAAGCCGAAAGAAATCGCAGAGAAAATGGTTGAAGGCCGCATGAAGAAATTCACCGGCGAAGTTTCTCTGACTGGTCAGCCTTTCGTCATGGAACCGAGCAAATCTGTTGGCCAACTGCTGAAAGAGCACAACGCTGACGTGACTGGCTTCATCCGCTTTGAAGTGGGCGAAGGCATTGAGAAAGTCGAGACTGACTTTGCAGCAGAAGTTGCTGCGATGTCTAAGCAGTCCTGATTTTCCTGAGGAGCCGCCTGAGGGCGGCTTCTTTTTGCGCCTCTCTTGTAAAATCAGCCGACGCCTGGCGTCTGCGCTGAAATGCGACGTACAATGTCGCCGGAATTAACTCATATCAATCGTTGACAGTCTCAGGAAAGAAACATGGCTACCAATGCAAAACCCGTCTATAAACGCATTCTGCTTAAATTAAGCGGCGAAGCTCTGCAGGGTACGGAAGGCTTCGGTATTGATGCAAGCATACTGGATCGTATGGCTCAGGAGATCAAAGAACTGGTTGAACTGGGTATTCAGGTTGGTGTGGTGATTGGCGGTGGTAACCTGTTCCGTGGCGCGGGTCTGGCAAAAGCGGGGATGAACCGCGTTGTGGGCGACCACATGGGCATGTTGGCCACCGTCATGAACGGCCTGGCAATGCGTGATGCGCTTCACCGCGCCTATGTGAACGCCCGCCTGATGTCGGCAATTCCTTTAAACGGCGTGTGCGACAACTACAGTTGGGCCGAGGCGATTAGCCTGCTGCGTAATAACCGTGTTGTGATTCTGTCTGCAGGTACGGGTAACCCGTTCTTCACTACCGACTCTGCAGCCTGTCTGCGCGGGATCGAAATTGAAGCGGATGTCGTACTGAAAGCGACTAAAGTGGATGGCGTATTCACTGCCGATCCGGCAAAAGATCCTTCCGCGACCATGTACGATCAGCTGACCTACAGCGAAGTGCTGGATAAAGAGCTGAAAGTGATGGATCTGGCGGCGTTCACGCTGGCTCGTGACCACAAACTGCCGATTCGTGTTTTCAACATGAACAAACCAGGCGCGCTGCGTCGTGTGGTGATGGGCGAAAAAGAAGGGACGTTAATCACGGAATAATTCCCGTGAGCGCCAAATACGGGTAAGATTCTGTTCTATTGACGGGTCTTATTACCTGGCAGAAATTAAACGAGACTATACTTAGCACATCTTTGTATTGTGTGACCGTCTGGTCTGACTGAGACTAGTTTTCAAGGATTCGTAACGTGATTAGCGATATCAGAAAAGATGCTGAAGTACGCATGGAAAAATGCGTTGAAGCGTTCAAAACCCAAATCAGCAAAGTGCGCACGGGTCGTGCTTCTCCCAGCCTGCTGGATGGTATTGTCGTAGAATACTATGGCACTCCGACCCCGCTGCGCCAGTTGGCAAGCGTAACGGTAGAAGACTCCCGTACCTTAAAAATTAACGTGTTTGACCGTTCTATGGGGCCAGCCGTTGAAAAAGCGATCATGGCGTCAGACCTCGGTTTGAATCCAAGCTCTGCGGGCACCGACATTCGCGTTCCGCTGCCGCCGCTGACCGAAGAACGTCGTAAAGATCTGACGAAAATTGTCCGTGGCGAAGCGGAGCAGGCGCGTGTCGCCGTTCGTAACGTCCGCCGTGATGCGAACGATAAAGTAAAAGCTCTGCTGAAAGATAAAGCGATCAGTGAAGATGACGATCGTCGCTCTCAGGAAGAAGTACAGAAAATGACCGACGCGGCAATTAAGAAAGTTGATGCGGCGTTGGCAGATAAAGAAGCAGAACTGATGCAGTTCTGATTGATCTGTACGCAGATATAAACTCATTCCACCGCTAAACCTGGCGGATGAGTGGTGTACAAAGCGCCGCGCAGAAGACATTATCAGGTCTCCTGTGCGGCGTTTTGCTTTTTATTCCGTTTCAACACTTCTGGACGTTTCATGAAGCAATTAACCATTCTGGGCTCGACCGGCTCTATTGGTTGCAGCACACTGGACGTGGTGCGCCATAATCCTGATAGCTTCCGCGTTATCGCGCTGGTGGCGGGTAAAAATGTCGCCCGCATGGCGGAGCAGTGCCTGGAATTCTCGCCGCGTTATGCCGTGATGGACGATACGTCGAGCGCAGAACAGCTCAAAATAATGCTTCAGCAGCATGGCAGCCGCACCGAGGTTCTGAGCGGTCAGCAGGCTGCCTGTGAGATGGCGGCGCTTGATGAGGTCGGGCATGTGATGGCGGCCATTGTGGGCGCGGCTGGTTTACTGCCGACCCTGGCGGCGATTCGCGCAGGGAAGACGATTCTGCTGGCGAATAAAGAATCGCTGGTGACCTGCGGGCGGCTGTTTATGGACGAAGTAAAACGCAGCAACGCCCGGCTTTTACCCGTCGATAGCGAACATAACGCGATTTTTCAGAGTTTGCCGCAATCTATTCAGCATAATCTGGGATACGCTGACCTTGAGCAAAATGGCGTAACGTCGATTTTGCTTACCGGGTCTGGTGGCCCGTTTCGTGAAACGCCAATGTGCGATCTGGCAGCGATGACGCCGGATCAGGCATGTCGTCATCCGAACTGGTCGATGGGGCGAAAAATCTCCGTCGACTCCGCCACCATGATGAATAAAGGTCTGGAATACATTGAAGCGCGTTGGTTATTTAATGCCAGCGCACGTCAGATGGAAGTGTTGATCCATCCGCAATCGGTCATTCATTCGATGGTGCGTTATCAGGACGGCAGCGTCCTGGCGCAGCTTGGAGAACCTGACATGCGTACGCCTATTGCGCATACGATGGCATGGCCGAATCGCGTCACGTCCGGCGCGCAGCCGCTCGATTTTTGCAAGCTCAGCGCGCTGACGTTTAGCGCGCCAGATTATCAGCGTTATCCGTGCCTGAAGCTGGCGATGGAGGCGTTTGAGCAAGGTCAGGCGGCAACGACGGCGCTCAATGCGGCAAACGAAATCACCGTTGCCGCGTTTCTGGCGCAACAGATTCGTTTTACCGATATCGCCGGGCTCAATTTAGCGGTGCTGGAGAGGATGGATTTACAGGAACCGGCAAGCGTTGAGGACGTATTGCAGGTTGACGCCATCGCGCGTGAAGTAGCCAGAAAACAAGTGATACGGCTCTCACGCTGACGATTATCCCGCGACAGAAGATCGTGCTATTTGTTAGCGTTGGGCTTCGGTGATATAGTCTGCGCCACCTGATCGCAGGTTTTTGGCTTTTTTCGGTCAGGTTAGCCGTGGTTTTACACGGCTTTTTTGTGGATACACAAAATCATTCAGGACGCATCGGGACGGCAGGCGAATACGTTCCCGGCGTGCGCAGACAGCGCACGACAGGGGCGATGAGGCGCAGTCATCCGCGAAGCGAACCGAAGAGAATGTGTATAAAGGCTTCAGTATTCCTGAGTACCGCTAAATCCTTTCAGGGACAAAAAACGCGTTATGTTGTCTGCAACTCAACCAGTAAGCGAAAATTTGCCAGCACATGGCTGCCGTCATGTTGCCATAATTATGGATGGCAATGGTCGCTGGGCGAAAAAGCAAGGGAAGATCCGGGCCTTTGGGCATAAAGCCGGAGCGAAGTCCGTCCGGCGAGCGGTCTCTTTTGCTGCCAATAACGGTATTGATGCGTTAACGCTGTATGCCTTTAGTAGTGAAAACTGGAACCGACCGGCGCAGGAAGTGAGCGCGTTAATGGAGCTGTTTGTGTGGGCGCTGGATAGCGAAGTCAAAAGCCTGCACCGCCATAACGTTCGCCTGCGTATTATCGGCGATATCAGTCGATTCAACTCACGTTTACAAGAACGTATTCGCAAATCAGAAGCGCTTACCGCCCATAATACGGGTCTAACGCTGAATATTGCTGCGAATTACGGCGGACGTTGGGATATTGTCCAGGGAGTCCGACAACTGGCGGAACAGGTGCAGGCTGGAGTGCTGCGCCCCGATCAGATTGATGAAGAGAGACTAGGCCAGCAAATCTGTATGCATGAGCTGGCGCCTGTGGATTTAGTAATTAGGACTGGGGGAGAGCATCGCATTAGTAACTTTTTGCTTTGGCAAATTGCCTATGCCGAACTTTACTTTACGGATGTTCTTTGGCCCGATTTCGATGAACAAGACTTTGAAGGTGCGCTGCATGCCTTTGCTAATCGAGAGCGTCGTTTCGGCGGTACCGAGCCTGGTGATGACAAAGCCTGATGGGGGTTGCTTTTGCTGAAGTATCGCCTGATTTCTGCTTTTGTGTTAATACCCGCGGTCATCGCTGCGCTTTTTTTATTGCCGCCGGTGGGGTTCGCTATTATTACGCTGGTTGTCTGTATGCTGGCCGCGTGGGAATGGGGACAGTTAAGCGGTTTCGCCGCGCGTTCACAGCGGGTTTGGCTGGCGGTGCTGTGTGGTCTGTTATTGGCGCTGATGCTATTTTTGTTGCCTGAGTATCATCACAACATTCGTCAACCGCTGGTTGAGATGTCGCTTTGGGCATCGTTAGGATGGTGGGTTGTCGCGCTACTGCTGGTGCTATTTTATCCCGGTTCGGCGGCAATCTGGCGCAACTCAAAAACATTGCGTCTCATTTTCGGTTTGTTAACTATTGTGCCATTTTTCTGGGGCATGCTGGCGCTGCGTGCCTGGCACTATGACGAGAATCATTACAGTGGCGCAATATGGCTACTCTATGTCATGATCCTGGTCTGGGGAGCGGACTCTGGCGCGTATATGTTTGGTAAATTGTTTGGCAAACATAAGCTGGCGCCGAAGGTTTCCCCGGGTAAAACCTGGCAAGGGTTTATCGGCGGGCTTGCTACGGCTGCCGTGATCTCATGGGGTTACGGTATGTGGGCGAATCTGAATGTTGCGCCTGTTATCTTGCTGATTTGCTCTGTGGTGGCGGCTCTGGCTTCTGTACTGGGCGACCTCACCGAGAGTATGTTTAAGCGCGAAGCAGGAATTAAGGATAGCGGCCACTTGATTCCAGGCCATGGCGGCATTCTGGACCGAATTGACAGCCTGACGGCTGCCGTACCGGTCTTTGCTTGCCTGTTGTTACTGGTGTTCAGGACGCTCTAACGGAAGGTTTTATGCTGAGTATTCTCTGGAATCTGGCTGCATTCATCATCGCACTGGGCGTGCTGATCACTGTGCATGAATTTGGTCATTTCTGGGTTGCCCGGCGCTGCGGTGTGCGAGTTGAGCGCTTTTCCATCGGTTTTGGCAAAGCGCTCTGGCGTCGTACCGATCGGTACGGCACCGAGTATGTCATCGCCCTGATCCCGCTGGGCGGCTACGTCAAAATGCTGGATGAGCGCGCCGAACCGGTAGCGCCGGAATTGCGTCGTCACGCCTTCAATAACAAAACGGTGGGCCAGCGCGCCGCAATTATTGCCGCAGGTCCGGTTGCGAACTTCATTTTTGCTATCTTTGCTTACTGGCTGGTCTTTATCATCGGCGTCCCTGGCGTTCGTCCGGTCATTGGTGAAATAACGCCCAACTCGATTGCTGCGCAGGCGCAAATTGCGCCTGGTACGGAACTTAAAGCCGTTGATGGTATCGAAACCCCTGATTGGGATGCCGTGCGTTTACAACTGGTGTCCAAAATTGGCGATCAGCAGACGACGGTGAGCGTCGCGCCGTTTGGTAGCGACCAGCGGCAGGACAAAACGCTTGATTTACGTCACTGGGCATTTGAGCCTGATAAGCAAGATCCTGTATCTTCTTTAGGGATTCGGCCCCGCGGGCCACAGATTGAACCGGTACTGTCAGAAGTGCAGGCGAATTCCGCAGCCAGTAAAGCGGGTTTGCAAGCAGGCGACAGGATCGTTAAAGTCGATGGTCAGCCGTTAACGCAGTGGATGAAATTCGTGACGTTTGTACGCGATAATCCCGGTAAGCCGTTAGCGTTAGAGATTGAAAGGCAGGGGAGCGCCTTGTCGTTGACGTTAACGCCGGATACGAAATCGGTTAACGGAAAGGCGGAAGGGTTTGCAGGCGTGGTGCCTAAAATTATTCCTCTGCCGGAAGAGTACAAGACTATACGCCAGTATGGGCCTTTTAGCGCCATCCTCGAAGCCACGGATAAGACGTGGCAGTTGATGAAGCTGACGGTCAGTATGCTGGGTAAATTGATAACCGGTGATGTGAAACTGAACAACCTCAGTGGGCCGATTTCTATCGCTCAGGGGGCTGGGATGTCAGCGGAGTTCGGGGTGATTTATTACCTGATGTTCCTTGCGCTAATCAGCGTGAACTTAGGGATAATCAACCTGTTTCCGCTGCCCGTTCTTGACGGGGGTCATCTGCTGTTCCTGGCGATTGAAAAGCTTAAGGGCGGGCCGGTATCCGAGCGGGTTCAAGACTTTAGTTATCGCATTGGCTCGATTTTGCTGGTGTTGTTAATGGGGCTTGCACTTTTCAATGATTTCTCTCGGTTGTAAGAGAGTTAGTTAGGAAGAACGCATAATAACGATGGCGATGAAAAAGTTGCTCATAGCGTCGCTGCTGTTCAGCAGCGCCACCGTATACGGTGCTGAAGGGTTCGTAGTGAAGGACATTCATTTCGAAGGCCTGCAGCGAGTCGCCGTTGGTGCGGCTCTCCTCAGTATGCCGGTGCGCACAGGCGACACGGTTAATGATGAAGATATCAGTAACACCATTCGCGCTCTGTTCGCCACCGGCAACTTTGAGGACGTCCGCGTCCTGCGCGATGGTAATACCCTTCTGGTTCAGGTAAAAGAACGTCCGACCATTGCCAGCATCACTTTCTCCGGGAACAAGTCGGTGAAAGATGACATGCTCAAGCAAAACCTCGAAGCGTCTGGCGTACGTGTTGGCGAGTCTCTGGATCGCACCACGCTGTCTGATATCGAAAAAGGTCTGGAAGACTTTTACTATAGCGTAGGTAAATACAGCGCCAGCGTTAAGGCGGTCGTCACGCCGCTGCCGCGCAACCGTGTTGATCTTAAACTGGTGTTCCAGGAGGGCGTATCGGCGAAGATCCAACAGATCAACATCGTCGGTAACCATGCCTTTAGCACCGAAGAACTCATTTCTCATTTCCAGTTGCGTGACGAAGTGCCGTGGTGGAACGTCGTCGGCGATCGTAAATACCAGAAACAGAAGCTGGCGGGCGACCTTGAAACCTTGCGCAGCTACTATCTGGATCGCGGCTACGCGCGTTTCAATATTGACTCCACGCAAGTGAGTCTGACGCCGGATAAGAAAGGGATCTACATCACCGTCAATATCACCGAAGGCGATCAGTACAAGCTTTCCGGGGTTCAGGTGAGCGGTAACCTGGCCGGACATTCCGCTGAAATTGAGAAACTGACGAAAATTGAACCGGGCGAGCTCTATAACGGCACCAAAGTGACCAAAATGGAAGATGACATCAAAAAGCTTCTGGGTCGCTATGGTTACGCCTATCCGCGCGTGCAGTCACAGCCTGAAATTAACGATGCTGACAAAACCGTAAAACTGCGCGTAAACGTCGATGCGGGCAACCGTTTCTACGTGCGTAAGATCCGCTTTGAAGGCAACGACACCTCAAAAGATTCCGTTCTGCGCCGTGAAATGCGCCAGATGGAAGGGGCGTGGCTGGGCAGCGACCTGGTTGACCAGGGGAAAGAGCGTTTGAACCGTCTCGGCTTCTTTGAAACCGTCGACACCGACACGCAGCGCGTTCCGGGTAGCCCGGATCAGGTTGATGTGGTGTACAAGGTGAAAGAGCGCAACACCGGTAGCTTTAACTTCGGTATCGGTTACGGTACAGAAAGCGGCGTTAGCTTCCAGGCCGGCGTTCAGCAGGACAACTGGTTAGGTACCGGTTATTCCGTGGGGATTAACGGTACCAAAAACGACTACCAGACCTACAGCGAACTGTCCGTTACTAACCCATACTTTACCGTTGACGGCGTGAGCCTCGGTGGTCGTATCTTCTATAACGACTTTGAAGCGGATGATGCCGACCTGTCCGACTATACCAACAAGAGTTACGGTACGGATGTGACGCTTGGCTTCCCCATCAACGAGTACAACACGTTGCGTGCTGGTCTGGGTTATGTCCATAACAAACTGTCCAACATGCAGCCGCAGATCGCGATGGATCGTTATCTTGAATCGATGGGCGACCCTGATGCCAGCGATTTTGCCGCCGACGACTTCACCTTTAACTACGGCTGGACCTATAACAAGCTTGACCGTGGTTATTTCCCGACGGACGGCTCGCGAGTCAACCTGACGGGTAAGGTGACGATTCCAGGTTCCGACAACGAATACTACAAAGTGTCGCTGGATACCGCGACCTATGTGCCTATTGATAACGACCACAAGTGGGTGGTTCTTGGGCGTACTCGTTGGGGTTATGGCGATGGTTTAGGCGGCAAGGAAATGCCGTTCTATGAGAACTTCTATGCCGGTGGTTCCAGTACCGTGCGTGGTTTCCAGTCGAATACTATCGGCCCGAAAGCGGTCTATAAAAATGGCGCCCACACTAGTTGGGACGATAATGATGATTACGAAGACTGTACTCAGGAATCAGGCTGTAAATCAGATGATGCGGTAGGTGGTAATGCCATGGCTGTCGCCAGCCTGGAATTTATTACCCCGACGCCGTTCATCAGCGAAAAGTATGCCAACTCGGTTCGTACCTCCTTCTTCTGGGATATGGGTACCGTTTGGGATACGAACTGGGATCCGTCATCTGCGCCGTCAGATGTACCGGACTACAGCGATCCAGGCAACATCCGTATGTCCGCGGGTATCGCATTACAATGGATGTCCCCATTGGGGCCGTTGGTCTTCTCCTACGCCCAGCCGTTTAAAAAGTACGATGGAGACAAAGCCGAGCAGTTCCAGTTTAACATTGGTAAAACCTGGTAATTGTTCACTGCAAAGGAATGCATTGGTAGTGTAGCGATGACTTTTGGCGATGCCCCCAGGGATCGCCAGGCCACGCAAAGAGCTGTACCTTCGGGTGCAAATGGGATGGTAAGGAGTTTATTGTGAAAAAGTGGTTATTAGCTGCAGGTCTTGGTTTGGCGATGGTAACGTCCGCACAGGCTGCTGACAAAATTGCAATCGTCAACATGGGTAATCTGTTCCAACAGGTTGCGCAGAAGACGGGTGTATCCAATACACTGGAAAACGAATTTAAAGGCCGTGCGGCTGAACTGCAAAAAATGGAAACCGATCTGCAATCTAAAATGCAGCGTCTGCAATCCATGAAAGCAGGTAGCGATCGTACTAAGCTGGAAAAAGACGTGATGTCTCAGCGCCAGACTTTCGCGCAAAAAGCGCAGGCTTTTGAGAAAGATCGCGCTCGTCGTTCCAACGAAGAACGCAACAAACTGGTGACTCGTATCCAGACTGCGGTGAAAAAAGTGGCTAACGACCAGAGTATCGATCTGGTGGTAGACGCAAACACCGTTGCTTACAACAGCAGCGATGTGAAAGACATCACCGCTGACGTACTGAAACAGGTTAAATAAGTAATGCCTTCAATTCGACTGGCTGACTTAGCAGAACAGTTGGATGCAGAATTACACGGTGATGGCGATATCGTCATCACCGGCGTTGCGTCCATGCAATCTGCAACAACAGGCCACATTACGTTTATGGTAAATCCTAAGTACCGTGAACACTTAGGTTTATGCCAGGCTTCTGCGGTTGTCATGACGCAGGACGATCTTCCTTTTGCCAAGAGCGCGGCGCTGGTAGTTAAAAATCCCTACCTGACCTACGCGCGCATGGCGCAAATTTTAGATACTACGCCGCAGCCCGCGCAGAATATCGCGCCAAGCGCCGTGATTGATGCGACGGCAACGCTGGGTAGCAATGTTTCAGTCGGCGCGAATGCGGTGATTGAATCTGGCGTACAACTGGGCGATAACGTGGTTATCGGCGCAGGCTGTTTCGTCGGAAAAAATAGCAAAATCGGGGCGGGTTCACGCTTGTGGGCGAACGTAACGATTTACCACGACATTCAGATCGGTGAGAATTGCCTGATCCAGTCCAGTACGGTGATCGGCGCGGACGGTTTTGGCTACGCTAACGATCGTGGCAACTGGGTGAAGATCCCACAACTGGGCCGGGTCATTATTGGCGATCGTGTCGAGATCGGCGCTTGTACCACCATTGACCGTGGCGCGTTGGATGATACTGTTATTGGCAATGGCGTGATTATTGATAATCAGTGCCAGATTGCACATAACGTCGTGATTGGCGACAATACGGCAGTTGCCGGTGGCGTCATTATGGCGGGTAGCCTGAAGATTGGCCGTTACTGCATGATTGGCGGCGCCAGCGTGATCAATGGGCATATGGAAATATGCGACAAAGTCACGGTAACTGGCATGGGTATGGTGATGCGTCCCATCACGGAACCGGGCGTCTACTCCTCAGGCATTCCGCTGCAACCCAACAAAGTATGGCGTAAAACTGCTGCATTGGTGATGAACATTGATGATATGAGCAAGCGTCTCAAAGCGATTGAGCGCAAGGTTAATCAACAAGACTAACGTTTCGCCTTGTAGTTGCCATTCTTTTCCGGCCTGTCACATTCATACGATTGCGGCAGGCCGTGTTATTATTGCCTTTTTGTATATTTGGACAGGAAGAGTATTTTGACTACTAACACTCATACTCTGCAGATTGAAGAGATTTTAGAGCTTCTGCCGCACCGTTTTCCGTTTTTACTGGTCGATCGCGTGCTGGACTTTGAAGAAGGTCGTTTTCTGCGTGCGGTGAAAAATGTCTCCGTCAACGAGCCGTTTTTCCAGGGACACTTCCCGGGCAAACCGATTTTGCCAGGCGTGCTGATTCTGGAAGCGATGGCGCAGGCAACCGGTATTCTGGCGTTTAAAAGCGTTGGTAAACTGGAACCTGGCGAACTGTATTATTTCGCGGGTATTGATGAAGCGCGCTTTAAGCGTCCGGTGGTGCCAGGCGATCAGATGATCATGGAAGTCACTTTCGAGAAAACGCGCCGTGGCCTGACCCGCTTTAAAGGGGTTGCGCTGGTCGACGGTAAAGTTGTGTGCGAAGCAACCATGATGTGTGCTCGTAGCCGGGAGGCCTGATTCGTGATTGATAAATCCGCCTTTATTCATCCTACCGCCATTGTGGAAGACGGCGCTGTAATTGGCGCTAATGCTCACATTGGTCCCTTTTGTATTGTTGGGCCGCAGGTCGAAATTGGTGAGGGAACCGTACTGAAGTCTCATGTGGTCGTGAATGGTCAAACCAAAATCGGCCGCGACAACGAGATTTATCAGTTTGCCTCCATCGGTGAAGTGAACCAGGATCTGAAATATGCGGGTGAGCCGACCCGTGTGGAAATTGGCGATCGTAACCGCATCCGCGAAAGCGTCACCATTCATCGTGGTACAGTGCAGGGCGGTGGGTTGACGAAGGTGGGTAGCGATAACCTGCTGATGATCAATGCGCATGTCGCACATGATTGTACGGTAGGTAATCGCTGTATCCTCGCCAACAACGCCACGCTGGCGGGGCACGTATCAGTCGATGATTTTGCGATCATCGGCGGTATGACGGCAGTTCATCAATTCTGCATTATCGGTGCGCATGTGATGGTCGGCGGCTGCTCCGGCGTGGCGCAGGATGTCCCTCCGTATGTGATTGCGCAGGGTAACCATGCGACGCCGTTCGGGGTAAATATCGAAGGGCTGAAGCGTCGCGGCTTTAGCCGTGAAGGGCTGGTGGCGATTCGTAATGCCTACAAACTGTTGTACCGCAGTGGTAAAACGCTCGACGAAGCGAAGCTGGAAATCGCTGAACTTGCTGAAAAGCATCCGGAAGTGAAGGCGTTTACCGAGTTCTTTGAGCGTTCAACGCGTGGTCCGATTCGTTAATGGCGGCACAGCGTCCTTTAACGATTGCCCTGGTCGCCGGTGAAACGTCCGGCGATATTCTTGGCGCAGGCTTAATTCGTGCGCTGAAAGCGCGCGTACCCAACGCCCGCTTTGTGGGCGTTGCGGGGCCGCGTATGCAGGCTGAAGGGTGTGAAGCCTGGTACGAAATGGAAGAGCTGGCGGTCATGGGCATTGTTGAAGTGCTCGGACGTTTACGCCGTTTGTTGCATATCCGCGCCGATCTGACCCGCCGTTTTACCGAACTCAAGCCCGATGTCTTTGTCGGGATTGACGCCCCTGATTTCAATATTACCCTCGAAGGTAATCTGAAAAAGCAAGGGATTAAGACCATTCATTATGTCAGCCCGTCCGTTTGGGCCTGGCGACAGAAACGCGTTTTCAAAATAGGCAGATCCACCCATATGGTGCTGGCCTTTCTGCCTTTCGAAAAAGCGTTTTACGATAAATTTAACGTCCCGTGCCGCTTTATCGGTCACACCATGGCGGATGCCATGCCGCTGGACCCGGATAAAAATGCGGCGCGCGACGTGTTGGGTATCCCGCATGACGCCCATTGTCTGGCGCTACTGCCAGGCAGCCGTGGCGCGGAAGTGGAAATGCTCAGCGCCGACTTCCTGAAAACCGCACAATTGCTGCGACAGCGCTATCCCGATCTGGAAGTGGTAGTGCCGCTGGTGAACGCGAAACGCCGCGAGCAGTTTGAAAAAATTAAAGCGGAGGTTGCGCCGGATCTCGCCGTTCATTTGCTGGACGGCATGGCGCGCGAGGCGATGATCGCCAGCGACGCGGCTCTGCTGGCCTCGGGTACGGCGGCGCTGGAGTGTATGCTGGCAAAATGCCCGATGGTAGTGGGATATCGTATGAAGCCCTTCACTTTCTGGCTGGCGAAACGTCTGGTGAAAACGGAGTATGTGTCTTTGCCTAACCTGCTGGCGGGAAGAGAATTAGTCAAAGAGCTGTTGCAGGAAGAGTGCGAACCGCAAAAACTCGCCGAAGCGCTGTTGCCGCTACTGGCGAACGGTAAAACCAGCCATGCGATGCACGACACCTTCCGTGAATTGCATCAGCAGATCCGCTGTAATGCCGATGAGCAGGCGGCAGATGCCGTCCTGGAGTTAGCACAATGATCGAATTTGTTTATCCACACACCCATTTAGTGGCGGGTGTGGATGAAGTGGGCCGTGGCCCGCTGGTGGGCGCCGTAGTGACCGCCGCCGTGATCCTCGATCCGGCTCGTCCGATCGTCGGTCTGAATGATTCCAAAAAATTGTCTGAAAAGCGTCGTCTGTCATTGTATGAAGAGATTAAAGAAAAGGCGTTAAGCTGGAGTCTGGGACGCGCGGAAGCGCATGAAATTGATGAGCTGAATATTTTGCACGCCACCATGCTCGCCATGCAGCGCGCTGTCGCTGGTCTGCATATTGCGCCAGAATATGTGCTGATCGACGGCAATCGCTGTCCGGCGCTGCCTGTGCCGTCAATGGCCGTGGTGAAAGGCGACAGCCGCGTGGCGGAGATTAGCGCGGCGTCTATTCTGGCGAAAGTCACCCGCGACGCAGAAATGGCGGCGCTGGATATCGTTTTTCCTCAGTATGGCTTTGCGCAGCACAAAGGCTATCCAACCGCTTTTCATCTGGAAAAGTTGGCACAGTATGGCGCGACGGCGCACCACCGACGCAGTTTTGCGCCTGTTAAACGCGCTCTGGGACTTGTGTCCTGATTCTTGTATCGAGAAATCTGAAGATGTCTGAACCACGTTTCGTTCACCTGCGGGTGCACAGCGACTACTCTATGATCGATGGGCTGGCGAAGACCGGGCCGCTGGTGAAAAAGGCGGCCTCATTAGGTATGCCTGCGCTGGCGATCACCGATTTTACCAACCTCTGCGGTCTGGTGAAGTTCTACGGAGCGGGTCATGGCGCGGGCATTAAACCCATCGTCGGGGCGGACTTTAATGTTCACAACGAACTGCTGGGAGATGAGCTGACTCATCTGACGGTACTGGCGGCGAATAATACGGGATACCAGAACCTGACGTTGCTGATCTCGAAAGCGTATCAGCGCGGCTACGGCGCGGCAGGCCCGATTATTGAGCGCGACTGGCTGGTAGAGCTTAAAGAAGGTTTGATCCTGCTTTCCGGCGGGCGCATGGGCGACGTAGGCCGCTGTCTGCTACGCGGCAACCAGGCGCTGGTGGAGGAGTGCGTTGCTTTCTATGAAGCGCATTTTCCCGAACGCTACTTCCTGGAACTGATCCGTACCGGCAGACAGGATGAAGAGACCTATCTCCATGCTGCGGTTGAGCTGGCTGAGGCACGTGGTTTGCCGGTTGTCGCGACAAACGATGTCCGTTTTCTTGAAAGCGATGATTTTGACGCCCATGAAATTCGTGTCGCGATCCACGACGGTTTCACGCTCGACGATCCTAAACGTCCACGCAATTATTCACCGCAGCAGTATATGCGCAGTGAAGAAGAAATGTGCGAGCTGTTCTCCGATATTCCGGAGGCGCTGGAAAATACGGTGGAGATTGCCAAACGCTGCAACGTAACGGTGCGTCTGGGTGAATATTTCCTGCCGCAGTTCCCGACCGGCGATATGACCACCGAAGATTATCTGGTCAAAAAAGCGAAAGAGGGGCTGGAAGAGCGTCTGGCTTTCCTGTTTCCGGACGAAGAAGAGCGCAAAAAGCGTCGCCCGGAATATGACGAGCGTCTGGATATTGAACTACAGGTTATCAACCAGATGGGGTTCCCTGGCTACTTCCTCATCGTGATGGAGTTTATCCAGTGGTCAAAAGATAACGGCGTGCCGGTAGGGCCGGGACGTGGTTCCGGGGCCGGTTCGTTGGTGGCCTACGCGCTGAAAATTACCGACCTTGATCCGCTGGAATTTGACCTGCTGTTCGAACGTTTCCTGAACCCGGAACGTGTCTCGATGCCTGACTTCGACGTCGACTTCTGTATGGAGAAACGCGACCAGGTGATTGAGCACGTCGCAGACATGTACGGGCGTGATGCGGTATCGCAGATTATCACCTTCGGTACGATGGCGGCGAAAGCCGTTATCCGCGATGTGGGCCGCGTGCTGGGGCATCCGTACGGTTTTGTCGATCGTATCTCGAAGCTGGTGCCGCCCGATCCGGGCATGACGCTGGCAAAAGCCTTTGAAGCGGAACCGCAACTGCCGGAAATTTACGAGGCGGACGAAGAGGTCAGAGCGCTGATCGATATGGCGCGTAAGCTCGAAGGTGTCACGCGTAACGCCGGTAAGCACGCTGGCGGCGTGGTCATCGCGCCGACCAAAATTACCGACTTTGCGCCGCTGTACTGCGATGAAGAGGGCAAGCATCCGGTTACCCAGTTTGATAAAAGCGACGTGGAATATGCCGGGCTGGTGAAGTTCGACTTCCTCGGCTTGCGTACGCTGACCATCATCAACTGGGCGCTGGAGATGATCAACAAGCGGCGCGAGAAAAACGGCGAGCCGCCGCTGGATATCGCCGCCATTCCGCTGGACGATAAAAAAAGCTTCGACATGCTGCAGCGCTCGGAAACCACGGCGGTCTTCCAGCTTGAATCGCGCGGCATGAAAGATCTGATCAAACGTCTGCAGCCAGACTGCTTTGAAGATATGATCGCACTGGTGGCCCTGTTCCGTCCCGGCCCGTTGCAGTCAGGGATGGTAGATAACTTTATCGACCGTAAGCACGGTCGTGAAGAACTCTCTTACCCGGACGTTCAGTGGCAGCATGAAAGCCTGAAGCCGGTACTGGAGCCGACCTACGGCATCATTCTGTATCAGGAACAGGTGATGCAGATTGCCCAGGTACTTTCCGGGTATACTCTCGGCGGCGCGGATATGCTGCGTCGTGCGATGGGTAAGAAAAAGCCGGAGGAGATGGCCAAACAGCGTTCCGTTTTTGAAGAGGGCGCGAAAAAGAACGGTATCGACGGCGAACTGGCGATGAAAATCTTTGACCTGGTGGAGAAATTCGCCGGTTACGGGTTTAACAAATCGCACTCCGCCGCTTATGCGCTGGTTTCTTACCAGACGCTATGGCTAAAGGCGCACTATCCGGCTGAATTTATGGCGGCGGTGATGACTGCCGATATGGATAACACCGAGAAGGTCGTCGGCCTGGTGGACGAGTGCTGGCGGATGGGACTGAAAATTCTGCCGCCGGATATTAACTCCGGATTGTACCATTTCCACGTTAACGATGAGGGCGAGATCGTCTACGGCATCGGCGCGATCAAAGGCGTCGGCGAAGGGCCGATCGAAGCGATCATCGACGCGCGTAATCAGGGCGGCTATTTCCGCGAACTGTTTGATCTGTGCGCGCGGACCGACACCAAAAAGCTCAACCGCCGGGTGCTGGAAAAGCTGATCATGTCCGGGGCGTTCGACCGCCTGGGGCCGCACCGCGCCGCGCTGATGAACTCATTGGGCGATGCGCTGAAAGCCGCCGACCAGCACGCTAAAGCGGAAGCTATCGGTCAGGCGGATATGTTCGGCGTGCTGGCGGAAGAGCCGGAGCAAATCGAACAATCCTATGCCAGCTGCCAGCCGTGGCCGGAGCAGGTGGTGTTAGATGGGGAACGTGAAACGTTGGGGCTGTACCTGACGGGCCACCCCATCAATCAGTATTTAAAAGAAATTGAGCGCTATGTCGGCGGGGTAAGGCTCAAAGACATGCATCCGACAGAACGTGGTAAAGTCACCACGGCTGCGGGGCTCGTGATTGCCGCAAGGGTTATGGTCACCAAGCGCGGCAATCGTATCGGCATCTGTACGCTGGATGACCGTTCCGGGCGTCTGGAAGTGATGTTATTTACCGACGCGCTGGATAAATACCAGCAGTTGCTGGAAAAAGACCGCATACTTATCGTCAGCGGACAGGTCAGCTTTGATGACTTCAGCGGGGGGCTTAAAATGACCGCCCGCGAAGTGATGGATATTGACGAAGCTCGCGAAAAATACGCTCGCGGGCTTGCTATCTCGCTGACGGACAGGCAAATTGATGACCAGCTTTTAAACCGACTCCGTCAGTCTCTGGAACCCCACCGCTCGGGGACCATTCCAGTACATCTCTACTATCAGAGGGCGGATGCGCGTGCGCGGCTGCGTTTTGGCGCAACGTGGCGTGTCTCTCCGAGCGATCGTTTACTTAACGATCTGCGTGGCCTCATTGGTTCGGAGCAGGTGGAACTGGAGTTTGACTAATACAGGAATACTATGAGTCTGAATTTCCTTGATTTTGAACAGCCGATAGCAGAGCTGGAAGCGAAAATCGATTCTCTGACTGCGGTAAGCCGCCAGGATGAGAAACTGGATATTAATATCGATGAAGAAGTCCATCGCCTGCGCGAAAAAAGCGTAGAACTGACGCGCAAAATCTTCGCCGATCTCGGCGCATGGCAGGTAGCCCAACTGGCGCGCCATCCGCAGCGTCCGTACACCCTGGATTATGTCCGTCTGGCGTTTGATGAGTTTGATGAGCTGGCGGGCGATCGCGCCTATGCTGATGACAAAGCCATCGTCGGCGGTATCGCGCGTCTGGAAGGGCGGCCGGTGATGATCATTGGTCATCAGAAAGGTCGTGAAACCAAAGAAAAAATTCGTCGTAACTTTGGCATGCCAGCGCCGGAAGGCTACCGCAAAGCGCTGCGCCTGATGGAAATGGCTGAACGCTTCAACATGCCGATTATCACCTTCATCGACACCCCGGGCGCTTACCCTGGCGTGGGCGCGGAAGAGCGTGGTCAGTCTGAAGCTATCGCCCGCAACCTGCGTGAGATGTCTCGTCTGAACGTACCGGTCATCTGCACCGTGATTGGCGAAGGCGGCTCCGGCGGCGCATTGGCGATTGGCGTGGGTGATAAAGTGAATATGCTGCAATACAGCACCTATTCCGTTATCTCCCCGGAAGGTTGCGCCTCTATTTTGTGGAAGAGCGCCGACAAAGCGCCATTGGCTGCTGAAGCGATGGGCATCATCGCGCCGCGTCTGAAAGAGCTGAAGCTCATCGATTCCATCATTCCGGAGCCGCTGGGCGGCGCGCACCGTAATCCGGAAGCGATGGCGGCATCGCTAAAAGCGCAGCTGCTGGAAGATTTAGCCGATCTCGATGTGTTAAGCACCGATGATTTAAAAAACCGTCGTTACCAGCGTTTGATGAGCTACGGTTACGCCTAATCATTTACCTCATTTTTCCCAGGAGGCCGGATAATCCGGCCTCTTTTTTTTGGACGAGGAAAAATGAGACGCCGATGAGTTGATGTGATTAAACGCAACGGCATGTTCTCCCTGACACTGTAGCAACTGCCAGGCGTGTGGCCAGGGCAGGCAGTGAACTACCCTTCAAGGAGAAAATTATGGGATTGCAAAAAACACTGGCGCTCAGCGCCGTGGCGGCAGGAATCATGTTGAGCTTATCCGGTGCGCAGGCCGCACCGCTGCTTAGCAGTAGTGAGCCAATGACCATCAACGCCAGCGATCTGGCGGCGAAAGAGAAAGCGCTGACGGATTTTCCGTTAATGGAGGCCGTGAAATCCTCTATCCAGACGTTGGATAACAGCGCGGTCGAACAAATCGAACCGGGGCGCGCCGCTAACCCGGCAAACGTAAGACGCGTTGAAAGTATTCTGAAAGAGGCCGACTGGGATTATCTGTTCCCGATGCGCGCGCCGGAATACACTTACTCTAACTTCCTGAAAGCGATAGGTAAATTCCCGGCGGTTTGTGGTACCTACACCGATGGACGCGATAGCGACGCTATCTGCCGTAAAACCCTGGCTACTATGTTTGCGCATTTTGCCCAGGAGACGGGCGGTCACGAAAGCTGGCGTGACATTCCGGAATGGCGTCAGGCGCTGGTCTATCTGCGCGAAGTCGGCTGGACAGAAGGGCAGAAAGGCGGCTACAACGGCGAATGTAACCCGGATGTATGGCAGGGCCAGACCTGGCCGTGCGGTAAAGATAAGGACGGCGATTTCCTCAGCTATTTTGGTCGCGGGGCAAAACAGCTTTCTTATAACTACAACTATGGGCCTTTCTCTGACGCGATGTATGGCGACGTTCGCCCTCTGCTGGATAAACCCGAGCTGGTGGCGGATACCTGGATGAACCTGGCGAGCGCCGTCTTCTTCTTTGTGTATCCGCAGCCGCCGAAGCCGTCTATGCTACATGTGATTGACGGTACCTGGCAGCCAAACGATCGCGATAAAGCAAACGGCCTGGTATCAGGTTTCGGCGTCACCATTCAAATCATCAATGGCGGCGTGGAGTGCGGCGGCGCAGATGAGAATGCGCAGTCGCTTAACCGCATCGCCTACTACAAAGAGTTTGCCAACTACCTGAAAGTGCCGGTGCCGGCGGACGAAGTGTTGGGCTGTAAAAAGATGAAGCAGTTCGATGAAGGCGGCGCTGGCGCGTTACCGATCTATTGGGAACAAGACTGGGGCTGGAGCGCCGATACTGCGGACGGTAAAACCTATTCCTGCCAGTTAGTGGGATATCAGACGCCGTATACCGCCTTTAAAGAGGGTGACTACACGAAATGTGTACAGCATTATTTCAACGTTAATGTCGTCGATGATAACGGAACCACTGAACCGGATGTCACGCCAACTCCGGCGCCAGTGACGGATGAAAACGTGGCGCCAGTCGCGCGCATTGCCGGGCCGGTCGGGGCGGTGGAAGCCGGTAGCCCGGTTTCACTCAGCGCGGAAGGATCGACCGACGCGAATGGCGACAAGCTCACCTATACCTGGATGTCGCAGGATGGCAAAACGCTGAGCGGC
This sequence comes from Salmonella sp. NW1250, assembly GCF_051812965.1. Classification (NCBI taxonomy): domain Bacteria; kingdom Pseudomonadati; phylum Pseudomonadota; class Gammaproteobacteria; order Enterobacterales; family Enterobacteriaceae; genus Salmonella; species Salmonella sp. NW1250. The sequence goes on along the minus strand of NZ_JAMNDD010000009.1, from coordinate 13,493 downwards.
CAGGATAAAGCCGTTGTGATTTTCAACGCGCCGGATGTCACTCAGAACACCCAGTATGTGGTGAATCTGACCGTTAGCGACGGTACGCTCTCCAGTACAGCGGTTTATACGCTGAATGTGAAAGCGAAGGCCGCCGCTGCGGATGACGAAGATAAGACCACCAGCTATCCTGCCTGGAGCAGCAGCCAGAAATGGAATCCGGGCGACATCGTTAACAGTAATGGCGCATTGTACCAGTGCAAACCGTTCCCGGAAGGCTCATGGTGTAATGTTGCGCCTGCCTACTATGAGCCCGGCGTAGGGATTGCCTGGGCCGATGCATGGAACGCATTGTAATAAGATAAATCCTGTCGGTGCTTTGCATCGGCAGGATTGTTACTATGCTTATCTCAGGTTTTTTCAGGAGAAAGCATGAACATCATCGCCATTATGGGGCCGCACGGGGTTTATTATAAAGATGAACCCATCAAGGAGCTTGAGCGTGCATTACAATCCCTGGGATTTCAAATTATCTGGCCGCAAAATAGCGTTGACTTGTTGAAGTTTATTGAACATAACCCGCGCATCTGCGGCGTTATTTTTGACTGGGATGAATACAGTCTCGACCTTTGTAGCGAAATCAACCAGCTAAATGAATACCTTCCCCTCTACGCCTTTATCAATACCAACTCCACGCTGGACGTTAGCGTTCACGATATGCGCATGGCGCTGTGGTTTTTTGAGTATGCATTGGGGCTGGCTGAAGATATCGCGACGCGCATTCATCAATATACAAACGAATATCTCGATAATATTACGCCGCCGTTTACCAAAGCGCTGTTTACCTACGCCAAAGAAGGAAAATATACCTTTTGTACGCCGGGTCATATGGCGGGAACGGCGTATCAGAAAAGCCCGCCAGGCTGTCTGTTTTATGACTTTTTTGGCGGCAATACCTTAAAGGCCGATGTGTCGATTTCGGTGACTGAACTGGGATCTCTGCTGGATCACACCGGGCCGCATCTGGAAGCGGAAGAGTATATCGCCCGTACTTTTGGCGCCGAGCAGAGCTATATGGTGACGAACGGTACGTCGACCTCGAATAAAATTGTCGGTATGTATGCCGCGCCTGCGGGAAGTACGCTACTCATTGATCGTAATTGTCATAAATCGCTGGCGCATTTGCTGATGATGAGCGATGTGGTGCCTCTCTGGTTGAAGCCGACGCGCAATGCGCTCGGTATTCTCGGCGGTATTCCTAAGCGTGAATTTACCCGCGACAGCATTGCGCGTAAGGTGGCGGAAACCGCGCAGGCGCAATGGCCGGTTCATGCGGTTATCACCAATTCTACTTACGATGGTCTGCTGTATAACACTAACTGGATCAAGCAGATGCTGGACGTTCCCTCGATCCATTTTGATTCCGCCTGGGTACCCTATACCCATTTCCATCCGATCTACCAGGGGAAAAGCGGGATGAGCGGCGATCGGGTGCCCGGAAAAGTGATTTTCGAAACGCAATCCACCCATAAAATGCTGGCGGCTTTTTCGCAGGCGTCGCTTATTCATATCAAAGGGGAATATGACGAAGAGACGTTTAACGAAGCGTTTATGATGCACACTTCCACATCGCCGAGCTATCCCATTGTCGCCTCTATCGAGACCGCGGCGGCGATGCTGCGCGGCAATCCAGGGAAAAGATTGATTAATCGTTCGGTGGAGCGGGCGCTCCATTTTCGTAAAGAGGTACAGCGGCTACGTGAAGAGTCCGATAGCTGGTTCTTTGATATCTGGCAGCCGGAAGAGGTTGATGAGGCCGAATGCTGGCCGGTCACGCCGGGAGAAACCTGGCATGGCTTCGCCGATGCCGATGACGATCATATGTTTCTCGATCCGGTTAAGGTGACAATCCTGACGCCGGGGATGGATGAACAGGGCAACATGAGCGAAGAGGGGATACCCGCCGCGCTGGTGGCGAAGTTCCTCGATGAGCGAGGCGTGGTGGTGGAAAAAACCGGGCCGTATAATCTGCTGTTTTTGTTCAGCATAGGGATTGATAAGACCCGTGCGATGGGGCTGCTGCGCGGACTGACAGAATTTAAACGGGCCTACGATCTTAACCTGCGCGTCAAAAATATGTTGCCGGATCTGTATGCGGAAGATCCGGATTTTTATCGCAATATGCGCATTCAGGATCTGGCGCAGGGGATACATAAACTGATCCGCCAGCACGATCTTCCGGGGCTGATGCTGCGGGCGTTCGAGGTTTTACCGGAGATGATCATGACCCCGCACCAGGCCTGGCAGCGTCAGATCAAAGGCGAGGTGGAAACCGTGGCGCTCGATCAACTGCCAGGGCGCGTTTCCGCGAATATGATCCTGCCTTATCCGCCAGGCGTTCCGCTGTTGATGCCCGGCGAGAGGATCACGCAACAGAGTCGGGCCGTGCTCGATTTTCTGCTGATGCTCTGCTCGATTGGCCAGCATTATCCCGGTTTTGAAACGGATATTCACGGTGCGAAACGGAATGAAGACGGGGTGTACCAGGTACGAGTCTTAAAACACGCCTGTTAGCTTGCCTGACGGGAATGTGACGAGTAACGTACTGATAATCAATAAAGGAGACGCTATGCTGGGATTAAAACAGGTTCATCACATCGCGATCATTGCGACAGACTATGCGGTGAGCAAGGCGTTTTATTGCGATATTCTGGGGTTCGATCTGCTAAGCGAAGTCTGGCGGGAAGAGCGTGACTCGTGGAAGGGCGATTTGGCACTAAACGGGCAGTATGTGATTGAGCTTTTCTCTTTTCCCTTCCCTCCGGCGCGTCCAAGCCGACCTGAAGCCTGCGGCCTGCGCCATCTGGCTTTCAGCGTGGAAAATGTGGAAAACGCCGTTGCGCATCTGGAAAAGCATCAGGTTAAGTGCGAACCGATACGCATCGATCCGTATACCGGGAAGCGCTTTACTTTTTTCAACGATCCGGACGGTTTACCGCTTGAGCTGTATGAGCAGTAAGGCTTGTCATTAAGACGCTCGCCAGGTAACGTTGCCGGGCTAAGTCACTATAAGCATGGATCATGACCACTCTCACGTTGAATACCTCGTTACTCTCTTCTCGCCGTATTCTGGCTGCCTTTAGCGGCGGCCTGGATTCTACGGTGCTTCTGCATCAACTGGTGTTGTGGCGAGAACGCCACCCTGACGTTACGCTGCGTGCTATCCATATTCATCACGGTTTAAGCCCTCATGCTGATAGCTGGGTGCGGCATTGCGAAACCGTATGCGAACGCTGGCAGGTTCCGCTGGTAGTGGAGCGGGTGACGCTGGCAGATAATGGCCTGGGTATCGAGGCCCATGCGCGTGAAGCGCGCTACCGGGCGTTCGCACAGACGCTATTGCCTGGCGAAGTGCTGGCAACCGCGCAGCACCTTGACGATCAGTGTGAAACATTCCTGCTGGCGTTAAAGCGCGGCAGCGGTCCGGCCGGACTTTCCGCGATGGGAGAACGCTCGCCTTTTGCCGGAACTCTGCTTCTTCGTCCGCTGTTGAGAGAAACGCGGAAGACGCTGGAACAGTGGGCTGTGCGTCATGGCTTATGCTGGATTGAAGATGAAAGCAATCAGGATGACGCCTACGATCGCAATTTTTTACGCCTGCGCGCGCTTCCGCTCTTACAGCAGCGCTGGCCGCATTTTCCTGCGGCGGTAGCCCGTAGCGCGACGCTCTGCGCCGAGCAAGAAAGGCTGCTGGATGAGCTTCTGGCCAGCGATCTTACGGACTGTATCACGGCGGAGGGAACATTGCGGCTCTCTCCATTGATGTTGATGAGCGATGTACGGCGGGCAGCGATTTTGCGTCGCTGGCTGGCGATGCGTAATGCGCCGATGCCCTCTCGCGACGCGCTGGAACGTATCTGGCAGGAAGTGGCGCTGGCGCGCGACGACGCCTCTCCCTGTTTACGCTTTGGCGATCACGAGATTCGCCGTTATCAGTCGCAACTGTGGTGGATTAAAACCGTGGCCGGACAACACGAAACGACGGTCGTCTGGCCCGTCTGGCAAACACCGCTGGCGCTGCCTGCCGGCTTAGGGACGGTACAGCTCGTTCCTGGCGGCGAACTGCGCCGACCGCGAGAGGAAGCATCCGTCAGCATTCGGTTTAAAGCGCCAGGCGTATTACATATTGTCGGGCGTAACGGTGGACGTAAGTTAAAGAAAATCTGGCAGGAGCAGGGGATCCCGCCCTGGCGACGAGACACCACGCCGCTGTTGTTTTACGGCGAAACGCTGATTGCGGCTGCGGGTGTTTTTGTGACGCGTGAGGGAGCAGCAGAAGATAAAGAAGGGGTGAGTCTGGTTTGGCATGCCTGATGGCGCTGCGCTTATCGGGCCTACGTATCGCATGGAACGTAGGCCGGATAAGGTGCTTGCACCACCATCCGGCAACAAAATACTCAGGATTCGCTAACTACCACGGTACCAATTTCCGGGTGGCTGAAACTGGCGATTTTATCGAGACGAAGCTCACAAGACTCGCCGGAAACCTCGGCAAGCAGATATTCTACGTTTTTACGTAAGATCAAATCGTTCGCTTTTGCCTGCAAAACCTCGCCATCTTTTAACGTTAGCGTCAGTATTAAATGATGCATGCAGGCAAGCTCAAGACTATCGTAGTCATCGCAATTAATGGGTTGATACGTTTCATTCATTGACATAATCGCTCACCAGTAAGTTCGCGGCAGCATAAGCTGCCTTTTCCCTGACCGACTCTGAAAGGGCGCTATCTGCCGCCACTTCATTAAGCACTTTCAATACACAACCCAGCGCATCCGGGACATACCCTAAGTCTCCGCTGGCGATTTCCGCATACCGCTTGCGTACTAACTCACAATATTTTTCCACATGCCCTCCTGTCAGCATTCTGACTTAACCGTGGATGCAAGTCTAAGCCTACGAAGTTAAATCTTGTTTAGCAAGGTGACTATACCATACTCATTTGCGCAATATCAGCGCCTGACGCGAGTGGGTAAAAGATTCGTTAACAGCCTTTTAGCGCGGTTTTCGCTACAATGGGCGCCTGATTCGAAAGGAGTTTTCTCATGGCGCTTAAAGCGACAATTTATAAAGCCGTCGTCAATGTGGCTGACCTTGATCGCAACCGGTTTCTGGATGCGGCATTGACGCTGGCGCGTCACCCTTCTGAAACGCAGGAGCGCATGATGCTGCGCCTGTTGGCATGGATAAAATATGCTGATGAACGGTTGCAGTTTACACGCGGGCTCAGCGCGGAAGATGAGCCGGAGGCCTGGCTGCGTAACGATCATCTGGGCATCGATCTCTGGATAGAGCTGGGGCTGCCGGATGAGCGCCGTATTAAGAAAGCCTGTACTCAGGCGAGCGACGTCGCGCTCTTTGCTTATAACTCCCGGGCGGCGCAAATCTGGTGGCAGCAGCATCAAAGCAAGTGCGCGCAGTTCGCTAACCTGTCCGTCTGGTATCTGGATGACGGGCAACTGGCGCAGCTCAATGAATTTGCCGATCGTACCATGACGCTACAGGCGACGATTCAGGACGGCGCAATCTGGCTTTCTGATGCTCGGAATAATCTGGAAATACAGCTAACCGCCTGGCAACAGCCCTCATGATTGCCATCTCCCGGACGGTCTCCATAGCCGACAATGAGCTGGAAATTACGGCCATTCGCGCGCAGGGCGCGGGTGGTCAGCACGTAAATAAGACCTCTAGCGCGATTCATTTGCGCTTTGACATTCGGGCCTCTGGCCTGCCAGAGTATTATAAACAGCGTTTGCTGACGGCCAGCCACCATCTGATAAGCGATGATGGCGTCATTATCATTAAGGCGCAGGAGTTCCGGAGCCAGGAGCTCAACCGGGAAGCGGCTATCGCCAGGCTGGTTGCCGTCATAAAAGAATTAACCGCGGAGCAGAAAAGCCGTCGCGCAACCCGTCCGACGCGTGCCTCGAAAGAGCGCCGCTTATCCTCAAAGGCGCAAAAATCTTCTGTAAAGGCGCTTCGCGGCAAAGTTCGTCGTCCACTGGATTGACGGGCAGGAATAGCAATTTCATAAGGATTTTATGGTGAGAACAGCAATATTGTCAGTAGCGGCAGCCTGTACGCTATTTGCATTGATAGGGTGTAATAACCGTGCGGAAGTTGACGCCCTGCAACCTGCGCAGGCGGCGGAATTAAAACCCATGCAGCAAAGCTGGCGCGGCGTGCTGCCCTGTGCGGATTGTGAAGGTATTGAAACGTCACTGTTTCTGGAAAAAGACGGCACATGGGTGATGAACGAGCGCTATCAGGGCGTGCGCGAAGAACCTTCCTCTTTTGCGTCATACGGTACCTGGGCGCGGACGGCGGATAAACTGGTGTTAACCGACAGCAATGGCGAGAAATCGTATTATCGCGCGAAAGGCAATGCGCTGGAGATGCTCGACAGAGAAGGCAATCCGGTGGCTTCGCAGCTTAATTATACGCTGGTGCCTGTTACCGCCAGCCTGCCGGTAACGCCAATGCCGCTGCGTGGTATGTATGTATACAGGGCCGATGCGGCGACCTTTACCGATTGCGCGACCGGAAAACGGCTGCCGGTCGCCAGTAACGCCCAGCTTGAGCGCGGCTATCTGGCGGCGAAAGGTGAAGCGGAAAAACCGGTGCTGCTGACGGTAGAAGGGCATTTTGTGTTTGCCGCGAACCCGGACACGGGCGAGCCGGTAAAAACGCTAATAGCTGATAAAAATGTGAAGTTTGCGCCGGGTAAAGATTGCACTCACTAATAAAAGGCCTCGCAGGGTGCGAGGCCTTTACATATCTGCCGGGTGGCGCCGGGCAATGCCAACAAAATGTCGTTTAGCCTTTAATCGCCTTGACCAGATAATCAACGATATCGCCGGTTTTAATCAGCGATTTTTCACCGCTGCGACGGTATTTATACTCAATATCGTCGTTATCCAGGTTGCGATCGCCAATCACGATAGTATGTGGAATACCAATCAGCTCCATATCGGCAAACATCACGCCCGGGCGCTCTTTACGGTCGTCCATCAGCACTTCAATGCCCTGCGCGCGCAATTCGCTGTACAGCTTTTCCGCCAGCTCCTGCACACGGAAGGATTTGTGCATATTCATCGGCAGAATAGCGACCTGGAAAGGCGCAATGGCGTCAGGCCATACAATGCCGCGCTCGTCAAAGTTCTGCTCGATAGCCGCGGCAACGACACGTGTTACGCCGATACCATAGCAGCCCATTGTCAGGATCTGGTTACGGCCATCTTCACCCTGAACGGAGGCTTTCAGCGCTTCTGAGTACTTGGTACCTAACTGGAAGATGTGACCCACTTCGATACCGCGTTTGATAAGCAACGTTCCCTGACCATCCGGACTCGGATCGCCGGCGACTACGTTACGGATGTCGGCAACAACAGGCGTCGCCACATCGCGATCCCAGTTAATACCAAAGTAGTGTTTACCGTCGATGTTGGCGCCAGCGGCAAAATCGCTCATGGCGGCAACGGTACGATCGATGATGACCGGAATCGGCATATTGACCGGGCCGAGGGAGCCAGGGCCGGCATTAATTACGGCGCGAATCTCTTCTTCGGTAGCGAAGGTCAGCGGGCTGGCAACCTGCGGCAGTTTTTCCGCTTTAACTTCATTCAGTTCATGATCGCCGCGAACCAGCAGAGCCACCAGCGGAGACTTGCTGTCTTTCACCGCTTTCACCAGCAGCGTTTTTACCGTGTTTTCAATTGGCAGGTTGAATTGTTCCACCAGCTCCGCGATGGTTTTGGCATTTGGCGTATCGACCAGAGTCATTTCCTGCGTCGCCGCTGCGCGCGGCGTTTGCGGCGCGATAGCTTCTGCCAGTTCAATGTTAGCCGCGTAATCAGAAACATCAGAGAAAACGATATCGTCTTCGCCGCTTTGCGCCAGCACCTGGAATTCATGCGAGGCGTTGCCGCCGATAGAACCGGTATCGGCCTGTACCGCGCGGAAATCCAACCCCATACGGCTGAAGATACGGCTATACGCGGCGTACATGGCGTCATAGGTTTCCTGCAACGATTCCTGAGAGGTATGGAAAGAGTAAGCATCTTTCATCAGGAATTCGCGCGAACGCATCACGCCAAAGCGCGGACGCACTTCATCACGGAATTTGGTCTGGATTTGGAAGAAGTTCAGCGGCAACTGCTTATAAGAGCTGAGTTCATTACGCACCAGATCGGTGATAACTTCTTCGTGGGTCGGGCCGAGTACGAACGGACGCTCGCCACGGTCGACAAAACGCAGCAGTTCCGGACCGTACTGTTCCCAACGACCACTCTCTTGCCACAGGTCGGCTGGCTGAACGACTGGCATCGACACCTCGATAGCACCGGCGTTGTTCATCTCTTCACGCACGATGTTTTCGACTTTTTTCAGGACGCGCAGGCCGGTCGGCAGCCAGGTATATAACCCGGAGGCGAGCTTGCGGATCATCCCGGCGCGCAGCATCAGCTGGTGGCTGATAACCTCGGCGTCGGCAGGTGTCTCCTTCAGAGTGGAGAGCAGGTATTGGCTAGTACGCATGTTGTTACGGTTCCAGTTGAACGATCGAACAGGCTCAATGTGAGCCTGATACAAAAAAAGTGATTTAGTTTACCAGCGTGCAAGAGATGTCAAAAGAGAAGGGCGTGAAATTACCGTGGTTCCAGCGCAAACACTTCAAATCCGGTGTTAACCACACGCCAGCGCACGTTAAAATCATGCAGCCAGACGGCATAGGTTTTGCCCGTCTCTTCACCCTTACGATAAGCCGGGCGAGGATCTTGCGCCAGCACATCGCAAATAAATGTCCGTAGCTGCGGATAACGCCTTTCCAGCGTCGTAAGCTGTTGAGCCACCTCAGCGGTAAAACTCACGGGCATTTCAGCTATCGGCGCCTGTTGCGCATAGCTGGCGGCGGCGTCCGGTAAGGCCTCGGCAAACGGTAAATACGGTTTGATATCCACCACCGGCGTGCCATCCACCAGATCCAGACTGCCTAATTTCAGAATTACGCTCTCTTTCCGGCACTCGATACCTTTTAGCGCAACGAGCGACATGCCAATCGGATTGGGGCGGAACGTGGAGCGCGTGGCAAAAACGCCCATTCTGGCGTTACCGCCAAGACGGGGCGGACGAACTGTTGGCCGCCAGCCGCCGTCCATCGTCTGATGAAAAACGAAAAGCACCCACAAATGGCTGAACGCTTCCAGGCCGCGAACGGCATCGGCCTGGTTGTAAGGCGCTATCAGATGCAGTTCGCCGCAGGCGCTTTTGACCAGACCAGGCTGGCGCGGAACGGCGAATTTTTCTTTATAGGGGGAGCGAATAACGCCGATTTGTTCAAACTGAAAGCTGCTCATTTCGCCGAAATATTCAGGGCGGACCCGATACAAACCGCCTGACGATAGCAGCCTGGCGTGCCGCTGGTAATTTCACAGCTGTGCAGCAGGACGGCGTTGGCTTTCATTTTAGATGCATTAATCTGCATACGCTTGCGCGCAGTTGGAATGTTAGGCGGAGAGTCTTGATTTGTCGCCTGGCAGGATTCGCCGCTAACCTCGCCAAGATCGCGGAAAGGTTTGCCGACTAAGTCTTCAGCATTGGTGTAAATCCTGACGGGAGCGGCACGCGGCGCTTTAGGTTTCTCCGGCTCCGCTTTTGGCGGGGTTGCGGTGCTTTGAACGGGTTCAACAGGGGATCTGCTTAGCATGGAACAACCGCCCAGCATGAGTGCCAATAAACAGATCGGTAAAGCACGCATAATATTTCCTCAATGAATGTTCTAATTGCCAGATATTGAATCAGGAGCTTGCATAAATGACAAGACGGGCAATAGCCCGTCCTGAATAATATTACAGATTGTGGAATCAGCCTAAAACTTACCAGCCTTTCACCGCACCGCCATTAAAAACTTTATTTGCGGCTTCGTACACTTCATCAGACTGGTAAGCCTGAACGAATTTTTTCACATTCTCGGCGTCTTTGTTATCTTCACGCGTCACGATCAGGTTAACGTACGGAGAATCTTTATCTTCAACGAAGATACCGTCTTTCGCTGGCGTCAGGCCAATCTGGCTGGCGTAAGTCGTATTGATGACCGCTAACGCGATCTGCGCGTCATCCAGCGAACGCGGCAACTGCGGCGCTTCCAGCTCAACAATTTTCAGATTTTTCGGGTTTTCGACGATATCCAGCGAGGTAGGAAGCAGACCGACGCCGTCTTTCAGTTTAATCAGCCCTACTTTTTGCAGCAGCAACAGGGAACGACCAAGGTTGGTCGGGTCGTTAGGCACAGCGACCTGGGAACCGTCCTTGAGCTCATCCAGAGATTTGATTTTTTTGGAATATCCTGCAATGGGATAGACAAAAGTCTTACCAACGGAAACCAGTTTGTAGCCGCGATCTTTGATTTGCTGATCCAGATACGGTTTGTGCTGGAAGGCATTGGCATCGATATCGCCTTTGCTCAGCGCTTCATTAGGCAGAACATAATCATTAAAGGTCACCAATTCCACGTCCAGGCCGTATTTTTCTTTCGCGACTTTCTGCGCGACTTCGGCAACTTGCTGCTCTGCGCCAACGATTACGCCGACTTTAATATGATTCGGATCTTTTTCATCCTGACCGCAACCCGCAAGTGCCAGAGAACCAATCAGAGCACCCACTGCCGCAAAGGTTTTGAATTTGAACGCCATGCTTATTTCCTTAATGAGTATTTGTGTTGTGTTTAACGTTACTTATGCGTGACAGCCCTGACGATGCGATCGCCGGATAACTGAATTAAATAAACCAGAACGACGAGTAATACCAGCACCGTATTCATCACGGTAGCATTGTATCCAATATAACCGTACTGATAGCCGATTTGGCCGAGGCCGCCTGCGCCGACGGCGCCGCCCATTGCGGAGTAACCGACCAGGGTGATCAGTGTAATGGTTGCCGCATTCACCAGACCAGGCAGCGCTTCCGGTAAAAGGATTTTACGTACAATTTGCAGCGGCGTGGCGCCCATCGCTCGCGAGGCTTCAATCAGCCCGGCAGGAATCTCTAACAACGCATTTTCCACCATACGGGCGATAAAAGGCGCGGCGCCGACGGTCAGCGGTACAATTGCGGCCTGCAAACCAATGGAGGTGCCGACAATTATTCGGGTAAAAGGAATCATCCACACCAGCAGGATGATAAAGGGAATCGAGCGGAAAATATTGACCACCGCAGAGAGGGAGCGATACAGCCGGGCGTTCTCCATAATCTGCCCCGGGCGCGTAACATACAGCAATACGCCAACCGGCAGGCCAATCACGAAACCGAAGAAACCGGAGACAAAGGTCATCGCCAGCGTTTCCCAAACGCCACGAACCAGTAACCACATCATTGCCTCAGACATAACCCAGTACCTCTACTTTCACATGGTGATCCTGCAGCCAGGCAATTGCGGCTTGCGTCTCTTCTTGTGTGCCGTGCATTTCCGTTAGCATAATGCCGAACTTCACACCGCCCGCGTAATCCATCTGCGCGCTGATAATATTATTGTTCACGTTGAAACGACGCGCGGTTTCAGAAAGCAGCGGGGCATCCACAGACTGCCCGGTGAACTCCATGCGCAGCATCGGCACGCTGTCAGTTTCCGGCGACGCTTTCAAACGCGCCTGGTAATCTTCCGGAATGTCCAGGTGCAGAGTGGACTGAATAAACTTCTGCGCCAGCGGCGTTTTAGGGTACGAGAAGACTTCGCTGACCGTATCCTGCTCAATAAGCTCGCCATTACTGATGACGGCAACGCAGTCGCAGATACGTTTCACGACATCCATTTCATGAGTGATAAGCAGAATCGTCAACCCCAGACGACGGTTGATATCTTTCAGCAATTCCAAAATCGAACGGGTCGTCGCGGGATCAAGCGCGCTGGTGGCTTCATCGCACAGCAACACTTTTGGATTACTGGCTAACGCGCGGGCAATCGCGACACGCTGTTTCTGACCGCCGGAAAGATTTGCCGGATAGCTGTCGTGCTTGTCGCCAAGACCGACTAAATCCAGCAGCTTTGTGACACGGTGTTTGATCTCTTCCTTTGGTGTGTTATCCAGTTCCAGCGGCAACGCGACGTTGCCAAACACGGTACGGGAAGAGAGCAGGTTAAAATGTTGGAAAATCATGCCGATTTGACGGCGAGCTTTGGTCAACTCAGGCTCTGAAAGCGTTGTCAGCTCCTGACCGCCGACCTGAACGCTACCTTCGGTTGGGCGTTCAAGTAAGTTAACGCAGCGGATAAGCGTACTTTTACCGGCGCCGGAGGCGCCAATGACGCCATAAATCTGCCCGGCAGGCACGTGCAGGCTGACATTATTTAGCGCCTGAATGGTGCGCGTCCCCTGCTGGAACACTTTGGTAATATTCGAAAGTTTAATCATTGGTTATTTATTATCGTAATTAAGTTAGCCGTGGCATTTTCGTCTGTCTAATACGGTCAACGCCGTCAACAGAATGGATGTTAAGGCATCCAGACGTCTAAATCAATCAGGCTTTATACGATGAGCACTTTCTTGCCTGCTGAAACATGCGATACTAGCGCCACTTGCTTTACTCAGGAGCTATAAAAGGTGGCAAAGTCTGTACCCGCAATTTTTCTCGACCGTGACGGCACCATTAATGTGGATCACGGCTACGTACATGAAATCGATGCATTTGAGTTTATAGACGGTGTTATTGACGCGATGCGCGAGCTAAAAAAAATGGGCTATGCGCTGGTGGTGGTGACGAACCAGTCCGGAATCGCGCGCGGCAAATTCACCGAGGCGCAGTTTGAAACGTTAACCGAATGGATGGACTGGTCGTTGGCGGATCGCGATGTTGATTTGGACGGCATCTATTATTGTCCTCACCATCCGCAGGGCAGTATAGAAGAGTTCCGTCAGGTATGTGATTGCCGCAAGCCGCATCCAGGAATGCTTATCTCGGCGCGTGATTTCCTGCATATCGATATGGCGGCTTCTTATATGGTGGGAGACAAGCTGGAAGATATGCAGGCGGCGGCGGCGGCAAATGTCGGGACAAAAGTGCTGGTGCGTACGGGCAAACCGGTCACGGCAGAAGCAGAAAACGCGGCGGACTGGGTGTTAAACAGCCTTGCAGATCTGCCATCGGCGATAAAAAAGCAGCAAAAATAAGCGTTATGGATAAAAGATGAGCGGTTAAAACAAAAATGCATTTTTCCGCTTGTCTTCCTGAACCGACTCCCTATAATGCGCCTCCATCGACACGGCGGATGTGAATCACTTCACACAAACAGCCGGTCGGTTGAAGAGAAAAATCCTGAAATTCAGGGTTGACTCTGAAAGAGGAAAGCGTAATATACGCCACCTCGCAACGGTGAGCGAAAGCCGCGTTGCACTGCTCTTTAACAATTTATCAGACAATCTGTGTGGGCACTCGAAGATACGGATTCTTAACGTCCTCGGACGAAA
>NZ_JAMNDD010000008.1:144477-242032 GCF_051812965.1 Salmonella sp. NW1250 | reverse complement strand
ACGCTAACGCGTTTTGGCGAGCACTGCCCAGGTCCAAAATGGCAAGTAAAATAGCCCTAATGGGATAGGCTCTAAATCTCATCCGGTTTAACCTGTGGGCGCTGATATTCCGGCCATACCAGCGCGACCAACGCCGGGTAGGCTTCAAGACTGAACTCACGAAAACACTGGCGTAAATTAAGGACGTCCAAATCCGAATACGGCACCTTTTCTCCGTTCAGACAACGCTTCTTAATATTGTCGTAATACTTATAAACGGCAGAGTTAAGGTCGCTGCAACGACGCTGTGCGTCAAATAATCCAGGCGTTTCATTCAACTCAGTCATTGTCATTCGTTTTATCGTTGCATGAAGGAAATCGATATATTCATGGTTAACGCGCCAGTACCATACCGGCGTTATCGAATTCATTAATACTGAGAAATGATCTTCGCCCTCTTCCTTTGTCATGGGTTCAGTTTGATTTAAATTTACGACTTTTCCACCAGGACGTTTTTTATTAACCTCCCACATCAGGAAGAGTATCGCGCCGGTCAGTAATAGCAATATAATAACAGAATAAAAAATACTGTTCATAGCAGGCTCCATTTTTTTTGATTTTAAAATTACGCCATGTTATTGTCAACGAAACCTACACTATTAAAAATAGTATACCACTGATCGTAAAGGATATTTAGTCATGCTTCCTGAGCATCTGGTTTCCTCTCATTTTCGCCTGTCATCGCCGCCCCCTGAAGCCACAGAAAACAGTAAAAATTTGCCTAAGGGAAAGACAAAACTCAGCGATTACGAGCCCGATATTTTAATTAGCGCTAACGCTGCCGGGCAACACAGAAACGTATTATTTGAAGAACGTGACCGTCATATTAAAGAACGTCTGTATTGTGTGGCTAAAATTGAAACGTTTGCCCGCCTGATAAACGCACTACAGGCAGAAGGCGATATTGATGCCCAAACGCTAAGTAAAATACTGGCGGATAAAACCGCAATGATAAATGAAAAAGGCAATGCCATTTGGCTTAATTTAATCACTCGCGAAACCGATATGCCGCTATTTTATTCACTGGAAGATAAAGATGAAAGAAGTTGAAGACAATAACGTTTATTTGGCTTTAGACAACCATAAAAGTGATGAATTTATCTTAAAGCAAAATCTTGCAGCACTAATCGCCAGTAAAAATGCCACCCTGGAAAAGGTAACGCAGGAGGTGGTATCCATACCGGCGGCGTTAGTGCGCCTGAAGTGGCAAAACCGACGGGAGATGTATGCGTTACAGGTCAAAGAGGAGATTTATGGCGCGACCATCAATGCCATTATCGAGCAGCATCCTGAATTACGAGACAAAATTATGTCTCGTCTTGAAAGTGACTGGCAGCATCTGCTGGCTCGCGAGACGGCAACCTTACGTCTGATGCGTAAGCTTTCCGATGGCGACTACCGGACGCGCAACGTCACCACCGTCGCACGGCAAGAAAAATAACCTTCATGGCTAGTTAACTCTGTTGTGAATACGGGCGAAGCATAAGGATCGTTCTGATTCTCCCTCTTACGGTAGTAAAAGTGTCTACGCTTAAAGGGTGTTCAACCTGAAGGGAGAAGCTCAATGTCTCATCTATACGACCCTACCACGCAGTATTACACCGGCGAGTATCCTAAGCAAAAACAGCCGGCGCCCGGCGTCCAGGCGAAAATGACGCCTGTTCCTGACTGTGGTGAAAAAAGTTATGTCGGCAGTGGTCGCCTTAAAGATCGTAAGGCGCTGGTGACAGGGGGCGACTCCGGGATTGGGCGCGCTGCCGCTATCGCTTATGCGCGTGAAGGCGCAGATGTCGCGATCAACTATCTGCCAGCGGAAGAAGAGGACGCCCAGCAGGTTAAAGCGCTGATTGAGGAGTGCGGCCGTAAAGCGGTGTTATTGCCAGGCGATCTTAGCGACGAATCTTTCGCCCGTTCGCTGGTCCATAAGGCGCGTGAAGCGCTAGGCGGGCTGGACATTCTGGCGCTGGTGGCCGGTAAACAGACGGCAATCCCGGAGATAAAAGATCTGACCAGCGAGCAATTTCAGCAAACCTTCGCCGTTAACGTTTTTGCTCTGTTCTGGATAACCCAGGAAGCGATTCCGCTGCTGCCAAAAGGCGCCAGTATTATCACGACGTCGTCTATCCAGGCGTATCAGCCCAGTCCGCACCTGCTGGATTATGCGGCAACCAAGGCGGCAATCCTCAATTACAGCCGTGGCCTGGCGAAACAGGTGGCGGAAAAAGGAATTCGTGTGAATATTGTCGCGCCTGGCCCTATCTGGACAGCGCTGCAAATTTCCGGCGGTCAAACCCAGGATAAAATTCCGCAGTTTGGTCAGCAGACGCCAATGAAGCGGGCCGGCCAACCGGCAGAGCTGGCGCCGGTGTATGTCTATCTGGCAAGCCAGGAATCCAGTTACGTTACCGCAGAAGTGCACGGCGTGTGCGGCGGGGAACATTTAGGCTAACGATGAAGTCGATTACGATGGCGCACTTCTGTTAAGCAAGGCGCCATCTTAGGCAATAAAAAAGCCGGGTGGCGACTTCGCCTTACCCGGCCTACAGCATCAGCAAAATACTTATTTCGCTTTCGCGGTCTCTTCGCCGACCAGACCAATCTTGAGATAGCCCGCCTGATGTAGCATATCCATCACTTTCATCAGGGTTTCATACTCTACGGTTTTATCCGCGCGGAAGAAAATCGTAGTATCCTTTTTCCCTTCCGTCAGGGCCGTTAGCTCGGCAATCATCGTATCATCCGTCACCGGATCGTTACCGATAAACATGGTGTTATCCGCTTTCACCGACAGATAAACCGGTTTTTCCGGACGCGGCTGTGGCGTACTGGTAGAAGCGGGCAGATTCACCTTGACGTCCACCGTCGCCAGCGGCGCAGCCACCATAAAGATAATCAGCAGAACCAACATGACATCGATAAACGGCGTCACGTTGATTTCATGCATTTCGCCGTTGTCATCCAGGTTCTCGTTAAGACGCATTGCCATGACGCATTACCCTACCCGTAATTTCTGCGCGGCGCGTACCGGCTGCGCACTGGCGCTCGCATTCAGATCGAGATCGCGGCTTTGCAGCAGCAATACCTGCGCCGCCACGTCGCCCAGCGTTGCTTTGTAACTGCCTATCTGACGTGCGAAGATGTTGTAAATGACGACCGCCGGGATCGCGGCTACCAGCCCAATCGCCGTCGCCAGCAGCGCTTCCGCAATCCCAGGAGCAACCACCGCCAGGTTGGTGGTCTGCGTTTGCGCAATACCGATGAAACTATTCATAATGCCCCATACGGTGCCAAACAACCCGACGAAGGGGGAAATGGCGCCGATCGTCGCCAGATAACCGTTGCCTCGCCCCATGTAGCGGCCAACTGCCGCGACGCGACGTTCCAGACGGAAGCCGGTACGTTCTTTAATCCCTTCGTTATCTTCGCTGCCCTGAGAGAGTTCCAGTTCATTCTGCGCTTCATTGATGAGCTGTGCGCTGAGGCTTTTTGCGCTGAAACCTGCCGCAATGTCGGAAGCCTGATCTAAGGAGCGCGCATCGGCTAATTGCAGTTGTTCGCGCTTTAAGCGGCGCTTTTGCGTGAAAAATTCAACGCTTTTACTGAAGAAGATAGCCCAGGTGACGACTGACGCCAGAATCAAACCAATCATCACGCACTTCACGACAATATCGGCGTGCTGATACATGCCCCAGACGGAAAGATCCGTCTGCATCAAATTATTACCCACTCTGTATCTCCAGGACGCAAATCACAAAATCTGAGCATAATAATATCAAAACAACGTCGAATTGATAGTCGTTCTCATTACTATTTACATACTGCCGCACCTTTACTGCTTTTTCTTTGCGCTTACGCATTAAAAAAGCCACCTGTTTTTATTTTGGCAAAATTTTCATCTGTATCACACGTCGCCAGGGTGCAGATGGTTATATTCATGCTAGTTTAGACATCCAGACGGTTAAAATCAGGAAACGCAACATGACGGATAAACAGTTGGATACCAAACTGGTAAACGCAGGACGCAGCAAAAAATACACGCTTGGCTCAGTGAATAGTGTGATTCAACGCGCTTCTTCACTGGTGTTTGACACCGTCGAGGCCAAAAAACACGCTACCCGCAATCGCGCCAACGGCGAATTATTTTACGGACGCCGGGGAACGCTGACTCACTTTTCGCTCCAGGAAGCCATGTGTGAACTGGAAGGCGGCGCCGGATGCGCGCTCTTCCCGTGCGGCGCGGCGGCGGTCGCCAACACCATTCTGGCATTCGTTGAGCAGGGCGACCACATCCTGATGACCAACACAGCCTATGAACCCAGCCAGGATTTCTGCAGCAAAATTCTCGGCAAACTGGGCGTGACGACAAGCTGGTTCGACCCGCTCATCGGCGCTGATATCACGCAACATATTCAGCCGAACACGAAAGTCGTATTTCTGGAATCCCCCGGTTCTATTACCATGGAAGTACATGATATTCCGACCATTGTCAGTGCGGTCAGACGCGTCGCGCCAGAAGCCGTCATCATGATTGATAATACCTGGGCGGCTGGCGTTCTGTTCAAAGCTCTGGAATTCGATATTGATATCTCTATCCAGGCGGGCACTAAGTATCTGATTGGTCATTCTGATGCGATGGTCGGTACTGCCGTTGCAAATGCGCGCTGCTGGGAACAATTGCGGGAAAACGCCTATCTGATGGGGCAAATGCTCGACGCCGACACGGCTTATATGACCAGCCGCGGTCTGCGCACGCTCGGTGTCCGACTGCGCCAGCATCAAGAAAGCAGCCTCAAAATCGCCGCATGGCTGGCGAACCATCCTCAGGTCGCGCGCGTTAATCATCCGGCCCTGCCGGGTAGCAAAGGTCATGCCTTCTGGAAACGAGACTTTACAGGTAGCAGCGGCCTGTTCTCCTTTGTGCTCAATAAAAAGCTGACCGAGGCAGAATTATCAGCCTATCTGGATAACTTTTCGCTGTTCAGTATGGCCTACTCCTGGGGAGGCTACGAATCGCTGATTATTGCTAATCAGCCGGAACAGATCGCCGCGATTCGTCCCGCAGGCGGCGTAGATTTTACCGGTACGCTGGTTCGGGTGCATATTGGTTTAGAGAGTGTTGATGATTTGATCGCTGATTTAGCCGCCGGCTTCGCCAGAATTGTGTAAAGTTGCCGGGGATGGACATATATGCAGACAATTTCCGTGGAAAAGTCTGCGTTTGTTGCGTCCGGGATCAAGGCATCCCGGACGATTCAGGAGTACAATAGGCAGATAAAAGCGTAAATGCTGTTCCACAGGAAAGTTCATGGCTGTCATTCAAGATATTATCGCTGCGCTCTGGCAACATGATTTTGCCGCGCTGGCGAATCCACACGTTGTTAGCGTCGTCTACTTTGTCATGTTCGCCACGCTATTTTTAGAAAACGGTCTGCTGCCAGCATCATTCTTACCTGGCGATAGTCTGCTGCTACTGGCAGGCGCGTTGATCGCCCAGGATGTGATGCATTTTTTGCCGACGATTGGCATTCTCACCACCGCGGCCAGTCTCGGCTGCTGGCTAAGTTATATCCAGGGACGCTGGCTCGGTAATACGCGTACCGTCAAAGGCTGGCTGGCGCAGCTTCCGGCAAAATATCATCAGCGCGCCACCTGCATGTTTGACCGCCACGGTTTGTTAGCGTTGCTTGCCGGGCGCTTTCTGGCGTTTGTCCGCACTCTGCTGCCAACAATGGCGGGTATTTCCGGCCTGTCCAACCGCCGGTTTCAGTTTTTTAACTGGTTAAGCGGCCTGCTGTGGGTGACTGTCGTGACCAGCTTCGGCTACGCGCTCAGTATGATCCCGTTTGTTAAGCGCCATGAAGACCAGGTAATGACATTTTTAATGATCCTTCCCGTCGCGCTACTGGTCGCCGGACTGTTAGGTACGCTGGTCGTGGTGATTAAAAAGAAATACTGTAACGCCTGACGTATCCATAATCGGCCAGGATGGCCCGGTTACGCTTCGTTGACCCGTGGCGGGATGCCCCACTTAGCTCCCTTGCATTGTCCGCATTCTTGCCGCATCTTCGCCCGGCGTAACGCCAAAATAACGTTTAAACTCCCGGCTAAACTGCGATGCGCTCTCATAGCCGACCCGCATCGCCGCGGCGCTGGCCTTCATACCGTCGTGAATCATCATCATTCGCGCTTTATGCAGTCGGTAGCTTTTTAAATACTGCAACGGCGAGGTGCTGGTGACCGCCTTAAAATTATGGTGAAACGCCGACACGCTCATGTTCGCTTCTGCCGCCAGTTGCTCAACATTCAGGTTCTCGGTGTATTTCATTTCGATCTGTTTAAGTACGCGACTGATCAGGCTAAAGTGCGTCTGGCGACTAACCAGTGCAAGCAGCGCCCCGCCGCGCGGCCCCATCAGCACATGATAAAGAATTTCGCGAATAATCTGTTTTCCCAGAATCCGCGCATCCAGCGGGCGCTCCATCACATCCAGCAATCTTTCCACCGCGCATAAAATCTCGTCCGACAGCGTGGCGGAGTTAATCCCACTGGCCGCCATCGGCAACTGGAAACGCTCATCTTCGCCAATGTCCATGAGCAACTCTTGCAGTTGCAGCACATCAATGTCGAGCCGAATACCGGCCAGTGGTACCTCCGGCGTTGCCCAGGTCTCGCATTCAAAAGGGAGCGGCACGGTCAGTAAGAGATATTCATTAGCGTCATAACGAAACTTGCGCTTGTTAATATAGCCAATTTTATGGCCGGAAAAGAGAAATATGATGCCAGGCTGATACATGACCGGCGTGCGCGGCCCCGGTTCAACACCATACAACAGACGAATGCCCGCCAGCCGCTCGCTGATTATTTTATCATTATTTTTTAAATGATTAATTTTATCCGCCAACTGTAAGCAAATTGCTTCACGATTCATAACGCGCCATTTTTTCATCAAATCCACTCCGCTGGATTGTGCGCATTTTTAGCGATTTTCTCCAGCATTCTGGAGAAATAGGCAAAACATTGGCAGAAATGTGCATTGAGAGACATCCCTCACAAGACCACAATGATGACCATCAGGCAGACAGCCGCCTGCCCTCTTTTTACCCACATAAGGGAATGAGCAATGAACAATTTCAAATTACATACCCCTACCCGCATTCTGTTTGGTAAAGGCGCTATCGTCGATCTTCGCGATCAAATCCCCCAGGACGCCCGCGTGCTGATTACCTATGGCGGCGGTAGCGTGAAAAAGACCGGCGTACTGGCGCAAGTTCAGGACGCGTTAAAAGGACTGGATGTTCGGGAGTTTGGCGGTATTGAACCGAACCCGTCCTATGAAACGCTGATGAAAGCCGTGCAGCTTGTGCGCGACGAAAATATTACCTTCCTGCTGGCCGTTGGCGGCGGTTCCGTACTGGACGGCACCAAATTTATCGCCGCAGCGGCGCAATATACGGACAGCGTCGATCCGTGGCACATTCTGGAAACTGGCGGTACTGAGATTCGTAGCGCAATCCCGATGGGGTCTGTGCTGACCCTACCGGCAACCGGCTCAGAATCGAACGCCGGCGCAGTCATTTCCCGTAAAACCACTGGCGACAAACAGGCCTTCCACTCCTCGTTCGTGCAACCGGTGTTTGCCGTACTGGACCCGGTCTACACCTATACATTGCCGCCGCGCCAGGTTGCGAACGGCGTCGTGGATGCTTTCGTCCATACCGTTGAGCAGTACGTCACTTACCCGGTTAACGGCAAAATTCAGGATCGTTTCGCCGAAGGCATTTTACTCACACTGATTGAAGAAGGTCCCAAAGCGCTGCAAGAGCCTGAAAACTATGACGTCCGCGCTAACGTGATGTGGGCCGCTACTCAGGCGTTGAATGGCCTGATTGGCGCTGGTGTTCCGCAGGACTGGGCGACGCATATGCTGGGCCACGAGCTTACCGCGATGCACGGTCTCGATCATGCCCAGACGCTGGCTATCGTTCTGCCTGCGCTATGGAACGAAAAACGAGACGTTAAACATGCAAAACTCCTGCAATATGCTGAACGTGTATGGAATATCACCGACGGTTCCGACGACGAGCGTATTGATGCCGCCATTGCCGCCACCCGCCGTTTCTTTGAACAGATGGGCGTGCCTACCCACTTGTCCGATTACGGTCTGGATGGCAGCACTATTCCGGCGCTACTGGCTAAACTTGAGGCGCATGGATGCACAAATTTAGGTGAAAATCAGGATATTACGCTGGATGTCAGCCGTCGGATTTATGAAGCGGCGCGCTAAGGTTTTTTCGCCTCTGACTTTCGTTTTTGGCCATTTCGTCCAGACTTAAGTCACTTAGTCTCGCCGGACCCGACTCCGGCGAGCCAATTAAAAGAGGAACACATCATGGCTAATCCAACCATTATCAGGCTACAGGATGGCAACGTAATGCCACAACTTGGGCTGGGAGTCTGGAAAGCAAGCAATGAAGAGGTGATCGCGGCGATTCATAAAGCGCTGGAGGTGGGCTATCGATCGATTGATACCGCCACAGCATATCAGAATGAAGAAGGCGTCGGCAAAGCGCTAAAAGCAGCGAGCGTGGCGCGGGAAGAGCTGTTTATCACCACCAAGTTGTGGAATGACGATCAAAAACGTCCCCGCGAAGCCCTGCAGGAGAGTCTGAAAAAACTGCAGCTTGATTATCTCGATCTCTATCTGATGCACTGGCCCGTACCGGCTATTGATCACTATGTCGACGCCTGGAAAGGCATGATCGCGCTGCAAAAAGAGGGGCTGGTAAAGAGTATCGGGGTCTGTAACTTTCAGATCCATCACCTCCAGCGTCTGATCGATGAAACCGGCGTTACCCCTGTGATCAACCAGATCGAGCTTCACCCCTTGATGCAACAGCGCCAGCTACATGCGTGGAATGCGACGCATAAAATCCAGACCGAGTCCTGGAGCCCGCTGGCGCAGGGCGGCGAAGGCGTATTCGATCAGAAAGTGATTCGCGAACTGGCGGATAAATACGGCAAAACGCCCGCCCAGATTGTTATTCGCTGGCATCTGGACTGCGGGCTGGTCGTCATTCCGAAATCCGTCACCCCTTCCCGTATCGCGGAAAACTTTGCTGTCTGGGATTTCCGTCTCGATAAAGATGAATTAGGCGAGATCGCAAAACTGGATCAAGGCAAACGCCTCGGTCCCGATCCGGATCAGTTCGGCGGTTAAGCCGGATTTATCGCACGCCATGCCCGACGATGTCGTCGGGCTTTTTTTCATTTCGAAATATTAAGAAACAATTACGCGCATTTAACAGTATATTTCCCCCACACACAAGCGCAGAATTATTCTGATTTTATGAATATTTATTCATGATTATTATCAATTTACTTAATGTATATAAAATATTTATGGATGTGTGATTGTGGCGGAAAAAAAATCTCAGGGCGTCAAATGGCTCCCATTAATTCTTATTCTGGTTATCGCCGCCGGACTGTGGCAGCTAACGCCCCCTTCCGGGTTAAGCGCGCCGGCCTGGCATTCCGCGATTATTTTTGTCGCAACGATCGCCTCTATCGTGGCGAAAGTGCTGCCTATTGGCGCGGTCGGTATTATCGGCATCACCGTCTTTGCGCTCGCCTATGCTGCCGGCGACAAAACGGCCAGCGGCGCGATTACCACGGCCTTGAGCGAGCTGAACAGTTCGCTGATCTGGCTTATCGTCGTCGCCTTTATGATTGCCCGTGGGTTTATCAAAACCGGGCTGGGTCGGCGTATCGCCCTACAAATGATCCGTCTGTTAGGTAAACGAACGCTGGGTCTGGCTTATGGTCTGGCGTTTGCCGATCTGATCCTCTCCCCCGCGATGCCCAGTAACACCGCGCGCTGCGGCGGCGTGATTTACCCGATCGCCGACTCGCTGGCGCGCAGCTTTGATTCACATCCGGAAGATGAGTCTCGCAGCAAAATCGGCACCTTTCTGATCACCTGTATTGGCAATGTTAACGACGTCACCGCCGCACTGTTTATGACCGGTTATACGGGTAACCTGCTGGCGGTAAAACTGGCGGCGAACGCCGGCGTTACGTTGAGCTGGGGAAGCTGGTTTATCGCCGCGCTCCTGCCTTGCCTGGTCTCTTTTCTTATCGTCCCGCTGCTGGTCTACTGGCTGACGCGTCCGGAAATTAAACATACGCCGGATGCGCCGGATTTGGCGCGCAAAGAGCTGGCGCAAATGGGCAGTATGACGCGCGGCGAGTGGCTCATGCTGGCGACCGTCGGCGTGTTGCTGGTGCTATGGATTTTTGGCAGCTCGCTCGGCGTGGATGCCACGACGGCCTCTTTTGTCGGTCTCTCGATTTTATTACTGAGCGGCGTGCTCACCTGGGAAGACGTTAAAAGCGAAAAAGGCGCCTGGGATACGTTGATTTGGTTTGCCGCGCTGCTGATGATGGCTAACCAGTTGAAGAAACTAGGATTCACCAGTTGGTTTGGCAACCTGATTGGCGACAGCATCGGCAGTACGATGCATGGAACCAGTTGGATAATCATCCTGCTGCTGCTTAACGCAGCCTATTTTTATACCCACTATTTTTTCGCCAGCGGCAACGCGCAAATCGCCGCGCTGTATGCGGTGTTTCTGGGTGTCGGTCTGCATCTGAATATACCGGCAGCGCCGATGGCGCTTATGCTGGCGTTTACCAGCAGCCTGTACTGCTCTCTTACGCAGTATACCCACGCACGCGGCCCCATTCTTTTTGGCGCCGGATATGTACCGACGGGCGTCTGGTGGCGAACGGGATTTATTATCAGCCTCTTTAATCAGGCGGTCTTTTTGACAGTCGGCCTCGCATGGTGGAAAGTGTTAGGGTTGTATTAAACGCTTAACGCATCGATAAGCCCCTCGGTTAACGGAGAAATGGAATGACCTGCATTTTCTGTCAAATAGTTGAAGGTAAAGCACCTTGTCATAAAGTTTGGGAAGATGAGCATCACCTGGCTTTTTTGTCGATTTTTCCGAATACCGATGGGTTTACCGTAGTGATCCCGAAAAAACATTACCCCAGCTACGCGTTCGATCTACCGCCGCAGGCGTTAGCGGACCTGATGCTGGCGACCCAAAAAGTGGCTAAGAAACTGGATAAGGCTTTCCCGGATGTCAGTCGTACGGGAATGTTCTTCGAAGGTTTCGGCGTAGACCATGTGCACAGTAAATTAAGCCCCATGCACGGTACTGGCGATTTAACCCACTGGAAACCGATTGAATCGCGGCAGAATAAATTTTTCGAACAGTATGAAGGATATCTGTCGTCGCACGATCATGAACGGGCTGATGATGAAAAACTGGCCGCGCTGGCGGCCAGAATTCGTGAGGCATAAATACGGAGCACTTCTGCCGGATGGCGGTGTAAGCACCTTATCCGGCCTACAAAACTGTGCTATTCATAGACCTGATAAGCGCAGCGCCATCAGGCATTATACCTTAGATTATATACTTCTTATCTATTTTAATATATCAACCCTGGTAGGTTAAATATTACGGCGCGTGGCTAAATATTTCGTACAAAAACCATCCAGGAATAGCGGCAATAACACCCATTAAAATTATCCCTGCAAGAGTCATTTGCCTGTCTTCACGTTTTTCCATATTACATGCTTTAATAGCCATTATGAATATAACAACAGCTATTATAGCAATTACGATAAAACAGGGAATAATAATCATACCCATGATATCCCCTCCTCTGGGGCTGTGTGCAAGCATCATGCCTTAATCATTAAGGTAATATATAATTAATTTATACAATCAATAATATTGAAATAAAATATAAAGCTCCCCGTAATTTAGCAATTACTAAAGACCGATACAATATATTTAGATGTCTGTTACTTCCAAAAACATTAGCTTCCAGAAGCAACAGATTCAAAGGTAATTAACGCCCTGCGCCTTTCCCGCGCTTCTTATTAGCGGCAAGCCCCTGCCGCTGATGTTCCACCGGCGTATGCTTGGTCAACGCCGGGCGCGTGTTGCGGTTCTGGCGACGCGCTTCGCGCATCTCTTCAATGGTCGGCGCAGGCACCAGACACTCACGGCGACCGCCAATCAAATGCTTTTTCCCCATCGCTTCCAGCGCCTGGCGAATCAGCGGCCAGTTCGCCGGATCGTGATAACGCAGCAGTGCCTTATGCAGGCGACGCTGCCTGTCTCCCTTCGGCACCACCACATCTTCACTCTTATAACCAATTTTACCCAGCGGGTTTTTGCCGGTGTAATACATGGTGGTCGAATTTGCCAACGGCGACGGGTAGAAGTTCTGCACCTGATCCAGACGGAAGCGGTGGCGCTTGAGCCACAGCGCCAGATTCACCATATCCTCGTCCCGCGTGCCCGGATGCGCGGAGATAAAATATGGGATCAGATACTGCTCTTTTCCGGCCTGTTTAGAGTAAAGGTCAAATAACTCTTTAAAGCGATCGTAGCTGCCCATACCCGGCTTCATCATTTTCGACAGCGGACCTTCTTCAGTATGCTCCGGCGCAATCTTCAGATAGCCGCCCACATGATGGCTTGCCAGCTCTTTAATGTAGCGAGGATCTTCTACAGCGATGTCGTAGCGCACGCCGGAGGCAATTAAGATTTTCTTAATGCCTTTCAGCTCACGGGCGCGGCGATAAAGATTGATCGTCGGCGTATGGTCAGTATCCATATGCGGACAGATATCCGGATAGACGCATGACAGGCGACGACAGGTCTGCTCCGCACGCGGCGACTTACAGCGCAGCATATACATGTTCGCGGTAGGACCGCCCAGATCGGAGATCACGCCGGTAAACCCCGGCACCGTGTCGCGGATCGCTTCGATCTCGTTGATAATAGAGTCTTCCGAGCGGCTCTGAATGATGCGCCCTTCATGTTCAGTGATCGAGCAGAAAGAGCAGCCGCCAAAGCAGCCGCGCATGATATTGATCGAAAAGCGGATCATCTCATAGGCCGGAATACGGGCATTGCCGTAAGCCGGGTGCGGCACACGCTGATACGGCAGCGCAAACACGCTATCCATCTCTTCAGTGGAGAGCGGTATGGCGGGCGGGTTGATCCAGACATAGCGGTCGCCGTGTTTTTGCATCAGCGCCCGCGCGCAGCCAGGGTTAGTTTCGTGATGCAGAATACGCGACGCATGGGCGTACAGCACCTTGTCGCCTTTCACCTTTGCAAAGGATGGCAGCAGGATATAGGTTTTTTCCCACGGCTTCGGACGCGGCGGCTGCACGGTAATCGCCTTAGCTTCTTGCTTTTTCGGCGCGACCGGCTTGTTATCCGCGCACGGCAGATCCTCACCATAGGGATGGGGAATTGGATCGATTTTACCCGGCGTGTCCAGACGAGTGGAGTCGACGCCGCTCCAGCCTGGCAGCGCTTCTTTAACCATAATCGCAGTGTTACGCACGTCACGAATCTGATCGATGGTTTCGCCCATTGCCAGACGATGCGCCACTTCCACCAGCGGACGCTCGCCGTTGCCAAACATCAGCATGTCGGCTTTGGAATCGACTAACACTGAACGACGCACAGTATCAGACCAATAGTCGTAATGCGCGGTACGGCGCAGACTGGCCTCAATGCCGCCAAGGATCACCGGGACATCTTTCCACGCTTCTTTGCAACGCTGGGTATAGACCAGCGTGGCGCGGTCCGGGCGTTTGCCCGCGACGTTATCTGGGGTGTAGGCGTCATCGTGGCGCAGCTTACGGTCAGCGGTGTAACGGTTGATCATCGAGTCCATGTTGCCGGCGGTGACGCCAAAGAACAGGTTCGGTTTTCCCAGACGCATAAAGTCGTCTTTGCTGTTCCAGTCCGGCTGGGCGATGATCCCCACGCGGAAGCCCTGCGCTTCCAGCATACGACCGCAAATCGCCATGCCGAAGCTCGGATGGTCGACGTAGGCGTCGCCGGTTACCAGAATGATGTCGCAGCTATCCCAGCCAAGTTGATCCATCTCGTCACGTGACATCGGCAAAAACGGCGCCGGCCCAAAGCAGGCGGCCCAGTACTGCGGCCAGGAGAAAAGGTCGCGATCCGGTTGGATCAGGGAGATAGCGCTCATATTGCTTCCAAAACGATTGGCAAAAAAATAATCAAAGGTCGGGGATTATAAGCCGTATCTATAGCGAAAATGAAGGAGATTATCGCCTTATATGTAGGGCTGGCGCGAAATAGAAACAACTTTCAACGGCCTGGCCTGAGGTGTTTGAAATTGGTCTTATGAATATCTTCAAATTGGTATGCAATTAATTATACCCACGTCTAAAAACGCAGTATCGTCATAACAACAAAAAGTAAAAAAACATCACATTATCAGCAATATATAAAAAAACTTCGCTGAATTGCTCACGACACTGTTTTTACCATGACTTTCTTCTGTGAACCAGATCTCTTTCTTTGGTCTATTGATTAAATTAAATTGGCTGACAGAATTCAGGGGATAAAGAACACCATCACCACGCCTTTCCCCAACGCAACACCTTACGTATCAGCAGGTTATTAATTAATCAACGATAACCACAGGAATCCCAACCTATAAGGAAGCAGATATGAAAAACACACGCTCATTCACAACATCAGCGGTATTACTGGCCGGCTGTTTGCTGCTGGCATTTCCAACGCTCGCCAAAACGACGCTGAAACTGAGCCACAATCAGGATAAAAGCCACGCCGTTCACAAAGCGATGAGCTATCTGGCCGACAAAGCGAAAGCCTATTCGGACGGCGAATTAAATATTCGTATTTACCCCAACGCCACGCTGGGCAACGAACGTGAATCGCTGGAATTGATGAACTCCGGCGCTCTGCAAATGGTGAAAGTCAATGCGGCATCGCTGGAGTCTTTTGCGCCGGAATATAGCGTGTTTAGCCTGCCGTTTTTATTCCGTGACCGCGATCACTACTACAACGTACTGAAAAGCGACTTAGGGAAACGCATTCTCGCGTCCTCCGAAAGTAAAGGCTTCGTCGGCTTAACCTGGTACGACGGCGGCGCCCGCAGTTTTTACGCCAGTAAGCCCATCACTCAACCCGACGATTTAGCCGGTATGAAAATCAGAGTGCAGCAAAGCCCCAGCGCTATCGCGATGGTGAAAGCGCTCGGCGGTGTGCCGACGCCGATGGCGCAAGGCGAACTCTATACCGCGCTCCAGCAAGGCGTGGTCGATGGCGGCGAAAACAACCCCGTGGTTTATGCCGATATGCGTCATGCGGAGGTGGCGAAATTCTATTCCCGCGACGAGCACACGATGGTGCCGGATGTCCTGGTCATCAGTACCAAAGTACTTAACAAATTGAGCGATAAAGAGCGGAAAGCGTTATATAAAGCCGCAGATGAATCCATGCAGCAAATGAAAGACGTCATCTGGCCCGCCGCGGAAAAAGAGGCTTATGAGAGCATGAAGGCCATGAACGCGACCGTTGTTGATATTGATAAATCCGCGTTCAAACAGCGTGTTAAGCCCTTGTTTGATGAGTTCCGCGCAAAAGACGCTCAGTCAGCGAAGGATCTGGAATACATCGAGAATATGTAAATCTGCCGGGCAGGGTTCTCCTGCCCTTTACAGGATGTAATATGCGAATACTCACCAATGCACTGAACAAAATACTGGCCGGGTGCTGCTGTATTATTCTGGCGATCATGGTTG
Source organism: Salmonella sp. NW1250 (assembly GCF_051812965.1). Lineage (NCBI taxonomy): Bacteria > Pseudomonadati > Pseudomonadota > Gammaproteobacteria > Enterobacterales > Enterobacteriaceae > Salmonella > Salmonella sp. NW1250. Next base: position 226,314 of record NZ_JAMNDD010000008.1, on the reverse strand, counting down.
CCTGCGTATCCTGGCAGGTGGCGGCGCGCTTTATATTCAACGCGCCAAGCAGCACGCTCGACGAATTCACCCAGATTCTTTTTATGTGGATGATTCTGTTAGGCGGCGTCTATACCGCCGGATTAAAAAAACATTTAGCTATCGATTTGTTAGCGCAAAAACTCTCCCGAACGCCCGCCCTCGTGCTCGACAGTATCATTCAGGTGATTATTACCGTGTTCGCACTGATTTTTATGGTGTACGGCGGTGATATTATTGTTGAAAAAGCGGCGCACGTCAGCCAAATGTCCCCGGTATTAAAATGGCCTATGGATAAAGTCTATTGGGTCATGCCGATTAGCGGCGTCATCCTGGTGTACTACACCATTGTGAACGTTATTGATAATTATCATCAGCGCCATCTTCGCTAACGAGGGATATATGGACTTTGAATATATTTACCCAATAATTGTTTTATTTGGCAGTTTTGCCATTATGCTGGCGGTCGGCGTTCCTATTACATTCGCTATCGGGCTGTCGTCCTTATTCTCAATCCTGATAGCCCTTCCCCCGGATGCGGCAATCTCGGTTATTTCACAAAAAATGACCGTCGGTCTCGATGGCTTTACGCTGCTGGCGATCCCCTTTTTTGTGTTAGCCGGCAATATCATGAATACCGGGGGAATCGCCCGGCGCCTGGTGAATCTGGCTCAGGCGTTAGTTGGCCGCCTTCCCGGTTCGCTGGCGCACTGCAATATTCTGGCGAACACCCTGTTTGGCGCGATATCCGGCTCGGCTGTCGCTTCTGCGGCCGCGGTGGGCGGCATCATGTCGCCATTACAGGAAAAAGAGGGCTACTCTCCGGCGTTCTCTACGGCGATCAACGTCGCTTCGGCGCCGATTGGCCTGATGATCCCGCCCAGCAATGTGCTAATTGTCTATTCGCTGGCTAGCGGCGGCACCTCTGTCGCCGCCCTGTTTTTGGCGGGCTACCTGCCCGGCATCTTAACCGCGCTGGCTTTAATGACGGTAGCGGCGCTGTATGCCCATCGCCACCATTACCCGGTTGCCGAACGTATCAACCTGCGGCAGTTTCTGTCGGTATTCCGCGATTCATTGCCCAGCCTGTTGCTGATATTTATTATTATCGGCGGCATTATCGGCGGCGTATTTACGCCAACAGAGGCCTCTGCGATCGCGGTAATCTATAGCCTGGCGCTGGCGGCCATTTATCGAGAAATTAATGTGAGTAAGTTGCGCGATATTCTGCTGGATTCGGTAGTAACCAGCTCTATTGTTCTCTTACTGGTCGGCTGCTCAATGGGAATGTCATGGGCGATGACCAATGCCGATGTTCCTGAACTGATTAATGAAATGATTACCAGCGTGTCCGAAAATAAATGGGTCATCTTGCTGATTATCAATCTCATTTTGTTATTCGTCGGGACATTTATGGATATTACCCCGGCTATTCTAATCTTTACGCCTATTTTCCTTCCCATTGCTCAACATCTGGGAATCGACCCTGTCCATTTTGGCATTATTATGGTTTTCAATTTAACCATCGGACTGTGTACGCCCCCGGTAGGCACTATTTTGTTCGTCGGTTGCAGTATCGGCAAAATCAGTATTGATAAAGTCGTCAAACCGCTATTACCGATGTTTCTGGCACTCTTTGTGGTCATGGCGATGATTTGCTACTTCCCGCAGTTGAGTCTGCTGCTTCCCACGCTGTTTGCCCCTTCCTGAAAACCCTGACGGGTCTGCGCTATTCAGACCCGTACTCGGACGCCTTTACGACGCCGGATTCACCAGCATTTGCCCAATCGAGCCGCGGTCAGCCATTTCCAGCGTCTGGCTGTTGAAATAGAACGGGAAGTGCGGCCAGGACGGCTGACCGTAGTAGACCAGCAATTCGACTTGCCCATCCACCCAGACGGTATCTTTCCAGCCTCTATCTTCCGGGAACGGCATAGCGCCGTTGACGTTGCGAATCAGGAAAGAGACGCCCTCAATATGGAACGACTGCGGCATATCGGCGCGTACCGTCCAGCGCTCCCAGGTGCCTTGTTGGGCGGTAATATCAATGCGATTCACATCCCACAGTTGGCCGTTAATCCCCGGATCGTCGCCAAGACTGATGTCCCGACTGCGGACAGGCGCGCCGCTCATGATCTCCGTCGGCAACAGACGCATCGGCAGATTATCGGTCACCAGCGGCAGCAATCCGGTTGGCCGTAACGTCAGCACCAGGGTCGAAACCAGAATACTGGAAGGCTCAAAGAAACCGCGAATCCGATCGACTATGCTGGCCGCTTCCCCGCAGGTGATCGAGACTTCGTCGCCGTTGGTCATATCAACCAGGATTTCACGTCGCTCGCCGGGCGCCAGTGACAACTGTTTGACGGAAACCGGCGCAGGTAAAAAGCCCTGATCGCCTGAAATCACATGCAGCGCCCGGCCATCGCTCATCTGAAGCTGATAGCGCCGCGAGTTCGAGGCGTTCAACAACCGTAACCGTACCCAGCCGCGGGACACTTCGACATAGGGGCTTTGCGCGCCGTTCACCAGCAGCGTATCGCCGACAAAACCACCGCTTCCCGGTTCGCTGTACTCCGGCGTCCCAAAGTTATCCAGCCGTTTATCCTGGATAATGACGGGAAAATCATCCACGCCGTAATGGTTCGGAATGGGCAGCGTTTTACTGATGTCGTCTTCGACCAGCCACATTCCGGCCAGGCCGTTATACACCTGCTGCGCAGTGCGGTTAGGCGTGTTAGCGTGATACCACAGCGTCGCGGCGCTCTGACGAATCGGCAGCACCGGCGCCCAGTCCGCGTTCGGCGACATCATACGCGCCGGGCCACCCATCAGCGGCCCCGGCACCAGTAAACCAGCAACCGTCATGGAGACATTTTCCGCCAGGCGGTTGCTATAGATGAGTTTAACGTCATCGCCTTTCCAGACGCGGATTGTCGGCCCCAGATAACGACCGTTCACTCCCCAGACCGGCGCGCGCGTGCCTTGCGTAAAGGACCAGTGCGCTCGCTGTAGCGTCATAAACAACGGCTGCCCGCGACGGGACTCCAGCAACGGCGGAACAGGCAACGGCTGTTGCTGACCGGCAGCATTCGCCCTGAGGGGAATCGCGCCTGCACATAGTGCGATTCCCGATGCCTGAAGAAACTGACGCCGACTGAATGACATATAAGCTCCATGTAAAACAGGCTAAAGAGTTGTGCCTGAAAAAATGATTTCTACAATAACAGAGTAAGGCTGCTTAAACCTTACCGGTCGCTTCACGTTCCGCAACCTCTTTATCAAGTTCCGCGATTTTTTGCTCCATTAACGCACGACAGTGGGCCGCCAGCTCGCGAACCTGATCTTTACCATATTCGCTGACGTCGACTGGCGGCAGCATTTCCACAATAACCAGTCCGTTGTTCAGGCGGTTTAGATTGACTTTGTTAGAGGTGTTGGAAACGCAGACAGGAATGATCGGCACACCAGCCGCGATAGCCGCATGAAACGCGCCGGTTTTAAACGGCAGCAGACCGCGTCCCCGGCTACGCGTACCTTCAGGGAACATCCAGATAGAAATACGGCGCTTTTTAAAATGGTTAACCACTGCCGCAATGGTGCTATGCGCTTTGGCGCGGTTATTACGGTCAATCAACAGATTACCGGTCAGCCAGTACAGTTGCCCAAAAAACGGGATCCAAAGCAGGCTTTTTTTCCCCACCGTCACCGTTGGCGGCTGCACAATATTCGACGCCGTGACCATATCATAATTATTCTGGTGGTTAGCGATATAGATAGCATTGCCATAGCTTTCCGCGTCGGCGGGTTTGCGGCACTCCACTTTCAGGCCAAACAGCGGGGCCAGACGGCCGAACATATGCCCAAACGTCGCCACGTGTTTTGGGTTACGTGGGCTGAAAAGGCAGTAAATAGAACCGAAAACACAGACCAGAATGGAGTAAATAACGGTAACAATAAGACGAAAAATATATAGCATAACAACCTCTGAAGGCCTAAGAGCCCGGCATTCTACGTCACCTGAAATTCAGGTTAGGATTTTGGTAAGTGTGGCTCTCTGGAAAAACGTATTGTTAATCGCAATGCACGAATAAACAACGGTTTTACGGGAAATTTTAATGTTAATCCGATCTGAAACCGTAGGCCGGATAAGACGCTACTGCGTCGTCATCCGGCAACGGCAGAGCGCCGGATGGCGGCTTAGATGCCTTGTCCGGCCTACGGGCGCCCCTCTCTTACTCTTCGCTGTCGCCATGACTTACGCGATGCGGCGAATCAATCTCAATGCGATCGATACGCTGCAGGCCGCGCATTAATGTGCCACGGCGTCCGCGTTCGCCGACCACCTTTTGTAACTCTTCAGGGCGCAGTTTGATTTTGCGCTTCCCGACATGGATAGTCAGAGTGCTTTGTGGCGGCAGCACGTACAGGTGCGCCAGTCCATCATCGCCTTTTGCCGCTTCCGCAGAGGGGATATTAATGATCTTATTCCCTTTGCCTTTCGACAGTTGCGGCAGAGAGTCTACCGGGAACATCAACATCCGTCCGGCCTGGGTAATCGCCAGCAGCATATCGTGCTCGTCTTCAATCACCAGCGGCGGCATGACGTGCGCATTTTCCGGCAGTGTAATCAACGCCTTACCGGCACGGTTACGGGCAACCAGATCGTTAAACGTACAAACGAAGCCGTAGCCCGCATCCGACGCCATCAGCAGTTTCTGGTCATCGCCTTCCATCAGCATATGCTCTACGGTCGCCCCCGGCGGCAGCGTGAGTTTGCCGGTCAGCGGCTCGCCCTGCCCACGCGCCGACGGAAGCGTAATGGGATCAATAGCATAGCTGCGCCCGGTGGTATCAATAAACACCACCGGTTGATTGCTCTTACCTTTCACCGCGGCTTTAAAGCTGTCGCCCGCTTTATAGTTAAGCCCCGGCGCATCAATATCATGACCTTTGGCGCTGCGCACCCAGCCCATCTGCGACAGCACGATAGTCACCGGTTCGGACGGCAGCATGTCGTGTTCGCTCATCGCTTTAGCTTCTTCGCGCTCACGCAGCGGAGAACGGCGATCGTCGCCATAGGCATCGGAATCTGCCTGTAGCTCTTTTTTCAGCAAGGTATTCATTTTGCGTTCGGACGCGAGAATGCCCTGCAACTGGTCCCGCTCTTTTTCCAGCTCGTCCTGCTCGCCGCGAATTTTCATCTCTTCCAGTTTGGCGAGATGACGCAGTTTCAGTTCGAGGATCGCTTCCGCCTGGGTTTCGCTGATGCCGAAACGCGACATCAGCGCGGGTTTCGGCTCATCCTCGTTACGGATAATCTCAATCACTTCGTCGATGTTGAGAAACGCCACCAGCAAACCTTCGAGGATATGCAGGCGCTTAAGCACTTTCTCCAGACGATAGTTCAGACGACGACGCACCGTGTCGCGGCGGAACGCCAGCCACTCGGTGAGGATCTCCAGCAGGTTTTTCACCGCCGGACGACCATCCAGACCGATCATGTTCAGGTTAATACGGTAGCTTTTTTCCAGATCGGTGGTGGCGAACAGATGGTTCATCACCTGTTCCATATCCACACGGTTGGAGCGCGGGACAATCACTAAACGCGTCGGGTTTTCGTGATCCGATTCATCGCGCAGATCGTCTACCATCGGCAGTTTTTTATTACGCATCTGCGCAGCAATCTGCTCCAGCACTTTCGCGCCAGAGACCTGATGCGGCAGCGCGGAAATTACCACGGCGCCGTCTTCTTTGGTCCATACCGCGCGCATACGCACGGAGCCACGCCCGTTTTCGTAAATTTTACGAATTTCCGCACGTGGGGTAATGATCTCCGCTTCGGTCGGGTAATCCGGCCCCTGGACGATATCCAGCAACTGATCCAGCGTCGTTTTCGGCTGTTCAATCAGCGTAATCGCCGCTTTCGCCACTTCGCGCAGGTTGTGCGGCGGGATATCTGTTGCCATGCCCACCGCTATACCGGTGGTGCCGTTCAGCAGGATGTTCGGCAGACGCGCCGGTAACATTTTCGGTTCCTGCATCGTGCCGTCGAAGTTTGGCACCCAGTCCGCCGTCCCCTGGCCGAGTTCGCTTAACAGCAGCTCGGCATATTTGGACAGGCGAGACTCGGTATAACGCATTGCCGCGAATGACTTCGGATCATCCGGCGCGCCCCAGTTTCCCTGGCCATCGACCAGCGGGTAACGGTAAGAGAACGGCTGCGCCATCAGCACCATGGCTTCATAGCAGGCGCTGTCGCCGTGCGGATGATACTTACCCAGTACGTCACCGACGGTACGGGCGGATTTTTTAAATTTAGCGCTGGCGTTCAGCCCCAGCTCTGACATCGCATAGACGATGCGGCGCTGTACCGGCTTCAGGCCGTCGCCAATAAACGGCAACGCACGATCCATGATCACGTACATGGAGTAGTTTAAGTAGGCGTTTTCCGTAAATTCATGTAGCGCAAGGCGCTCTGCCATATCGCTCATTAACAGGGGATCCTCAATCTGCATGCTGACCGTTCGGACGGCAATATTGCCGCAGATAATACCCTATCTCACGGTCTGAGTCACAAACCGTGAGCCAGGTGACGAGGAAGTTAACGAAGCGGCAGATAGATATCCGTCAGCAGCTCATGTTCCGCCACCTCATTGACGAAATTCAGGTACTGGAAGAAGACCGGAAAATCGCGCAGCGTCTCGCCGCTGGCCGGTAGCCATTCGCGGAATAAATACCACACGCTCTCCGGGAGGCTGTCGAGCGCTCCCTGATGGCGTACCACCGCGCAGCGCCCGCCAGGAATCTCGCTATTCACCACGCCAACGTCATTTTCGGCTATCGGCTGGTGGACGCTGCCGCAGATATCAAAGCGGAATTGATCCGGCGGCGTCGTCTGCGGGTCGTGCCAGGCAATACCAAAAGTTTGACTGCTGGCAATCGGCGACTGCCCCGTTTCGCGCCGCCATGCAATAAATTTCGCCGCGCTGGCGTTGACCTTATCCGGATGCCCCAGATGCGTCAGCATCGCGACGCGGGTAGGTGGAAATTCAACGATTTTTACGTCCATGACATGCTGCTCCTGTAACGCAAGTTTAGGAACGCGTTGGTGCCAGGCCAGCCAGTCCGGCGATTGCCGAAACCGGCGCGGGCTTTGACCAAACGCGGTTTTGAAAGCACGTGTGAACGACTCCGGATTCTGAAATCCGGCATCCAGCGCGATATCGATAACTTTATCCTGCGGGTTAAACGCCAGCCGCCATGACGCCCGGCGCAAACGCAGCCACTGGATATAGCGATAGAGCGGAAGCCCGCTCCAGACGGTAAACTGCCGGTGAAAATGAAACGGCGAGCTGTGCGCCATCCGGCTTAACACCTCAAGCGACAGAGGCTCATCCAGATGACGCTCAATGTGGTCGCAAACGCGCCGCAGACGTTCGGAATAAGCCGCGCTGATCAGGTCATTCATCACTGCCTCCTTGTGGCCTATTCTGCCCACCGGGCGGCGGTGAATCCTGACCGATCTTGCGCAATGTGGGATTACGGATTCACTTTACGAATCTGTTTTACGTCGATTTCGACAGAGTTCCAGTCTTTATCCACTTCGCCCTGAATTTCAACGGTATCCTGCGGGGTTACGGTCAGGCCGTTCCAACGCTTGTGGTCAATATCCACATTGATAGTACCGGTCGCATCTTTAAACACATACAGGTCGTCGGAAATGCGCTCGACGATATTCCCGCGCAGCGTTACCCACGCATCGTCACGCAGCGATTTAGCGCTCTCTACCGTCGTGCTGCTGCCGTTCGGGCCGACAAATCCGCCGCCTTGCGTTTGCGTCGCCGACGGGCCGGAGAAACCGCCCTGCTGAGCCGCCAGAACCGGGGTAGAACACAGTGCCATAACGGCAACGATTGCAGCTAATTTTTTCATGATTACTTTTCCCTTTCATGTCGTTTCAGATCCATTTAATAAGGTAATCCTTAACAACTTCTTAAGGCAAAAAAAGAATCTTTTTTTCTGTACATCGCCTGCGGCGACAAGGTTAACTGACGGTAACGCGAGTTACCGCAAGGAAGAACAGATGCGAATTTTACTGGTAGAAGATGACACACTTATTGGCGATGGCATAAAAGCGGGTCTGAGTAAAATGGGTTTCAGCGTCGACTGGTTTACCGAGGGACGCCCGGGCAAAGAGGCGCTTTACAGCGCGCCTTATGATGCGGTTATTTTAGATTTGACGCTGCCAGGCATGGACGGACGGGATATTTTGCGCGAATGGCGCGAAAAGGGTAAACAGGAACCGGTACTGATCCTGACGGCGCGCGACGCGTTAGCAGAGCGCGTCGAGGGGCTACGTCTGGGCGCCGATGACTATTTATGTAAACCTTTCGCGCTCATTGAGGTCGCCGCCCGTCTGGAGGCGCTGGTACGCCGCGCCAGCGGTCAGGCCAGTAGCGAATTGCGCCACGGCCAGGTGACGCTCAATCCAGGCAATCTCGTCGCGACGCTTGCCGGCGAACCACTGGCCCTAAAACCAAAAGAGTTCGCGTTGCTGGAACTCTTACTGCGCAACAAAGGTCGCGTGCTGCCGCGCAAGCTTATTGAAGAGAAGCTGTATAACTGGGATGACGACGTGTCCAGCAATGCAGTGGAAGTCCATGTTCATCATTTACGCCGCAAGCTCGGCAGCGAATTTATTCGCACCGTGCACGGCATCGGCTACACCCTGGGTGACGCATGAAATTGACGCAACGTCTCAGCCTGCGCGTCAGGCTGACGCTTATTTTCCTGATTCTGGTCTCCATCACTTGGGCAATTTCCAGTTTTGTGGCCTGGAGAAAGACGACGGATAATGTCGACGAGCTGTTTGACACACAGTTGATGTTGTTCGCCAGACGGCTTAGCACCCTCGATCTTAACGAGATCAACGCCCCGCAGCGCATGGCGCATACGCCAAAGAAATTAAAACATGGGCATATCGATGACGATGCGCTGGCGTTCGCCATCTTTTCCGCTGACGGCAAAATGTTGCTGCATGATGGCGACAACGGCCAGGATATTCCGTATCGCTATCGCCGGGAAGGTTTCGACAATGGCTATCTGAAGGATGATAACGACCTCTGGCGTTTTTTGTGGTTGAACTCGGCGGACGGCAAGTATCGTATCGTCGTCGGTCAGGAGTGGGATTACCGCGAAGATATGGCGCTGGCGATCGTAGCGGCGCAATTAACGCCGTGGCTGATCGCCCTTCCCTTCATGCTGCTGATTTTATTGCTCCTGCTTCACCGCGAGCTCAGACCGTTGAAAAAACTGGCGCAGGCGCTACGCTTCCGGTCGCCGGAATCGGAAACGCCGCTCGACGCCAAAGGCGTACCGAGCGAGGTTCGCCCACTGGTCGAAGCGCTTAATCAACTTTTTAGCCGCATCCACTCCATGATGGTGCGCGAACGGCGATTTACCTCCGACGCCGCCCATGAATTGCGCAGCCCGCTGGCCGCGCTGAAAGTACAAACCGAGGTGGCGCAGCTCTCGGGCGACGATCCGCTATCGCGTGATAAAGCGCTGACCCAGCTCCATGCGGGGATCGATCGCGCCACACGGCTGGTCGATCAGCTACTGACGTTATCGCGTCTCGACTCGCTCAATAATTTGCAGGATGTAGCGGAGATTTCGCTGGAAGAGCTGCTGCAGTCCGCAGTAATGGATATTTATCATCCGGCGCAGCAGGCGAATATCGACGTGCGTTTACAGCTTAACGCCCATGACGTCATACGTACCGGCCAGCCGCTACTCTTAAGCCTGTTAGTGCGTAACCTGCTGGATAATGCGATTCGCTACAGTCCGCAGGGCAGCGTCGTCGACGTTACCTTACATGCCCGCAGCTTCACCGTCAGAGATAATGGCCCCGGCGTAGCGCCAGAGATTCTGACGCATATCGGCGAGCGTTTTTACCGCCCGCCAGGCCAAAGTGTGACCGGCAGCGGTCTGGGATTATCAATCGTCCGCCGCATCGCTACGCTGCACGGCATGACGGTGTCGTTTGGCAACGCCGCGGAAGGTGGATTTGAGGCCGTAGTAAGTTGGTAACAGAGACTTTTGCCAAAAACGCAAAAGACTTTGCACATTTTGCTAATTTCACCGCACCGCCCGTCAGCGTAGAATCAGCAGCAAACGCATTTCTTGAGGACACAAAATGAGTAACATCCTGATTATCAACGGGGCGAAAAAATTCGCGCACTCCAACGGCCAGTTAAATGACACCCTGACCGAAGTTGCCGATGGGCTGCTGCGCGATCTGGGTCATCAGGTTAAGATCGTCCGCGCCGACAGCGACTATGACATTAAAGAAGAGGTGCAGAATTTCGTCTGGGCTGACGTGGTGATTTGGCAGATGCCAGGCTGGTGGATGGGCGCACCATGGACAGTAAAAAAATATATGGATGATGTCTTTACCGAAGGTCACGGCACGCTCTATGCCAGCGATGGCCGCACGCGTTCCGATGCCGCTAAAAAGTACGGTTCCGGCGGTCTGGTGCAGGGGAAAAAATATATGCTGTCACTGACGTGGAACGCGCCGATGGAAGCATTTACCGAAAAAGATCAGTTTTTCCACGGCGTAGGCGTAGATGGCGTCTATCTGCCATTCCATAAAGCCAACCAGTTCCTGGGCATGGACGCGCTGCCAACGTTTATTGCCAACGACGTGATTAAAATGCCGGATGTTCCGCGCTATACCGCAGAATATCGCAAGCATCTGAGCGAAATTTTTGCTTAACTGGTCATCCTGGAATTAGAAGGAGTTAACCATGCTTACCGTCATTGCCGAAATTCGCACGCGTCCGGGCCAACATCACCGTCAGGCCGTCCTCGATCAGTTTGCGAAAATTATTCCAACCGTTCTTAAAGAAGAGGGGTGCCACGGTTACGCGCCGATGGTGGATCATGCCGCGGGCGTGAGTTTTCAGACTCTGGCGCCTGACTCGATCGTGATGATTGAACAGTGGGAAAGCGTTGCGCACCTTGAGGCGCATCTGCAAACCCCGCATATGAAAGCCTATAGCGACGCGGTAAAAGACGATGTGCTGGAAATGAATATTCGTATTCTGGAATCCGGCGTTTAAGTTATTACCCTCGTCTGACGTCGCCCTGATGCGATGCGCAAGTGTCGCCATCAGGCTGCGGCGTCATGTCGGATTCGCTTATCCGGCCTGCGGCATGCAGACCAGATAAAGCGTGCAACAACCGTTACACGTCGAGATCCGCGAGATCGCCTTTTTCCTGTAGCCAGTTGCGTCGATCTTCAGAACGTTTCTTCGCCAGCAGCATATCCATCATCGCATTAGTACGCTGATCGTCTTCATCGCTAATGGTGAGCTGCACCAGGCGGCGAGTATTCGGATCAAGCGTGGTTTCGCGTAACTGCATCGGGTTCATTTCTCCCAGGCCTTTGAAACGCTGGACGTTCGGCTTGCCTTTCTTACGCTTCAGTTGTTCCAGTACGCCCGCCTTCTCTTCTTCCGTCAGCGCGTAATAGACCTCTTTACCCAAATCGATACGGTATAGCGGCGGTAGCGCGACATAGACATGACCATTCTTCACCAGCGCGCGGAAATGTCTGACAAACAGCGCGCAAAGCAGAGTAGCGATATGCAAACCATCGGAGTCCGCATCCGCCAGGATACAGATCTTGCCGTAGCGCAGCTGACTCAGATCGTCGCTGTCCGGATCGATACCGATCGCCACGGAAATATCATGCACCTCTTGCGAGGCAAGCACTTCATCGGAAGAGACTTCCCAGGTGTTAAGGATCTTACCTTTGAGCGGCATGATCGCCTGATATTCGCGATCGCGCGCCTGCTTGGCGGAACCGCCCGCCGAATCCCCTTCGACAAGGAACAACTCGGTCCGATTAAGATCCTGCGCGGTACAGTCCGCCAGTTTCCCCGGCAACGCCGGACCGCTGGTGAGCTTTTTGCGCACCACTTTTTTTGCGGCGCGCAGTCGCCGCTGCGCGCTGGCAATCGCCATCTCTGCCAGTTGTTCCGCCGCCTGCACGTTCTGGTTCAGCCACAGGCTGAAGGCATCTTTCACCACGCCGGAAACAAATGCCGCACATTGACGCGACGACAGACGCTCTTTAGTCTGCCCGGCAAATTGCGGGTCCTGCATTTTCACGGAGAGCACATAAGCGCAGCGATCCCAGATATCTTCCGCCGACAGTTTGACGCCGCGCGGCAGAATATTGCGGTATTCGCAAAATTCGCGCATCGCGTCGAGCAGGCCCTGGCGCAGACCGTTGACGTGCGTCCCCCCCTGCATGGTCGGGATCAGGTTGACGTAGCTTTCCGTCAGTAATTCGCCGCCTTCCGGCAGCCACAATAGCGCCCAGTCAACAGCTTCCGTTTCACCGTTAAAATTACCGATAAACGGCTTTTCCGGCAGCGTCGGCAGGCCGTTTACCGCTTCGCCCAGATAGTCGTTCAGACCATCCTGGTAGCACCAGCGCTGCTCGCTGTTATTCACTTCATCTTTAAAAGTGATTTCCACGCCGGGACACAGCACCGCTTTTGCTTTCAGAACGTGCATTAAGCGAGAGACAGAAAAACGCGGGCTGTCGAAGAAACTTTCGTCCGGCCAGAAATGCACGCTGGTGCCAGTATTACGTTTACCGCAGGTGCCGACAACCTGCAAATCCTGCACTTTTTCGCCGTTTTCAAACGCGATGTTATAGACCTGACCGTCGCGGCGCACGGTCACTTCCACGCGCTTTGACAGGGCATTTACTACCGAAATCCCCACCCCATGCAGACCACCAGAGAACTGATAGTTCTTATTGGAGAATTTACCGCCGGCATGAAGTCGACAGAGGATCAGTTCTACCGCCGGAACCCCCTCTTCCGGATGGATATCCACCGGCATCCCGCGTCCGTCGTCAATCACTTCCAGCGATTGATCGGCATGTAAAATGACATCCACGCGTTTGGCGTGACCTGCCAGTGCTTCATCCACACTATTATCAATCACTTCCTGACCCAAATGGTTGGGGCGGGTCGTATCGGTGTACATCCCCGGGCGGCGGCGTACCGGCTCAAGCCCAGTGAGTACCTCAATGGCATCAGCGTTATAAGTTTGCGTCATGGTTTAATTAGCAATTCGAATTGATTGTCAGCAACTGTGCAGTCCAAGAAAATCGACAATCTGGTTGAAATAATCTTCGAAGCCCGTGAATGCGTGATTACCCCCCTCGGTCACTGTCTGACGGCAGGAGGCGTAATATGCCACCGCCTGGCGGTAATCCAGCACTTCATCGCCCGTCTGTTGCAGTAGCCAGATCAGGTCCGGCGCTTCCAGCGGGTCAATCTGCATGACTTTAAGATCATAAATATGGCGAGACTCTAGCACATATTGCTGCCCGGTGTAGGGGTTCTCGTTCTGACCGAGATAGTCGGTCAGTAATTCAAAGGGCCGCACGGCGGGATTCACCACCACAGCCGGCAGCATAAAACATTGCGACAGCCAGGTGGCGTAATAACCACCCAGCGACGATCCTACCAGCCCTAATGGCGCACCGCCATGCTCAAGCACGAGAGATTCCAGCAACTCCGCCGCATCGGCAGGATACGGCGGTAGTTGAGGGACGATCATCTCAACATGCGGATGACGCTCCGCCAGCCAGTTTTTTAGCTGGCACGCTTTTGCCGAGCGAGGGGAACTGTTGAATCCGTGCAAATAGAGAAGCGTAGACATCAGTATCCTTCCGAAGCGGTATCGGGTCGGAACCGGGTATCCTGCAGGCGATGCACTTCCGTCTCCAGGACGCCGTTCGCCTGGAGCTCCAGCGTACGCCAGCCCGGCGCGATAGTATCCAGCGTAAAGTTCGCGCAGTGCGGTTTGAACTGTACGCAGGTTGACGGCGACGCCAGCAGACGGCGACCGTTCCAGTCAAGATCCAGCTCCTGGTGAATATGTCCGCATAACAGATATTTTACACGCGGGAAATTCGCCAGCACGCTATCCAGCTCACCGGCATTACGCAAGCTGTGCTGATCCAACCAACTGCACCCTGCCGGCAACGGATGGTGGTGCAAAAGGAGCAATGTCTGTCTCTCTGGCGCATCGGCGAGCTTACGCTCAAGCCATTCCAGTTGGAACTCGCTCAGTTCGCCATGCGGAACGCCAAACACCTGGCTATCCAGCAACAAAATCTGCCATTGTTCACCGATTAACACGCGTTTAGCCGGGGAAATCCCCGCCTCTTGCAGCGCGCTGTACATTGCCGGCTGAAAATCATGATTGCCCGGTAGCCAAACGCAAGGCGCGCGAAAGCTTGCGATACCCTCAGCAAAATGCTGATAAGCCGCAGCGGATTGATCCTGCGCCAGATCGCCGGTCGCCACGATCAGATCATATTCATACTGTTGCGCCCGAATAGCCTCCAGCACGGCCTGGTAACTTTCCCAGGTATTGACGCCTAACAGCGTTTCATGCTTTTCGGCAAACAGGTGAGTATCTGTAATTTGTAAAATCCTGACTCGGGCCTCACCAGCCAGAGGTAGGGTTAACAGGCTTTCCAAATGGTGTCCTTAGGTTTCACGACGCTAATAAACCGGAATCGCCATCGCTCCATGTGCTAAACAGAATCGTAGCCAGTCGGCCAGAAACTGATTAATTTGATGCTTTTCGTCGCGTTGATGCAACTTTTTATTTGGATAATCATACCGCGCTTTGAAGCGAAAGATCTGCTGGCTTGAACACACTTCAGCCACCATCGCATCATGGTAGAGACGCACCGTCAGCGACGGCAGGCTCCAGTAGGTGATGGCTGGCGCCGTTTGCTCGATCGTTACAAGCGTAGTGTATCGGGTCGATTCCACAATCGTTAACCGATATTGTACGTTGCCCACCTGATAGCTCACCGTTTCACCGGGGGCGTCATTGCGCGGCAGCAGGCGGCGCAATTGCGAAAAATTGGTTTCGCACAAACGCATCATTTCTGGGAAGTCAGGTGTATAACGCTTCATTTTTTCCACTCGTTTTTTAACTCTTGATGATGCAACTGAAGCCATTGCAAAGCGATGACTGCGGCTGCGTTGTCGATTTTCCCCTCTTCTACCCACTGGTATGCCTGTTCCCGGCTTACCACATGAACCCGAATATCTTCGTTTTCATCCGCCAGACCATGAATACCTACCGCGGTCGTGGCGTCCACTTCACCCACCAGAATAGATGAGCGCTCGCTGGTTCCTCCTGGACTCGCCAGGTAACTGATGACCGGTCGGGTGCGGCCTACGGTCAGCCCCGCTTCTTCCATCGCCTCCCGCCGGGCGACCGCCTCAATGGTTTCGCTTTCTTCTATCATGCCAGCGACCATCTCCAGCAGCCACGGCGTAACGCTTGTGTCATACGCGGCAATACGAATCTGTTCGACCAGCACCACCTCGTCGCGTTCAGGGTCAAAGGGTAGCAAGACGGCGGCGTGCCCGCGCTCAAAAATTTCGCGCTTTACCTCGCCACTCATTTCTCCGTTGAATAAACGATGGCGGAATCGATACACATCCAATGAAAAAAAACCGCGATAGCGCGTTTCCCGTGCAATAATTTCTACATCGCTTTTGGTGAAAGTAACTGGCAAGTTGTCTGATTTACGCATTGTGCTGCCCTGCTAGCAATAATGATTAAATGATGAATTTCAAGGGTGGTTGACTGCTGTTTTATCACCCTTGTGGTAAATTGGTGCCAATTAAGGCTCGTATGGCACGTAACGCCAACTTTTTGCAGTGGCGGATTCTGCTAGAATCAGCAATTATTTTTACAAATTGATCAGCGCTAAATACTGCTTCACAACAAGGAATGCAAATGAAGAAATTGCTCCCCATCCTTATCGGCCTGAGCCTGTCGGGGTTCAGCACACTAAGCCAGGCAGAGAACCTGATGCAAGTTTATCAGCAAGCACGCCTGAGCAACCCGGAATTGCGTAAATCCGCTGCCGATCGCGATGCTGCATTCGAAAAAATTAACGAAGCGCGTAGTCCTTTACTGCCGCAACTGGGTTTAGGTGCCGACTACACCTACAGCAACGGTTATCGCGATGCGAACGGTATCAACTCCAATGAAACCAGCGCTTCTCTGCAATTAACGCAGACGCTATTTGATATGTCGAAATGGCGTGGGCTCACCCTGCAAGAAAAAGCAGCAGGCATTCAGGATGTCACCTATCAGACCGATCAGCAGACGCTGATCCTCAATACCGCGAACGCGTATTTTAAGGTATTGAACGCTATTGATGTGCTTTCCTATACCCAGGCGCAAAAAGAGGCTATCTACCGTCAGTTAGATCAAACGACGCAACGTTTTAACGTGGGTCTGGTCGCCATTACCGACGTGCAAAACGCCCGTGCGCAATATGATACCGTACTGGCGAATGAAGTGACCGCCCGCAACAACCTGGATAACGCGGTAGAAGAGCTGCGCCAGGTAACCGGCAATTATTACCCGGAGCTGGCGTCGCTTAACGTCGAGCATTTTAAAACCGACAAACCCAAAGCTGTTAATGCGCTGCTGAAGGAAGCGGAAAACCGTAACCTGTCGCTGTTGCAGGCGCGTTTAAGTCAGGATCTGGCGCGCGAGCAAATCCGTCAGGCGCAGGATGGCCATCTGCCGACGCTGAATTTAACGGCCTCAACCGGCATTTCTGATACCTCTTATAGCGGTTCTAAAACCAACTCCACCCAGTACGACGATAGCAATATGGGGCAGAATAAAATCGGCCTGAACTTCTCCCTGCCGCTGTATCAAGGCGGGATGGTTAACTCGCAGGTAAAACAGGCGCAGTATAACTTCGTCGGCGCAAGCGAACAGCTGGAAAGCGCGCACCGTAGCGTGGTGCAGACCGTACGTTCTTCCTTTAACAATATTAACGCCTCCATCAGCAGCATCAACGCGTATAAACAGGCAGTCGTTTCCGCGCAAAGTTCTTTGGATGCAATGGAAGCCGGTTACTCGGTCGGTACACGTACCATTGTTGACGTACTGGATGCCACCACCACTCTGTATGATGCCAAGCAGCAACTGGCCAACGCGCGTTATACCTATTTGATTAATCAGTTAAATATCAAATATGCGCTCGGTACGCTGAACGAGCAGGATCTGCTCGCGCTTAACAGTACGTTGGGTAAACCTATCCCGACGTCGCCAGAAAGCGTAGCGCCGGAAACGCCAGAGCAGGATGCTGCCGCAGACGGTTATAATGCCCATAGCGCCGCGCCGGCAGTACAGCCGACCGCCGCTCGCGCCAACAGCAATAACGGCAATCCATTCCGGCATTGATAAGTTATTCGCTGGCGCTGCGCTTATCAGACCTGTGCCCTTGTAGGTCTGGTAAGCGCGGCGCTACCTGTCATAAAGCCGCGCCTGAACGTAAGACAACGTAAAGATCCTGCTATTCCGCCGCATTCTCGCCTTTTCTCGCTTCAATTTCGACCAGTCATCCTCTATTCTGAACGCATGTTGTATTTACCACTGGGTCCTGGAAGACAAATATGAAACGGACAAAATCCATCCATCACGCATCATTTCGCAAAAGCTGGAGCGCGCGGCATTTAACGCCGGTCGCCCTGGCGGTTACGGCTGTTTTTATGCTGGCTGGCTGTGAAAAAAGCGATGAAACCGTATCGCTGTATCAAAACGCTGATGACTGTTCAGCGGCGAATCCGGGCAAAAGCGCGGAGTGTACAACCGCGTATAATAATGCGCTGAAAGAGGCCGAACGTACTGCGCCTAAGTACGCTACACGCGAAGATTGCGTCGCTGAGTTTGGCGAAGGTCAGTGCCAGCAAGCGCCCGCACAGGCTGGCATGGCGCCGGAAAATCAGGCGCAGGCCCAACAATCCAGCGGCAGTTTCTGGATGCCACTTATGGCAGGTTACATGATGGGGCGTCTGATGGGCGGCGGCGCAGGCTTTGCGCAACAGCCGCTGTTTAGCTCGAAAAACCCGGCCAGCCCTGCATACGGCAAATATACCGATGCGGCAGGTAAAAACTACGGCGCGGCGCAACCGGGCCGGACAATGACCGTACCGAAAACCGCTATGGCGCCGAAACCTGCCACCACAACAACCGTTACCCGCGGCGGTTTTGGCGAATCCGTCGCCAAACAGAGCACCATGCAGCGTAGCGCTGCCGGTACTTCAACACGTTCGATGGGCGGCTGATACGCATGGAAAGAGTCAGTATTACCGAGCGCCCGGACTGGCGCGATAAAGCGACTGAATACGGGTTTAATTTTCACACTATGTATGGTGAACCGTACTGGTGTGAAGACGCTTATTACAAGTTAACGCTCGCCCAGGTGGAAAAACTGGAAGACGTTACCGCCGAGCTGCACCAGATGTGCCTCAAGGTAGTAGAACGCGTCATCGCCAGCGATGAGCTGATGACGAAGTTTCGTATTCCAAAACATACCTGGGGTTTTGTTCGCCAGTCCTGGCAAACGCAACAACCGTCGCTCTATTCCCGCCTCGATCTGGCCTGGGACGGCATCGGCGAGCCTAAGCTGCTCGAAAATAATGCCGACACGCCAACATCGCTGTATGAAGCGGCGTTTTTTCAGTGGATTTGGCTGGAAGATCAGATCAACGCGGGCAATCTGCCGGAAGGCAGCGATCAGTTTAATAGCCTGCAGGAAAAGCTGATTGAACGCTTTGCTGAACTTCGCGAGCAGTACGGTTTTCAGTTGCTGCATCTCACCTGCTGTCGCGATACGGTTGAGGATCGCGGCACCATTCAGTATTTACAGGACTGCGCGGCCGAAGCGAAAATCGCCACCGAATTTCTCTATATCGACGATATTGGTCTGGGGGAAAAAGGCCAATTTACGGATCTGCAGGATCAGGTCATTGCGAACCTGTTCAAGCTCTATCCGTGGGAATTTATGCTGCGCGAGATGTTTTCCACCAAGCTGGAAGATGCCGGCGTGCGCTGGCTGGAACCGGCCTGGAAAAGCATTATCTCCAATAAAGCGTTGTTGCCGCTGTTGTGGGAGATGTTCCCGGACCATCCGAATCTGTTGCCTGCGTATTTCGCCGAAGACGAATATCCGCCAATGGATAAATATGTCGTGAAACCGATCTTCTCCCGCGAAGGGGCGAACGTATCGATTATTGAGAACGGTAAAACGATCGAATCCGTGGAAGGCCCGTATGGTGAAGAGGGTATGATCGTGCAACAGTTCTATCCGCTGCCAAAATTCGGCGACAGTTACACCCTGATTGGTAGCTGGCTGATTAACGATCAGCCCGCCGGAATTGGTATCCGTGAAGATCGGGCGCTGATCACCCAGGATCTCTCCCGCTTCTATCCGCATATTTTTGTCGAAGGATAGATTCTCCTGTAAGCCCGATGCGCGTAGCGCCATCGGGCAATCATTCCGCGCCTTATCCGGCTACCCCACCTGCACCGACAACATACTTATACTGCCCATCTCAATACCGTCGACCGGGATGGTGATAGGCTCCTTGCCGTCCCAGGCGCCAAGTACATACAGCAAAGGTAAAAAGTGCTCCGGCGTCGGGTTCGATAAGGCCCCCCCTTCATGTTGCAGATAATTCACCAGCGGATGCTGTTCTACCGGCCCCTGCCACGTCAGATTGGCTTTCACAAAGTCATTAAATGACGCCGCCCAGGGATACGGTATATTGTCACCGTGCCAACGCACAGTCCGCAGGTTATGAACCACATTCCCGCTGGCCACCAGCATCACGCCTTCGTCACGCAGCGTCGCCAGTTTACGGCCCACCTCAAAATGCCATGCCGCCGGTTTGGTACTATCAACACTAAGCTGCACCATCGGAATATCCGCATTCGGGTACATCTTGATCAATACGCCCCAGGAGCCATGATCAAATCCCCACGCCTCTTTATCGAGCGCGACGGGAACGGGAGCCAACAGTTCAACCAGACGCTGCGCCAGCGCAGGCGATCCAGGGGCCGGATAATGCGTGTCATACAGCGCCTGCGGAAAACCGCCAAAATCATGGAGAGTTTGCGGCCTTTCCATCGCTGTGACGCCCGTCCCGCAGGTATACCAGTGCGCCGACACCACCACTATCGCCTGTGGTCGCGGTAGGGCTTCCCCCAATCGCCGCCAGGCGCGGGTATAATCGTTATCGTCCAGCACGTTCATCGGGCTGCCATGCCCCAAAAACAATGCTGGCATACACGTTAAAGACATGATGTTATCCTTACAGGAAAGACATTTTGTTAACATCACCATACGCTTTCTTCACAGAGGAAGAACTCAGATAACTATGATGAAGATCATCAGTTATTTTGAAGGTCAGGTTCGGACGGCAAATTGATAAGGAGTAATGGATGTCAGTACCACTTATTCTGACCTTACTGGCGGGCGCCGCCACCTTTATTGGCGCGTTTCTTGGCGTTCTCGGCCAAAAACCGTCTAACCGCGTGCTGGCTTTTTCGCTGGGCTTCGCCGCAGGGATCATGCTGCTTATCTCGCTGATGGAGATGCTGCCCGCCGCGCTTGATACCGAGGGGATGTCGCCTGTACTGGGCTACGGAATGTTTATTATCGGCCTGTTGGGCTACTTCGGGCTGGACCGCCTGCTTCCTCACGCTCATCCGCAGGATCTGGTGCAAAAAAGGCAGCAGCCGCTTCCCGGCTCGATAAAACGCACTGCGATTTTATTGACGCTCGGCATTAGCCTGCACAACTTTCCGGAAGGGATCGCCACCTTTGTCACTGCCAGCAGCAATCTTGAACTGGGTTTCGGCATCGCACTGGCGGTGGCGTTGCACAATATTCCTGAAGGTCTGGCGGTTGCTGGCCCGGTTTATGCCGCGACGGGCTCAAAACGTACCGCGATTTTTTGGGCCGGTATCTCCGGCATGGCGGAAATTCTTGGCGGCGTACTGGCGTGGCTGATTTTGGGCAGCCTGGTTTCACCGATCGTTATGGCGGCTATCATGGCGGCAGTCGCCGGCATTATGGTGGCGCTCTCCGTCGATGAACTGATGCCGCTGGCAAAAGAGATCGATCCTAACAATAACCCCAGCTATGGCGTGCTTTGCGGTATGTCCATCATGGGGCTCAGTCTCGTCATTTTGCAGACGATAGGTATCGGTTAAGAGAAACGTCGCGCCGGATGCAGGCCTTTAGCCAGGCAACATCCGGCTGCCCGTCAAGGATATGCGCTATTTCTGCTCATTCATCACGCTGTCGCCTTCGCTCGTCTGGCGAAAACGTTTCGTTCGCGCTTCAAGTAATGCATCTCTGTCCTGCCGAAACGCTCTGCAATAACGCTTCATATGGCAAATATACCCTACTACCACCAGAACGATTAATATTATCCAATACCAGGCAATAAACATCCTTTTTACCCTTAAAATTTAACATCACTAAACATTTAACGTTAAAATTTTACATACCCTTATTTTGACGTATTCATATACTGGCATATTTGTGGAACAAATAAATGATTTTGATCATATAAATCAGTGGTGAAACACAATAATGAAAGAGGTATTAAGCAGAAAACAATGTCGATAAGATCACACTTCGTACTAATTTATATTGTTCTTAAAATATCACACTCCTACTATCGACTCACTCAGGCAATTAAAAAATATTGATACAGAATATACTTTAAAATAAGTAACAGCATCATGACTTATATTTAAAGACCAATCATTTACCTCATTTATTATTCATAAAAACATAGTATATTCAGAAGTATTATATTTAGAAGTTGTATATAAGGAGATATATCCATGTTTGACCAATACCGGAAAACAATACTTGCCGGCGCCGTCGCACTGACATGCGGACTCACCGCAGCCAGTACGTTTGCCGCAGGTTTTCAACCGGCACAGCCCGCAGGGAAATTAGGCGCAGTCGTTGTCGATCCTTACGGAAATGCCCCTCTCACCGCGCTGGTGGAATTAGATAGCCATATTATTTCAGACGTTAAAGTTACTGTACATGGCAAAGGGGAAAAAGGCGTTCCTGTTACTTATACCGTTGGGAAAGAGTCTTTAGAAACCTATGACGGTATTCCTATTTTTGGCCTTTATCAGAAATTTGCCAACAACGTCACGGTAGAATATAAAGAAAACGGCAAAGCCATGAAGGATGACTATGTGGTGCAGACGTCCGCCATCGTCAACCATTATATGGATAACCGTTCTATTTCAGATCTCCAGCAAACGAAAGTTATTAAAGTCGCGCCAGGATTTGAAGATCGCCTTTATCTGGTAAATACCCATACCTTTACGCCGCAGGGCGCTGAATTTCACTGGCACGGCGAAAAAGATAAAAATGCGGGTATTCTTGATGCCGGTCCGGCGGGCGGTGCTTTGCCTTTCGATATCGCCCCTTATACGTTTGTGGTTGACACCCAGGGTGAATACCGCTGGTGGCTGGATCAAGATACCTTCTACGACGGCCACGATATGAATATCAACAAACGCGGCTACCTGATGGGTATTCGTGAAACGCCTCGCGGCACCTTTACCGCGGTGCAGGGCCAACACTGGTACGAGTTTGACATGATGGGGCAAATTCTTGCCGATCACAAACTGCCGCGCGGGTTCCTGGATGCGTCTCATGAATCCATCGAAACCGTGAACGGCACCGTACTGCTGCGCGTCGGCAAACGCGATTACCGCAAAGAAGACGGCATACATGTTCATACGATTCGTGACCAAATCATTGAGGTTGATAAGTCTGGCCGCGTAGTAGACGTTTGGGATTTAACCAAAATCCTCGACCCTATGCGTGATGCGCTGCTCGGCGCGCTGGATGCGGGCGCAGTATGCGTGAACGTCGATCTGGCCCATGCCGGACAGCAGGCGAAACTCGAACCGGATACGCCGTATGGCGATGCGCTTGGCGTTGGTGCCGGTCGTAACTGGGCGCACGTCAACTCTATCGCTTATGACGCGAAAGACGACTCCATCATCCTTTCTTCCCGCCATCAGGGTATTGTAAAAATTGGTCGCGATAAGCAGGTGAAATGGATACTGGCACCGTCTAAAGGCTGGAATAAGCAGCTAGCCAGTAAATTGCTGAAACCGGTAGACGATCATGGTAAGCCGTTGACCTGTGACGAAAACGGCAAGTGTAAGGACACCGATTTCGATTTCACCTATACCCAACATACGGCATGGCTTTCCAGCAAAGGCACGTTAACGGTCTTTGATAACGGCGATGGTCGCGGCCTGGAGCAACCGGCTCTACCGACCATGAAATATTCCCGTTTTGTCGAATATAAGATCGATGAGAAGAAAGGCACCGTACAACAAGTTTGGGAATACGGTAAAGAACGTGGATATGATTTCTATAGTCCTATTACCTCGGTTGTTGAATATCAAAAAGACCGCGACACCATGTTCGGCTTTGGCGGTTCTATTAACCTGTTCGACGTTGGTAAACCCACAGTCGGCAAACTGAATGAGATTGACTATAAAACGAAAGAAGTGAAAGTTGAAATTGATGTGCTGTCGGATAAACCCAACCAGACTCACTATCGTGCATTACTGGTTCATCCAACGCAAATGTTTAAATAAATAACGGGAAGGAATTAATATGTCATCTAAATGGATTACCTCTTTATTTAAAAGCGTAGTATTAACCGCGGCATTGGTCACTCCTTTTGCGGCATCGGCTTTTACCGAGGGCACAGATTATATGGTTCTGGAGAAACCGATTCCTAATGCGGATAAAACGCTGATTAAGGTATTTAGCTACGCCTGCCCTTTCTGCTACAAATATGACAAAGCCGTAACAGGTCCGGTTTCTGACAAAGTCGCCGATCTCGTTACGTTCACTCCGTTCCACCTGGAAACAAAAGGCGAATATGGCAAACAGGCCAGCGAAGTATTTGCAGTCCTGATCGCCAAAGATAAAGCTGCCGGGATTTCGTTATTTGATGCTAAATCACAATTCAAAAAAGCGAAGTTCGCCTGGTATGCGGCTTACCATGATAAGAAAGAGCGCTGGTCAGATGGGAAAGATCCGGCGGCATTTATTAAAACCGGGCTGGACGCCGCAGGCATGAGCCAGGCTGATTTTGAAGCAGCGCTGAAAGATCCTGCCGTTCAGGAGACTCTGGAAAAATGGAAAGCCGCCTATGACGTTGCCAAAATTCAGGGTGTTCCGGCTTACGTCGTCAACGGCAAGTACCTTATCTATACCAAAAACATCAAATCCATCGATTCTATGGCTGAACTCGTCCGGGAACTGGCCACTAAAAAATAAGCAGGGAAACGATTATGGATTTTATTAAGGGATTATGGCGAGACCTACGCGCAAGACCAGTGGATACGCTGGTGAGATGGCAGGAACAGCGCTTTCTGTGGCTGTTAATGGCCATCGCGATGGGAGGGTTAATTATCCTGGCGCACTCGTTCTTCCAAATCTATCTCTACATGGCGCCGTGCGAACAGTGTGTTTACATTCGTTACGCGATGTTTGTGATGGTAATTGGCGGGGTGATTGCGGCGATAAATCCCAAAAATATCGTGCTGAAGCTGATTGGCTGCATCGCGGCGTTTTATGGCAGCATTATGGGCATTAAGTTTTCTATTAAGCTTAATGGTATCCATCATGCGGTACATAATGCGGACCCCGATTCACTTTTTGGCGTGCAAGGATGTTCGACTGACCCGACCTTTCCTTTCAACTTACCGTTGGCGGAATGGGCACCGGAGTGGTTTAAACCTACCGGAGACTGCGGTTATGACGCGCCTATCGTCCCTGATGGCGTAACGCTCAGTAGCGTACAGCAGTGGTTTGTCGATCTCTACCAGCAGTCTGAAGGCTGGTATCTGCTTCCGCCCTGGCACTTTATGAACATGGCGCAGGCATGTATGTTGGCCTTTGGGTTGTGCCTGATTCTGCTGCTGGTGATGAGCGGCGCCTGGGCATTGAAACTGGCCAGAGGCAAATAACCTGAATAGATAAACCAAAGCAGAGGTCTGCATTCAGGCCTCTGCTTTTCTCACAATAATTTTACCATTCAGCTTATTCGTCGTTCTTTGAAACTGAACAATATGGCACCGAAGGAATACAAAAAAGCCGATGACATCTCATCGGCTTTTTTCAACCATGATCCGTTCGATCAGCTAGCTTTGCGCTCATGCGCCTGGCGGTAAGCCACCAGATCTTCAATCGTGACTACCGCCATATTATGCTGGCCTGCAAACGCGATACACTCCGGCGCGCGCGCCATCGTCCCATCGTCGTTAGTCAACTCGCACAGTACACCTGCAGGTTTAAAACCGGCCAGCGTCATCAGATCGATGGTCGCCTCCGTATGACCGCCGCGCGTCAGCACGCCGCCCGCCTGAGCGCGCAGTGGGAAAACGTGCCCCGGACGGTTAAGATCGGACGGTTTTGCGCCATCCTTAATTGCCGCACGCACCGTAGTGACACGGTCAGCGGCGGAAACGCCGGTGGTCACGCCTTCTGCGGCTTCAATGGTCACGGTAAAACCGGTACCGTAGGCGCTGGTGTTGTTTTCCACCATCATTGGCAAGTCGAGCTGCTTACGACGATCTTCAGTAATACACAGGCAAACAATACCGCTACCGTGACGAATGGTTAACGCCATCTGTTCTACGGTCATCGTCTCTGCGGGGAAAATCATATCGCCTTCGTTTTCACGATCTTCATCATCAAGCACCATCACACCGCGTCCTTCACGCAGCGCATCCAGTGCAAGTTCAACACGTTCAAAAGGCGTACCAAAAGAGGAAAGTAGCGTCTGATTCATGGTAAAAAAACCTCATTAACATTATGGTTACCAGAATCAGGGCAGTCTTAGGAGTGCCGACAAGCGGCAAAAAAATAACGTGAGCGGGTCCATGCCCGACTGGATCGTTACCCTCTCCCATCCGGACTTTAACCGTCGGCCCCGGAATTACACCGGATCTGCTGACCTTTTCGCTATGGCAAAAAGCGCTCGCGGGCTTTCAACCTGCTCTCCGCGTTCCGTCACGGCGCGCCGTGATGAGAAATGCGTTAAACATCGCTGATTTACCGCCGGTGGGGAATTTCGCCCCGCCCTGAGAATAAGCGGGTTAACTATAACGCTATTGATTACCTTCATCAACGCCTTTACTCCGTATGACGTCACACAATTCTGGTTTATGGCGTCCACATATCGCACTACAATAAGAGCTAACACTTACCAGTTCAGGGAAACCACAATGATTGACCCGAAAAAAATTGAGCAAATCGCACGCCAGGTTCATGAGTCAATGCCGAAAGGTATTCGCGAGTTCGGGGAAGATATCGAGAAAAAAATCCGTCAAACGCTGCAATCTCAGCTGACGCGTCTCGATCTGGTGAGCCGCGAAGAGTTTGATGTCCAGACTCAGGTCTTGCTGCGCACCCGGGAAAAACTGGCGCTGCTGGAGCAACGCCTCAGCGAACTGGAAGCTCGCGACAAGCCTGAAGAAGTAAAACCTGCGCCCGCCATTCCGCCAGTCGATCCACAAGAGTAAAAACGTGAACGGGCCTGACGGCCCGCTCATATAAGATCTGAATAATGCCCTGCGCCTGTATAAGGGAGCCGGCATTAGTGTTCTAATTCTAACCTTTTCGCCTGAGTCGCCTGCTGGCAGTAAAGCGCGTAACGCTTGCAAAACCAGTCGCGGTGCTCCTCGTCCATATTGCCGGTTACCGCCTGAATATCAACAGGACGCCCCTCCGCCTGCATTCTGGCAAAACTGCGCGCCAGAAAATCGAAATTATTTAATGAATAGACGTTATTGTTGTTCATCAGCATACCCTCCAGTTATTGAATTCTGTTAAGGCTATATGCTTTTTCTAATTTCAGTATTTCCCTATATGTACGGCGGTTTTATACATAACGTGCGCAAATTTAATGCGCAAAATCACAATATTCACCAAAGATAACGACGGATAAATCGCTTTTCGGACTTAAGGAGATATGGGTCACATGATATTGTAACGCAATGAAATAACAAGCATGAAAATTATCACGCGAACTCCCTTCTGAAGGCGGCGACAAGGATAGAAAATATGACCTTATTTGCGGAGTATAACAGCCCCTATCTGTTTGCCATCGCGTTCGTTTTCTTTATCGGCGTGCTGGAGATGATTTCGCTGATTTTTGGCCACTTTCTTTCAGGCGCGCTCGACGCCCATCTCGATCATTATGACGCCCTGTCATCCGGCCCTGCGGGCCAGGCGCTTCATTATCTGAATATTGGACGCGTTCCCGCCCTGGTCGTCCTCTGTCTATTGGCCGGTTATTTCGGCCTCTTCGGTATCCTCATCCAGCATGGCGGGATCATGCTCTGGCAGGCGCCGCTCAGCAATCTGCTGCTGGTCCCGTTGAGCATTGTCCTGTCGGTCTTTGCCGTGCATTACAGCGGAAAAATCCTCGCGCCCTGGCTACCCAGAGATGAAAGCTCCGCCCTCCGGGAAGAGGAATTTATCGGCGGCATGGCGATTATTACCGGCCACGCCGCCGTCGCCGGTACACCTTGCGAAGGAAAATTTACCGATAAGTTCGGCCAGATTCACTATTTACTGCTGGAACCCGAAAAGGGAAAAGAATTTAAAAAAGGAGACAAGGTGCTGATTGTCTGCCGACTTTCCGCAACGCGTTATTTGGCTGAGCGTACCTTCTATGTTTAATTGAGAGGAACTTACATAATGGATGATGTTTTTGGCATATTGCCATCATGGATGTTTACCGCCATCGTGGCGGTTATCGTCTTACTAATTATCGGGATCATTTTTGCTCGCCTCTATCGCCGCGCATCTGCGGAACAGGCGTTTGTCCGTACCGGGCTTGGCGGGCAAAAAGTGGTGATGAGCGGCGGCGCTATTGTGATGCCAATCTTTCACGAAATTATTCCGATCAATATGAATACCCTAAAACTTGAAGTCAGCCGTGCTACCGTCGACAGCCTGATCACCAAAGATCGTATGCGCGTTGACGTGGTCGTTGCTTTCTTCGTGCGTGTAAAACCCTCTGTTGAAGGTATTGCCACCGCCGCACAAACGCTTGGCCAGCGAACGCTGTCGCCGGAAGATCTGCGTATGCTGGTTGAGGATAAATTCGTTGACGCCTTACGCGCTACCGCCGCCCAGATGACGATGCATGAGCTACAGGATACGCGTGAAAACTTCGTTCAGGGCGTACAAAACACCGTTGCGGAAGATTTGTCGAAAAACGGCCTGGAACTGGAAAGCGTCTCATTAACCAACTTTAACCAAACGTCCAAAGAACATTTCAACCCAAACAACGCCTTTGATGCCGAAGGTCTGACGAAACTGACGCAGGAAACCGAACGCCGCCGTCGTGAACGTAATGAAGTGGAACAGGATGTGGAAGTGGCGGTGCGCGAAAAGAACCGCGACGCGCTTGAACGCAAGCTGGAAATCGAGCAGCAAGAAGCCTTTATGACTCTGGAGCAGGAGCAACAGGTTAAAACCCGCACCGCCGAACAAAACGCCAAAATTGCCGCTTTTGAGGCCGAGCGCCATCGTGAAGCAGAACAGACGCGCATTCTTGCTGAGCGGCAGATCCAGGAGACGGAGATCGAACGTGAGCAAGCAGTACGGTCCAGGAAAGTTGAGGCCGAGCGTGAAGTACGTATTAAAGAGATCGAACAGCAACAGGTGACAGAAATCGCCAACCAGACGAAATCTATCGCCATTGCCGCCAAATCCGAGCAGCAATCGCAAGCGGAAGCGCGCGCCAACGACGCGCTGGCCGATGCGGTTCGCGCTCAGCAAAACGTAGAAACCACCCGCCAGACCGCCGAAGCGGATCGCGCCAAGCAGGTCGCTCTGATCGCCGCGGCGCAGGATGCGGAAACCAAAGCGGTCGAACTGACCGTCCGGGCAAAAGCAGAGAAAGAAGCGGCAGAATTACAAGCCGCCGCCATCATCGAACTGGCGGAAGCAACGCGTAAAAAAGGTCTGGCGGAAGCCGAAGCGCAACGGGCGCTGAATGACGCTATCAACGTGCTTTCTGACGAACAAACCAGCCTCAAATTTAAACTAGCGCTCTTACAATCGTTGCCTGCTGTTATTGAGAAGTCTGTTGAACCGATGAAATCCATCGACGGCATTAAGATTATTCAGGTCGATGGCCTCAATCGCGGCGCGACGGCGGGCGACGTCGCCGCTGGCGGCGCTAACGGGGGAAACCTGGCGGAACAAGCGTTATCTGCCGCGCTCACCTATCGTACCCAGGCGCCGCTGATCGATTCGCTGTTAAACGAGATTGGCATCGCTGGCGGCTCGCTAAAGGCGCTGACCACGCCGTTGGTTTCATCGGCAACGGATGAGATTAATCGCGAAGCAACGGTAAAAGAGCAATAACCCCCCGCTATATCTCCTGTCCCTGGCCATAAGGCCGGGGATTTTTTTATCTTTTTTCCACCTTGTCTGTACAAAGCGTTATGACCAGCAGGCCATTTTGCGTGGGCGATCCAGTAACGCAAAATCGGCGGGAGAAAGCCCTTGCGCCAGACAGGCCACTCACCAACAATCGCGATGTCAGCAAGGGGCTGAAACGGGAAAGCCCCTCCCGAGGAAGGGACTTTAATAAGGAAAGGGTTATGATGCAACAGGTCATCATACTGATTGTTCTGTTACTGATAAGTTTCGCAGCTTACTAACAGCCAATCAGAGGGGGGAGAGATCCCCTCTCACCCTTATTCCTTTACTTTAGGTCGAAAAAAAAGCAGCGTCAACCGCGAGATACGCGTCGAAACAAAATGTCCGACGCGCCTTCAAAATCAGCGCCCGCCGCGTCTGTAACGCCTGATGTCGCGGTTTTACTTCTCGCTCTCGGTCTGGATCTTTTTGATGATATTGGTCGTGGAACAACCATCTTCGAAGTTCAGCACCATGACTTCGCCGCCGTTGGCCCAGACCTCTTCGCTGCCCGCGATCTCTTCCGGCTTATAGTCGCCGCCTTTTACCAGCAGATCCGGCAGAATACCGGCAATCAGTCGTTGCGGCGTATCCTCTTCAAAAGAGACAACCCAGTCGACTGACTCCAGCGCGCCCAGCACGATCATACGCTGTTCGAGCGGATTAACCGGACGGCTTTCGCCTTTCAGACGTTTAGTCGAGGCGTCACTATTGACCGCAACAATCAGGCGGTCGCCCAGTTTGCGCGCGTTCGCCAGATAAGAGACGTGGCCCGCGTGCAGAATATCGAAAACGCCGTTGGTCATGACCACTTTCTCGCCACGCTTACGCGCGCTGGCGACGGCCTGTCTCAACTCCTCTTCGGTCATAACGCCGAAGCCGGTATCCGCGCGTCCGCGCACTGCGTTTTCCAGCTCAATAGGGGAAACCGTTGACGTCCCGAGTTTACCTACCACTACGCCCGCCGCCGCATTGGCGAAATAACACGCCTCTTCCAGGGTATTTCCCGCCGCCAGCGTCGCCGCCAGCACGCCGATCACCGTATCGCCCGCACCGGTAACATCATAAACTTCCTGCGCCTGCGTCGGCATATGTAGCGGCGCTTTATTCGGTTGCAGCAGCGTCATTCCCTGTTCGGAACGCGTGACCAACAGCGCGGAAAGGTCGTAATCGGCAATGAGTTTCATGCCACGTTCAACCAGTTCGTCTTCGCTTTTACATTTCCCCGCGACCGCCTCGAATTCAGAAAGGTTTGGCGTCAGCAGCGTGGCGCCGCGGTAACGTTCAAAATCCGTTCCTTTCGGATCGATGAGCACCGGCACGCCCGCCTGGCGCGCCAGGGAAATCATAGTCTGCACGCTGGTCAGAGCGCCTTTGGCATAATCGGACAATACCAGCGCGCCGATCGATCCCAGCGCCTGGTTGATACGCTCATGCAACGGCTGTGGGTCCACGCCCTCAAAGCCTTCTTCAAAATCAAGACGAATGAGCTGCTGATTACGTGATAGCACGCGCAGTTTGGTAATCGTCGGATGCGTCGGCACAGAAACGAAGTCGCACTTCACATTGACCTCTGCCAACGTTTTGCTCAGCGCGCGCGCGGCGTCATCAATACCCGTCAGGCCGACCAGACGGGCGTTCGCTCCCAGAGACGCAATGTTCATCGCCACGTTCGCCGCGCCGCCCGGGCGTTCCTCAACGGTATTTACCTTAACCACGGGCACCGGCGCTTCCGGTGAAATACGGCAAGTGGGGCCATACCAATAGCGATCCAGCATTACATCACCCACAACCATGACGCCTGCACGTTCAAACGCTGGCAGATTTACTTTCATTCCTGTCTCCTGAGAGATTCAAAATTTGCGCGCGATAATAGCATAATTCAAACGGCTACCAGCCACTTCCGCCAGCTTGCCTGCACCAGCGCGCGCTCTTTGCTAAAACACGTCTGCGCCACATGACCGGGAAGCTCCTGCAACGCCAGGTGGTGCAGTTCATCACGCAGTGTGGTGTAGGCTACCGTCAACGCCTGCGCCTCGTGATCATCCATAATGCCGTTTTGCGCCAGAAGCTCCAGGATGCGCACGTTATCAGACCAGCGCGTTAATTTAGGTTTTTCATGAGCGTAGCGCAGTACCAGATATTGCGCGATAAACTCAATATCCGTAATACCGCCTTCATCAGCTTTAATATCAAAACGATCACGATGCTTATTGCCGAGATGCGCCCGCATTTTCTCGCGCATTTCACGCACTTCAGTCTGCAATGTCTTGCCGTCGCGCGCCGTCGTCATGATAGTGCGGCGCACCGTATCAAACTGTGAGGTAAGCTGCGGGTCGCCATATACCACGCGAGCGCGTACCAACGCCTGATGTTCCCAGGTCCAGGCTTCATGCTGCTGATAATCGGCAAACGCGTCCGCTGAAGTCACCAGCATTCCCGCCGCGCCAGAGGGACGTAGACGCGCATCCACCTCATACAAAATGCCGGAGGAGGTGCGCGTACTGAACAGATGCATAATGCGCTGCGCCAGGCGCAGATAAAACTGCCGCCCGTCGATTTCGCGTTCGCCGTTGGTCATGACGTCCATCGGACAGTCATGCAGGAAGATGAGATCCAGATCGGAACTGTAGCCCAGCTCCCATCCGCCCAACTTGCCATAACCGACAACCGCAAACCCCCGCCCCTGGCGTTCATACAGATGCGCTGGCTGACCATAACGCGCAACCATTTGCGTCCACGCCTGCTGCACCACAGCATCAATCATCGCCTCCGCCAGCCATGTGAGGTGATCGCTCACTTTCATCACCGGCAGCGTACCGGCAATATCCGCCGCCGCAATCCGCAAAAGCTGTGCCTGTTTAAACTGGCGTAATGCCTCCAGTTGTTGTTCTTCGTCTTCTTCCGGCACGCGCAGTAAATATTGGCGTAATTCGTCGCGGTAAGCGTCGGTAGCCGTCGGCTGATAAAGCGTGCCGGGGTCGAGCAGTTCATCAAGCAACAACGGATAACGCGCCAGTTGGCTCGCTATCATTGGCGAAGCGGCGCAGAGCATAATCAGGTGTTTCAGCGCGCCGGGAAATTCGCTCAGCAGCTCCAGATAGGTGGTGCGAGTGACAATCCCCGCCAGCAAGGGCGTTATCCGCGATAGCGTAACAGCGGCGTCTTCGCGAGAACAGACATCAGCAAGCAGGTGCGGCATCAGTTGGTCCAGCACTTGCCGCCCGCGCGGGCCGATAGGGCGTTTATCCAGTTCCTTACGGAAGTCAGCGATGAGGGTCAGAACTTGTCGCCGATCCTCATCGGCTAAATGCGCCAGCACTGGCGTCGAATCATCCTCCTGTAGCGCATCCTGCCATACTTCACGCCACGGCTCTGAACGTTCTTCCTCCTGCGGGGTATCGGCTTCATCATCGCCAATTAATTCGTTGAATACGCGGCGTACATTAGCCATATGATCCGTCAGTTCGCCAACAAGCTGCGGCCAGTTCTCCGCCTTCATTCCCCAGGCCAGCCGCGCCCGATTCAGATCGTCGGCAGGCAACGTTTGCGTCTGTTCGTCATTGATGCTTTGCAGCAGATTCTCCAGACGACGTAGAAAAAGATAGGCCACGCGCAGTTGCGCCACGTCATTCTCAGGCAGCAAATGCAGCGCAGCGATAGCATCCAGCGTCGGCAGTAACGAACGCGACTGTAGCGACGGCTCGCGTCCGCCGCGGATGAGCTGGAATACCTGCACGATAAACTCAATTTCCCGAATACCGCCCGCGCCAAGTTTAATGTTGTCCTTCAAACCGCGGCGTCGCACTTCGCGGGCGATCATCCCTTTCATATTACGTAGCGACTGGATGACGCTGAAATCGATATAGCGGCGGAAAACGAAAGGCCGCAGCATGGCGCGTAATTCACGAGACCAGGCGTCGTCGTTATCGCCCATTAGCCGCGCTTTCACCATGGCGTAGCGTTCCCAGTCGCGTCCTTGCTCCTGATAGTACTCCTCCAGCGCGGCAAAACTCAGTACCAGCGGGCCGCTGTCGCCAAACGGTCGCAGGCGCATGTCCACCCGATAGACAAAACCATCCATTGTGGGCTGATCCAGCGCTTTGATCAGCCGCTGCCCGAGACGCGTAAAAAACTGGGCGTTATCGAGTTCACGACGCCCGCCCCGGGTCTCGCCATGTTCCGGCCAGGCGAAAATCAGATCGATATCAGACGAAAAATTCAGTTCGCCGCCGCCCAGCTTGCCCATGCCTAAAATCAACAGCGGCTGCGGAACGCCCTGCGGGTTACAGGGGGTTCCCCATTCGCGGCAACAGGCGGCATACAGCCAGTCGCGCGCCCCCACAATGAGCGTCTCCGCCAGATGGCTCAACTGTTGTAAAATAGTCTCATCGTCCACCAGCGACAGCGTCTGCGCCCAGGCGATGCGTACCATGATGCGACGACGAAAAAACCTCAGTTCACGCATCAGCGAGGCGTCGTCACAGACACCTGCCAACGCCTCCTGTAACCAGCCAGCATAATGTCGCCATTCATCAGCCTGCGGCGATGCGGATTCCAGTTCGGCAAGCCACTCCGGATGCGCTATCACGCTATCCAGCGCAAAATCGCTAAATGTAAGTACTGACTTCGCCTGCACGCTAAGCGATGTCTCAGTAAATCCTTCTGGTAGGCGCTCAACAACGGTCTGCCAGTACTGCGATAAGGGTGAAGAGAGCGGCGTCATTTAGGGGATATCCTTTAAATAATGCCGGATGGCGGCATTTCGCCTGACCCGGCCTACAAGTCCGCATACCGTAAGCCTGATAAGCGCAGCGTCATCAGGCGCTTTCTACGGTTCTGATTATCGTTTTCCGCTGTGCAACCAGAACGGCTGCTGGTTAATGGCCTCATTACGGAAATGTTCAATTTCAATACGTTGCCCGGTAATAATAGCGTGACGCAATCCCTGCCAGTTCTCCAGCCATGCCTGCGCGACCATCGCATCATAATACCCGGCCAGCAGTAAAACGCTGTCAATATCGCGAGTCAAACGCGGCAACTGGTCGCGATACTTGTCACCCAGCGGTTGTCCAAAAACTTTTTTTAACTCAGCAGCATGACGAGAAAGATGAATGTCGGCGAAACGCTTAAAAGAATCGGCCATTTTGGCCTGCGCCTTCGCGTCCAGAAATGGCTGCCAGGCTTTCGTCACCAGCCATTCCGTCAATGCCAGTTTCGCCATCGCCGTTTGCGTACTATAAACGGCTGTGACGGCGGACACCGCGGATGTCATCGTCGCTTCCGCCTGGGTAAGTAGATCACGTAAGTGAGTGCTCGCTTTACGCGGAACAATGCCACCAAAAAGCATTAAGGCATGGCGCACTAATCCCATAGCATCCAGCACGTGTTCTTTCGCCGACTCGTCGCCGCGCAGCCAGAGCTCTTCATGGTACTGCCACTGTGACAACGCCAGATCCAGCGAGGCCTCCAGCCCTTGCTCTACCGTGGCTTTCGCGGCAGTCCGCAGAATTGCCGTTGGTGTATTCTCTCGCGGCGCATTCCCCTGCGCCAGGTGATAACCTCGCGCCGCCTTACTCAGACTGCCCTGACGCAAACCGGTTTGCGACAGCAGTTGCTTCGCCAGTTTTAACACGGCGCGCGTATCGCCGCGAAGCAACTCAAGCTCCAGCTCACAAATCGGTTCGGCAAACTCGCCCGCTTTTACGTCGCCGAGATCGAGCGCAATTTCAATCCTGCTGCCGTCAACGTCCAGACACCATTTTTCCCGGTAAAAATCGGTACTGAACAGCGGCTGTACGCTTGATGCCAGGCCGGCGGGCAGGTTGCCATCCGGCCAGACCTCCGCCGGAAGTTGCGTCAGATCCAGCACGGGTTCGCTTAGCGCGACATTGTATTCGGGTCGCTGGTGCAGCCCGCCCGTTACCCGGCCGGCAATTTTCATGGTCATTTCATAGCGCCCATTTTCACCACGAATACGCAGCCCCATATCATGGCGGCGTAGCCAGTTATCAGGCGTTTCGAAGTAGATATTCAGCAACTGGCTGGGCGCATGATGCTCGCCGCCGAGCGTATGAAGATGATTTCGCAGCGCATCTACGGCGTCGTGATTGACAATAAACTTTAATTCGATTTCCTGAGCCATGGCCTTGTACTTATGGGTTATGTCACATCTGGGAAGATTCTTGGCGAACTTACCCGCATTATTTTTGTCAGTAGATAGTATTTTGCGCCAAATTGCCATGCAACGAGCAATTTGACGGGCGTAAAAGTTTGACGTAGCGGCAAAGGCGACACAGATGATTCCGATTGATGTCGACTACTTTGCGTAGCGACACTGATGCCGTTACTATCGTTCCACTTTCTCTGACAATAACGACAGCCTGATGCCAAAATTACGCCTGATTGGACTAACTTTACTTGCGCTTAGCGCCACCGCCGTCTCTCATGCTGAAGAGACGCGTTACGTTTCTGATGAACTGAATACCTGGGTCCGCAGCGGTCCGGGAGATAATTATCGCCTTGTGGGTACCGTCAACGCCGGCGAGGAAGTCACGCTCTTACAGAGCGATGCCAACTATGGTCAAATTAAAGACAGTTCTGGTCGTACTGCCTGGATACCGTTAAAAGAACTGAATACCACGCCAAGCCTGCGTACCCGCGTGCCGGATCTGGAAAATCAGGTCAAAACGTTAACCGATAAACTCAACAATATTGATACCACGTGGAATCAGCGCACCGCCGATATGCAGCAGAAAGTGGCGCAAAGCGACAGCGTCATCAACGGGCTAAAAGAAGAGAACCAGAAGCTGAAAAACGAGCTGATTGTCGCGCAGAAAAAAGTTAGTGCCGCGAATCTGCAACTGGATGACAAACAGCGCACCATTATTATGCAGTGGTTTATGTATGGCGGCGGCGTATTGGGTATTGGCTTGCTGTTAGGGCTGGTGCTGCCGCATATGATCCCAAGCCGTAAACGCAAAGACCGCTGGATGAACTAAATCGCCTTCTCTGCGGCACTGTCTTATCATTAGAGGATGATCGTTTTTAAAAGGAAAGTGGCGTGAAGATTTATCTGGTCGGTGGTGCGGTTCGGGATGCGTTGTTAGGGCTACCGGTTAAAGATAAAGATTGGGTCGTTGTCGGCGCCACGCCGCAGGAGATGCTTGATGCGGGCTACCAGCAGGTAGGCCGTGATTTTCCTGTGTTTCTCCACCCGCAAACTCACGAAGAATACGCGCTGGCGCGTACTGAGCGTAAATCCGGTTCCGGCTACACGGGCTTCACCTGTTATGCCGCGCCGGACGTTACCCTGGAAGCCGATCTCCAGCGTCGCGATCTGACCATTAATGCTCTGGCGCGCGACGATGACGGCCAGATTATCGACCCTTACCACGGGCGCCGGGATCTGGAGGCGCGTCTACTGCGCCATGTCTCTCCCGCGTTTGGCGAAGATCCCTTGCGCGTATTGCGCGTGGCGCGTTTTGCCGCCCGTTACGCTCATCTTAGTTTCCGTATCGCCGATGAAACACTGGCGCTAATGCGCGACATGACCGCAGCAGGCGAGCTGGAACATCTGACGCCGGAACGGGTATGGAAAGAGACGGAAAATGCGCTTACCACCCGCAATCCGCAGGTTTACTTCCAGGTATTGCGCGACTGCGGCGCCCTGCGCGTCCTGTTTCCGGAAATCGACGCCCTGTTTGGCGTGCCCGCGCCGGCAAAGTGGCATCCGGAAATTGATACCGGAGTTCATACGCTGATGACGTTGTCGATGGCCGCCATGCTCAGTCCGCAGCTTGATGTCCGTTTCGCCACGCTTTGTCATGATCTGGGCAAAGGCTTAACGCCGAAAAACCTCTGGCCGCGCCATCATGGCCACGGCCCGGCGGGCGTGAAACTGGTCGAACAGTTATGCCAGCGTTTGCGCGTCCCCAATGACCTGCGTGATTTAGCTAAACTGGTCGCCGAATACCATGATCTGATCCACACCTTTCCGATACTCCAGCCGAAAACGATCGTTAAGCTGTTTGACGCCATTGATGCATGGCGTAAACCGCAGCGCGTCGAGCAGATTGCGCTGACCAGCGAAGCCGATGTCCGTGGACGTACCGGATTTGAAGCGTCGGATTACCCGCAGGGGCGCTGGCTGCGCGAAGCCTGGCAGGTGGCGCAGGCGGTACCGACGAAAGAGGTGGTGGAGGCCGGATTTAAGGGCATTGAGATTCGCGAGGAGCTGACGAAGCGACGAATTGCAGCGGTCGCCAACTGGAAAGAGAAGCGCTGCCCGAACCCCGCCAGCTAAACGCCATCCGGCACGATAAATTGCCTGATGGCGCTGCGCTTATCAGACCGACAAAACAGTTAGGCCGGACAAGGCGGTACGCCGCCATCCGGCACGGTCAATCATCAGAAGAAGACGACGTAAACGGCAGCCGCCACCACAAAGCGGTAAATCGCAAACGGAATAAACGAGATACGCTTAATCAGTTGCAGGAAGGTCTTGATGGCGATCAGCGCCACCACAAACGCCGTCACAAAGCCCACTGCGAACATCGGAATATCCGCTGCGGTCAGGAATGACCAACTTTTGTAGAGATCCAGAACCGTTGCGCCCATCATCATCGGCACAGCCAGTAAGAACGAGAACTCAGAGGCGGCGTAACGGCTGACGCCCATCAGCATCCCACCGGAAATGGTCGCTCCGGAACGCGAGAAGCCCGGCCACAGCGCCAGACACTGGAAACAGCCAATCATAAACGCCTGACGATACGTCATATCATCCAGCCCCGGCGCGCGCGGTTCTTTCGGCTTCAGGCACTCGGCGGCAATCAGCAACAGACCGCCTACCACCAGCGCGTACATCACGTTAATTGGGTTAAATAGCGACTTGATCGTGTCATGAAAGACTAACCCCAGCACCACCGCCGGAATCATGCCCAGCAGGATGTGAATCAACGTTAATCGACCTTTACTTTCACCTTCACGCTGTAGCGGGCGGCCAAAGTGAATACCGATGAGGCCAAACAACCGCCGCCAGAACATCACCACGACCGCCAGAATAGATCCAAGTTGAATCACCACTTCGAATGTCTTGGCCGTATCGCCTTCAAACCCCAGCAGATGACCCACAATAATCATATGGCCCGTGCTGGATACCGGCAAAAACTCCGTCAATCCTTCGACCACACCCAAAATTGCCGCTATCAGCAGCGAGTGCATATCACTCATCAATAAACCCCTAAAATGAAAAACACTGCAAAAATGGATCTCGCGTTAAGACCCCATATATAACCGTTTGGTTTAAAAAATATAAAATTATTTATTTTTATTTCAGATTATTGCCACGCTCAATAATTACCCCTACGTTCGCCGCGCGCGCGACGGCGCCAGGCTTGCTCAGTTTGATGCGAACCCACGGAGAATTGAATCGGCTAAGCAGTAGATCCGCCACCTCTTCCGCCACACGCTCGACCAGAGCAAAACGCCCGCCTTCAACATGATTTATCACCGTGTCGGCGATATCCGCGTAACTTAGACAATCTGCGACATCATCGCTTTTCGCCGACTTGCGGTTATCCCATGCCATTTCGATATCGAACACCAGTTTTTGCTCGATAGTCTGTTCCCAGTCGTAAACACCGATAGTGGTGATTACCGAAAGTTGCTCTATAAATACAATATCCATCACGACCTGCCTGCTTTTTGGCTAACCCGGATACCACTTCCGGCGAAATGTGCGTATTATCCACAGAAATAGTAAATAAAACGACACTTTCAATACGGAACAGCTTATGAGTGCAATCGCGCCTGGAATGATCCTCTTCGCGTACCTCTGCGGCTCAATTTCCAGTGCCATTCTGGTTTGCCGCATCGCCGGGCTGCCCGATCCGCGTGAAAGCGGCTCCGGCAACCCGGGCGCGACGAACGTATTACGAATCGGTGGCAAGGGAGCGGCTGTCGCGGTACTTATTTTTGACATCCTTAAAGGCATGTTGCCCGTCTGGGGCGCGTATGCGTTAGGCGTTACCCCTTTCTGGCTGGGGCTTATCGCTATCGCCGCCTGTCTGGGGCATATCTGGCCGGTCTTTTTTGGCTTTAAAGGTGGGAAAGGCGTAGCAACCGCGTTTGGCGCCATTGCGCCCATCGGCTGGGATTTAACCGGCGTCATGGCTGGCACCTGGCTGCTGACGGTCCTGTTAAGCGGTTATTCATCGTTAGGGGCGATTGTCAGCGCCTTGATTGCGCCGTTTTACGTCTGGTGGTTTAAACCGCAGTTCACCTTCCCGGTGTCGATGCTGTCATGTCTCATTTTGCTGCGCCATCATGACAACATCCAGCGTCTGTGGCGTCGCCAGGAGACGAAAATCTGGACGAAGCTGAAAAAGAAACGCCAGAAAGATTGAACTGGAACTGCGTCTGGAAGAGGGCCTCAACCGTCTGGGGATCGGCTCACAAGGGTTGACCGGCAATAGCTCGGTGATGGGCGTACATATCGAATCCGCCGCGCGTCACCCTTCCACCATTGGCGTGGTTAGGCGCGATTTTCGGCCTGATCTTCCTGGTGCTGCTGATCGTCTCCAGGCTGTTGTGGATGCCCGTCGTTTTGCTGTAAACCCGTTGGGGCGGCATGATGTCGCCCCCTTTCTCCGCTTTTACGCTGCCGGCAGCTCGGCCAGCGGCCAGCGCGGACGTACCGTTACGCCAAGATCCGCCGTAACGCCCGCCTTAAACCGCACCATTCCGGCATAGGCGATCATCGCCCCGTTGTCAGTACAAAACTCCGGACGCGCATAGAATACTTCGCCGCGGCGTTTTTGCATCATTTCGGCAAGCTTCGCACGCAGCGTGCGGTTAGCGCTGACGCCGCCCGCCATGACCAGACGCTTAAAACCGGTGCTTTCCAGCGCGCGCTTGCACTTGATCATCAGCGTATCCACGACCGCATCTTCAAAAGCGCGCGCGATATCAGCGCGAGTTTGTTCGTCGTCGCCATTACTACGAATGGTGTTAGCGGCAAAGGTTTTCAGACCGGAAAAACTAAAATCCAGTCCCGGGCGATCGGTCATCGGGCGCGGAAAGACAAAACGTCCCGCCGTCCCCTGCGACGCCATTTTCGACAGCATCGGGCCGCCAGGATAATCCAGCCCCAACAATTTGGCAGTTTTATCAAACGCTTCACCGGCAGCATCGTCAATCGACTCTCCCAGCAGTTCGTACTGACCGATTCCGGTCACGCTAATGAGCTGCGTATGTCCGCCGGAGACCAGTAGCGCCACAAACGGGAATTCCGGAGGGTTATCTTCCAGCATCGGCGCCAGCAGATGACCTTCCATATGGTGTACAGGAATGGCCGGCACATTCCAGGCAAATGCCAGCGAACGCCCGACGGTTGCGCCGACCAGCAGCGCGCCGACCAGGCCCGGGCCTGCGGTATAGGCCACCGCGTCGATATCGCTCGCCGTCAGACCGGCTTCTTTTAATGCCGCCTGAATCAGCGGCACGGTTTTACGCACATGATCGCGGGAAGCCAGTTCAGGCACTACGCCGCCGTAGTCAGCATGTAATTTCACCTGACTATACAATTGGTTGGCTAACAGACCCTTTTTGTCGTCGTAAATAGCGATGCCGGTTTCATCGCAGGATGTTTCAATACCCAGTACACGCATGACTTGTTTTACCTCGCTCTAATACCGCGCAGTGTAGGTCGAATGCGGGTGGATGTATACCCTCAGTCCCGACTTCGTGTATACTCCCTCACCTTATAAAAGTCCCGTTCAAAAAAGGCCGCGGTGCTTTACAAAGCAGCAGCAATTGCAGTAAAATTCCGCACCATTTTGAAATAAGCTGGCGTTGATGCCAGCGGCAAACCGAATTAATCAAAGGTGAGAGGCACATGCCGGTAATTAAAGTACGTGAAAACGAGCCGTTCGACGTAGCTCTGCGTCGCTTCAAGCGTTCCTGCGAAAAAGCAGGTGTTCTGGCGGAAGTTCGTCGTCGTGAGTTCTATGAAAAACCGACGACCGAACGTAAGCGCGCTAAAGCTTCTGCAGTGAAACGTCACGCGAAGAAACTGGCTCGCGAAAACGCACGCCGTACTCGTCTGTACTAATCTTTTGAGAGCGGGCTGCTCTCAATTCAGATCGAGTTGTAGTTGTAAGGCCGTGCTTCCGAAAGGAATGCGCGGCTTGTTTTCGTTTATGCATTAGCATATACACAAAATCATTCATGCTGCGTCCAGGCGGCAAGAGAGCAAGTCCCCGGCGCTTACACAAGTCAGCGACAGGGGTGAGCGAACGTAGCCAACACTACGGCAGCCTGAAGAATGACGTGTATAAAAGGGGCATATGGCTGGACGAATCCCACGCGTATTCATTAATGACCTGCTGGCGAGAACCGATATCGTCGATCTGATCGACGTGCGCGTAAAACTCAAGAAACAGGGCAAGAACTATCACGCGTGTTGTCCATTCCATAATGAGAAAACCCCTTCTTTCACCGTAAACGGTGAAAAACAGTTTTATCACTGCTTTGGATGCGGCGCGCATGGCAATGCGATCGACTTTTTGATGAATTACGACAAGCTCGAATTTGTCGAAACCGTCGAAGAATTAGCGGCCATGCATAACCTGGAAATTCCCTATGAAGCAGGCACCGGGCTTAGCCAGATAGAGCGCCATCAACGGCAAAACCTCTATCAGTTGATGAATGGTCTGAATGACTTTTATCAGCAGTCGCTTACCCATCCTGCGGCAAAACCTGCGCGTGACTATCTGCAAAAGCGCGGTCTGAGCGCTGAAATTATTCAGCGTTTCGCCATTGGCTTCGCGCCGCCAGGTTGGGATAACGCGTTAAAGCGCTTCGGTAATAACAGCGATAACAAGGCATTGTTGCTGGATGCCGGGATGCTGGTCAATAACGAGCAGGGCAGCACTTACGATCGTTTCCGTAATCGGGTCATGTTCCCTATTCGGGACAAACGCGGCAGGGTGATTGGTTTTGGCGGCCGAGTTCTGGGGAACGACACGCCGAAATACCTTAACTCTCCGGAAACGGACATTTTCCATAAAGGCCGCCAGCTATATGGTCTTTATGAGGCTCAGCAATATAGTGCTGAACCGCAACGCTTGCTTGTGGTCGAAGGTTATATGGATGTCGTCGCACTAGCGCAATACGACATTAACTATGCGGTCGCTTCGCTGGGTACCTCAACCACGGCAGACCATATGCATATGTTATTCCGGGCGACGAACAACGTGATTTGCTGTTACGACGGCGACCGGGCTGGCCGTGATGCCGCCTGGAGAGCGCTGGAAACAGCAATGCCTTATATGACCGACGGTCGGCAGGTACGCTTTATGTTTTTACCTGACGGCGAAGACCCGGATACGCTGGTGCGTAAAGAAGGCAAGGCGGCTTTTGAAGCGCGGATGGAGCAGGCGCAGCCGCTCTCTACGTTTCTGTTTAATAGCCTCC
This sequence comes from Salmonella sp. NW1250, assembly GCF_051812965.1. NCBI lineage: Bacteria > Pseudomonadati > Pseudomonadota > Gammaproteobacteria > Enterobacterales > Enterobacteriaceae > Salmonella > Salmonella sp. NW1250. Next base: position 183,377 of record NZ_JAMNDD010000008.1, on the reverse strand, counting down.
TGCCGCAGGTGGATTTAAGCTCGCCGGATGGCAGCACGCAGTTAGCCGCACTGGCGCTGCCGCTCATTAATCAGGTGCCTGGCGACGCGCACCGTATTCAGCTGCGCCAGACGTTGGGGCTGAAGTTAGGCATTTTCGATGATAGTCAGCTTGATCGTTTAGTGCCAAAACAGGCGGAAAGCGGCGTTTCCCGCCCGGCTCCGCAGCTAAAACGCACGACCATGCGTATACTGATAGGATTACTGGTGCAAAATCCGGATCTCGCGCCGTTAGTGCCGCCCTTAGACGCGCTGGCTCAGAATAAGCTGCCTGGACTTGGCTTATTTAAAGAATTGGTCAAAACTTGTTTGGCTCAGCCAGGTCTTACTACCGGACAACTTCTGGAACTCTACCGTGGCACAAATGATGCTGCGACCCTTGAAAAATTATCGATGTGGGACGATATAGCAGATAAGGCGATTGCCGAAAAAACCTTTACCGACTCACTCAACCATATGTTTGATTCGCTGCTGCAACTGCGACAAGAAGAGCTGATCGCTCGCGATCGCACTCACGGTTTAAGCAGCGAAGAACGCCGAGAGCTCTGGACGTTAAACCAGGAGCTGGCCAGAAAATGAATTTAACGGCTTAAATGCCGCATATCGATCGGGAAGCCCCCGACAGCCGCAGTGAGAGGCAGCGGCCAAAATATAAGTATGCCCTCGCTTTAAATGTCGACAGCTATACCGTCGACACCAATCAAACGAATAAGTGTGGATACCGTCTTATGGAGCAAAACCCGCAGTCACAGCTGAAACTTCTTGTCACCCGTGGTAAGGAGCAAGGCTATCTGACCTATGCTGAGGTCAATGACCATCTGCCGGAAGATATCGTCGATTCAGATCAAATTGAAGATATCATCCAAATGATCAACGACATGGGTATTCAGGTAATGGAAGAAGCGCCTGATGCCGATGATCTGCTGCTGGCTGAAAATACCACCAGCACCGATGAAGATGCGGAAGAAGCTGCTGCACAAGTTCTGTCCAGTGTTGAGTCTGAAATCGGTCGTACGACTGACCCGGTACGCATGTATATGCGTGAAATGGGCACTGTTGAACTGTTGACCCGGGAAGGCGAAATCGACATCGCTAAACGTATCGAAGACGGGATCAACCAGGTTCAATGCTCCGTTGCCGAATACCCGGAAGCCATTACCTATCTGCTGGAACAGTACGATCGCGTTGAGGCTGAAGAGGCTCGTTTGTCCGATCTTATCACCGGCTTTGTCGATCCGAACGCGGAAGAAGAGATGGCGCCGACCGCAACTCACGTCGGTTCTGAACTCTCCCAGGAAGACCTGGATGATGACGAAGACGAAGATGAAGAAGACGGCGACGATGACGCCGCCGATGACGACAACAGCATTGACCCTGAACTGGCACGCGAAAAATTCGCTGAGCTGCGCGCGCAATATGTCGTTACGCGCGACACCATCAAAGCGAAAGGCCGCAGCCATACTGCCGCGCAGGAAGAGATTCTGAAGCTGTCTGAAGTGTTCAAACAGTTCCGTCTGGTACCGAAGCAATTCGACTATCTGGTCAACAGTATGCGCGTGATGATGGATCGCGTGCGTACCCAGGAACGTTTGATCATGAAGCTCTGCGTCGAGCAGTGCAAAATGCCGAAGAAGAACTTTATCACGCTGTTTACCGGTAACGAAACCAGCGAAACCTGGTTCAACGCCGCTATCGCGATGAACAAACCGTGGTCGGAAAAACTGCACGATGTCGCGGAAGAAGTGCAACGCTGTCTGCAAAAACTGCGGCAGATTGAAGAAGAGACCGGTCTGACCATCGAACAGGTGAAAGACATCAACCGTCGAATGTCCATCGGGGAAGCGAAAGCCCGCCGTGCGAAGAAAGAGATGGTTGAAGCGAACTTACGTCTGGTTATTTCTATCGCTAAGAAATACACCAACCGTGGCTTGCAGTTCCTTGATCTGATTCAGGAAGGCAACATCGGTCTGATGAAAGCGGTAGATAAATTTGAATACCGTCGCGGCTACAAGTTCTCCACCTACGCAACCTGGTGGATCCGTCAGGCGATCACCCGTTCTATCGCGGATCAGGCGCGCACCATCCGTATTCCGGTGCATATGATTGAGACCATCAACAAGCTCAACCGTATTTCTCGCCAGATGCTGCAAGAGATGGGCCGCGAGCCAACGCCGGAAGAGCTGGCTGAACGGATGCTGATGCCGGAAGATAAAATTCGTAAGGTGCTGAAGATTGCCAAAGAGCCTATCTCCATGGAAACGCCGATCGGCGACGATGAAGATTCGCATCTGGGTGATTTCATCGAGGATACCACCCTCGAGCTGCCGCTGGACTCTGCCACTACCGAGAGCCTGCGTGCCGCCACTCACGACGTTTTGGCTGGCCTGACCGCTCGTGAAGCGAAAGTGCTGCGTATGCGTTTCGGTATCGATATGAACACCGACCACACGCTGGAAGAAGTGGGTAAACAGTTCGATGTTACCCGCGAACGTATCCGTCAGATCGAAGCGAAGGCGCTGCGTAAACTGCGCCACCCGAGCCGTTCTGAAGTGCTGCGCAGCTTCCTCGACGATTAATTCGCCGTACAGGTATAAACGCCGCCGCAAGGCGGCGTTTTTTTATCAGGCCATGCGCAAGCGCCCTATTTGGCCTGCAGAATTTCTACACAGCGCGAGTATTCGCGCCCTCATTCCCCATTGCTATAGCCCACGCATAATGAGCGCTTGATCCAGTTCGCGATAGGCCTCGACCAGTTTTTCCGTTTTAATTCGGTTTAAGCCGCTGGGATTCGGCAACACCCACACCATCGTCGCGCCAATGGCGATCTTTTGTTTACCCCAGGCGATACCACGCTGGCTGAATCCCTGTTCAAAAGCCTGTTTACCAAGCACCGCCAGCGCTGCGGGCTGGTAGTCCTCTATTTTTTCAATCAGGTTGCGTCCGCCGCTACGTAATTCATGCAACTTCACCTCAGTCGCTTGTACCGTCGGTCGATCGACGAGTTTCGTTACCCCGCAGCGAAAATCCAGTAATTTTTCCGCCTCTTCCGGTTTCAACTGTCGATCGGTGAAACCGGCCAAATGAATAACTTTCCAAAAACGATTCGCGGGATGCGCAAACGGAAAGCCGGTATTCGCCGAGGAGAGTCCCGGATTGATGCCGCAAAAAACCACCCGTAGCCCTGGCGCCAGTATGTCCTTAACCATTATTACTCCTGAGCAATACAACGTACTTTAAGTATAACGGGTTGAAAACACATTGTTTATAAAAACAGCACCCGCACGGTTACGGCTGGATTACAGCGTAAAGTTACATTATAATCCACCGCCACGGCCCCTTAGCTCAGTGGTTAGAGCAGGCGACTCATAATCGCTTGGTCGCTGGTTCAAGTCCAGCAGGGGCCACCAAATTTAATCAGTAAATACATACAGTTAGGCCACTCTTGCGAGTGGCCTTTTTGTTTCTGACAGGGCTCGCCCCATACCGCTATTTACGATGCCAATAGGCTGCCGCACGTACCAGGTGTGGATCAAACCCCTTTTCAAAGCACTGACTTAAACGTTTTACCGTTTTGCCTTCACCAGTAATCCAGATGAAATAGTCCGATTCTGGTATTGTCAGCTGCGACAGGCGCGTTTGCATTACCTGTTCATCGCCGCCAACAACATATTCCACAGTAATATCCGTCAAATGGGCGAGATAATCGCGATATGCGGCATCCTGAATGCTCACCAGCGCGGTTACCGCAGGGCGCGCAGGCAGACGGCTAAGCGATTCCAGACGACGACGTAGCGCAGGCATACCGGACTCATCGCAGACATAAACCTGACAGGCATAATCTTCCGGCACCACCAGCGAACCGCGCGGCCCGCCAATCGTCAGTGTATCGCCTTCACGGGCTTCCATTGCCCAACGGCTGGCTACGCCGCCATCGTGGATAAAGAAATCCAGCGCCAGCTCGCGACGCGCCTCGTCATACAGCGGCGTGTAATCCCTGGAGACCGGACGAACGCCCTCCCCCCAGATAATGCCTTCCTCAGTGACTGTCGGGGGCGTAAAGCGACAGCCTGACTCAGGGAAAAAAACTTTCGTGTGATCGTCAAAGCCCAGGGAGATGAAACCGTCCAGCGCCTCGCCGCCAAGTACGATCCGCTGAAATCCTGCGCTAATACGTTCTACCCGCAGAACGGTCAGCTCGCGAAAACGCAGTTCATTACGAACACGCTGTGGGTAGCGTGCGGATGATGTCGTCATTTTTTGCCTTCGTGAAGTAATACGATATATCTAAATTAAAGTTTTAAATGATAATGATTGTTAATCAGTAAAAATGCAACTGTTTTTTGATAGTGTTCTGGCAACACGTCGCTAACTATAACCTTAAAATAAAAACTTATAAATTAATGGCTTATAGAAACAATCGCTTTTACCCTTGCTAAAAAGCATCATTTAGATATAAATTAGATATATCTAAATAAGCAGGAGGCAATGATGCAAAATCAACATGAAGGGTGTTGCAAAAACCGGGATCATAAGCACGACGGCTGCTGTAAAGATCGAGAACATCAGCATGAAGGCTGCCATAGCGCGCATCAGCATGAGAACGCCAGTTGCGGCGGCGAACACCGTCACGGACACGGCTGTGGTCGTCATGGACAGGGCGGTGGTCGACGTCAGCGATTTTTTGGCCACGGGGAACTTCGGCTGGTCATTCTTGATATCCTGACCCGGGACGCCAGCCACGGCTATGAACTGATTAAAGCGATAGAAAACCTGACGGGGGGTGGCTATACGCCAAGCGCTGGCGTGATCTACCCTACGCTGGATTTTTTACAGGATCAGCAATTTATCACGATTAGCGACGAAGAAGGCGGGCGGAAAAAAATCGCGATTACCGCGAACGGCGCGCAATGGCTTGATGAAAATCGCGAACATCTGACGCATATTCAGGCGCGGCTAAAAGCCCGTTGTGTGGGCATGGAGTTACGTAAAAATCCGCAGATGAAGCGGGCGCTGGATAACTTCAAGGCCGTGCTGGATCTGCGGATAAACCACAGCGATATCAACAACGCGCAAATCAAACGCATTATCGGCGTGATTGATCGCGCGGCGCTGGAAATCGCCGAACTGGATTAAGCGGGCTGCGTGTCCTCTTCGCGGACGCGGAACACGTTAACCAGCTCTTTTAAATGTAACGCCTGTTCGTTCAGCGACGCTGCGGCGGCAACAGACTCTTCCACAAGGCAGGAGTTTTGTTGCGTGGCGGCGTCAATCAGGCCAATCGCGCTGTTAATCTGCGAAATACCGTCAGTTTGCTCGCGGCTGGCCTGCCCAATCTCACGTAATATCACATCCATCTCTTCGACGTTATCCACCATGCCATTAATCAGGGCGCTGGCTTTCTCCACCAGGTGCATCCCTTCCTGAGTCTGACTGGTTGAATCTTCAATCAAATTACGGATTTCACTGGCTGACGAGGCGCTCTTTTGCGCCAACTGGCGAACCTCTCCGGCGACAACGGCAAAACCACGCCCATGTTCGCCCGCGCGCGCCGCTTCAACCGCCGCGTTCAGCGCCAGAATATTGGTCTGAAAGGCAATAGAATCAATGATATTGATGATATCCGACATACGATTTGCCGTATCGTTAATGACGCGCATTTTCTGCGTCACTTGATTCATCATCTCCCCATTGTTTTTCACCACGCTGGCGGCGCCGGCAGAGAGTTTGGTCGCTTCACTGGTATGATCGGCTGTGTTTTTAACCGTGGCGGTAATCTGTTCCATCGACGCCGCCGTTTCTTCAACCGAGCTGGCCTGCTCTTCCGTACGCGCCGCCAAATCCTGGTTACCGGCGACAATTTGCGCCGCCGCCGTGGAGATACTCTCCGAACCGTTTTGCACTTCCTGTACGATATCCAGCAGACGCGTTTTCATCGCCATTAACGCTTGCAGTAGTACGCCTGTTTCATCTTTATAGTCGGTGGTGATATGACGAGTCAGATCGCCATCGGCAATCGCCTCGGCAAAGCGTACTGCGTCATCAAGCGGCCGGGTAATAGAACGCACAATATACCATCCCATTACGCCTCCGGCGGCGATGCTTATCAGCGCCAGGGTGATTAACAGCGTCCGATTATTTTTAAAATCCTCTTTGACCTGCACGCTCGCTTCATGCATCTGCGCGTCCTGAACAGCGATAAGTTCCTGGACTTTGTCCTTATAGACTTTTTGCACCTGCACCGTTCTGGTCATCATCTCCTGAATGGCCGCCTGACGATTATTGCTTTGAATATCTTTCAAAATACGGAATCTGGACTCCAGGTATTGCTGGCGCGCTTCACGGATCTCATTAATGATTTTCTGTGAATCCGCATCGTGACTATTTTCCCTGGAAAGCTCATCCAGTAGCGCCGAAATGCGCTGGCTTATCTCACTGAGTTCTTTCTGCGAGCTCTGGCTCCAGCGCCCCTCTTCATCCAGTAACATGAGCTGCTGCGCGATGATGAAATCATTAAAATTATCGATTAACAGATTGGCTTTTACCGTGGTGGGATAATCATTGGTAATAATGTCCTGCATACCCGTATTAGCCCGATCAAGGCTAAACAAAGACAGAGCGGAACTCACCACCATGAGAACAATGAATAAGCCAAAGGCCATAAATAATTTTGAACGTATTTTAATGTTATGCAAAAACATATTTTCTCCCTGGGATTGCATATCCTCATACAGGAAGATTTATCGGCAATAATGTTACTAACTTTATGATATTGATCGCTTTTTATTTCGGAACATTATTAGTAAGTAATATTTATTGTTCACAGAAAGATGAACCAAAAGTGACATAAATTGGCACTAATAATGAAAGAAATACGCTAAAAGGTTAACCATTTCTTATTTATTAACTGAGTTTATACCTATTAATAGGTAGACAAGGGAGAAGGAATAAATATCACATTATTTTTAACATCACAGGCCACTGGTACTCTCTATGATGGCAGGCACCGCCTTCTATCAGAGCACATCCGCCCGGTAAGCTTATTGCTACCGGGCGGATGTCATTACCGTTGCTACCTACAAATAAACTTAATGCAGTACCGTGACCGCATCCTCCAGCCGGCTGGCACGGTGTTTTACCATTGCGGAGACTTGTGCGCTCTCTTCCACCAGCGCCGCATTTTTTTGGGTTATGCGGTTCAACTCGTCCACGGCGCGAGTCAGGCTGGAAAGCCCATCTGTCTGTTCCTGCGTCGACTGGCTGATCCGTGCGATAAGCAGGGTGACATTTTGCACCTGGGCTACAATGTCATCCATGGTACGGCCTGCGGCGTGAACCTGCTCGGAGCCTGACTGCACCTTTGTTGCGCTGGCATCAATTAATTTACGAATATCGTTCGCCGCGTTAGCGCTGCGGCTGGCAAGATGGCGTACCTCGCCAGCAACCACGGCAAACCCTTTCCCCTGCTCGCCCGCTCTCGCCGCTTCTACCGCCGCATTCAGCGCCAGGATATTCGTCTGAAAAGCGATATCGTTAATTAGCGTGGTGATCGTCCCGATACGTTGCGTACTGTGAGCGATATCATCCATCGTTTTAATCACCGTATCCATCGCCTCACCTCCCTGAGTCGCCGCGCTACTGGCCGCCATGGAAAGCTTATCCGCAGCGGAAGCCGTCTCGGAATTGAGCTTCACGGACTCCGCCATCTGGTTCATGGTCGTTACCGTTTCCTGAACATTCTCCACGGTCTGACGGGTGTGTTCGTTCAGATCATTGTTACCCTTCGCCAGCCTTTCACTGCCGTTTCTGACGCTGGAAACCTGACTTGATACGTCATTGATCAGCCAGCGGCACATCAAGCCAAGCTGCCCCACGGCCCTCAGCGTCAGCCCCAACTCATCGCTGCGATTAAAATGTTGTACGCTGTTGCGTTCGCCGGTCGCCACTTTCAGCGCCTGCGTCGCCACATTTTCAATGGGACGCACAATTTGCCATTCAAATAGCGCCGTACCTGCCAGCATCGCCAACGCGCCCAACAGCAACGCCTGCCATGAGGCATCCGTACCGAACAGCGCCAACGCCAGCATTACGGCCATTAGCCCCATAATACTACGCACTCGCCAGCGAACAGGCATAGCGGGCAGTTTGCCCAGCAAGCCCTGACGAACCACCAGGCCTTTATGAATACGTTTACTACACCGCCCTTCATTTAGCGCCTGATATAAAGGCTCGACGGCGGCAATCTCATCATCCGTGGCGCGGGTACGGATCGACATATATCCCGTCACACGCCCTTCACGTATCATCGGTACCGCGTTGGCCCGCACCCAGTAATGGTCGCCGTTTTTACGCCGGTTTTTCACAATGCCGCTCCACGGTTCGCCCTGTTTTAGGGTGTACCACATATCTGCGAAGGCAGCTTTCGGCATATCCGGATGACGCACCAGATTATGTGGCTGCGCCAGTAACTCGTTTAACTGATAGCCGCTCACCTGGACAAAAGTGTCATTGGCGTGAGTGATATAGCTTTCCAGGTCGGTCGTAGACATCAGAGTGGTATCATCATCCAGCGGGGTATTTAGCTGGCTGACGTAGGGATGAGAAGACATGATAGCGTCCTGTGCAGGTTATCTGGATGTTAATTTTTCGCTCAGATGTTATTTCGGCGCTAATCTATTTATCTTTAGTTGTTAAAATTGCTCTGGATCGCAATTTGCGATTAATCCTTAATATTTGTACGATTTTCACCTCATCCTGCGCCTTATTTTCATTATGAAATTGTTTAGCGTGGACAACCTTTTTCTTTAAAATCTGCCCTGGCTCACCTTTTTCTCACGCCGCCGTTAACGCAACACACCGTAAACTGTAAAACAAGATCTGCTCAAAATGCATCCAATTGTTAACACATGATATTAAATGTTGTGCAAATGTGATTATTCCTGGTGTTTATCCCGATTTTCACTATGGGCTTAGACCCCCGCTAATCCCTGCAATACTTAATTCAGTATCATGTGATACACGGCCCTCTGGAGCTCATTTTGAACAGGTTACCTTCCAGCGCATCGGCTTTGGCCTGTAGCGCGCACGCACTGAATCTCATCGAGAAGCGAACGCTAAACCATGAGGAAATGAAAGCACTAAACCGAGAGGTCATTGACTACTTTAAAGAGCATGTAAATCCAGGATTTCTGGAATACCGGAAATCTGTTACCGCCGGCGGGGATTACGGAGCCGTAGAGTGGCAAGCGGGCAGTTTGAATACGCTTGTCGACACCCAGGGGCAGGAGTTTATCGACTGTCTTGGGGGGTTTGGCATCTTTAACGTGGGGCACCGTAATCCTGTTGTGGTATCCGCCGTCCAGAATCAACTCGCAAAACAACCTCTCCACAGCCAGGAGTTACTTGACCCCTTGCGGGCGATGCTGGCAAAAACGCTGGCGGCGCTGACACCGGGGAAACTCAAGTACAGCTTTTTCTGTAACAGCGGCACCGAATCCGTCGAAGCGGCGCTAAAACTGGCAAAAGCGTATCAGTCGCCGCGCGGCAAGTTTACCTTTATCGCCACCAGCGGCGCATTTCACGGCAAATCATTGGGCGCGCTCTCCGCCACGGCCAAATCCACCTTCCGCAGACCCTTTATGCCTTTACTGCCGGGCTTCCGCCATGTGCCGTTTGGCAATATTGACGCGATGAGCATGGCATTTAGCGAAGGCAAAAAAACGGGCGACGAGATAGCAGCCGTGATTCTGGAGCCTATTCAGGGTGAAGGCGGCGTGATCCTGCCGCCGCAGGGATACCTGACAGAGGTACGTAAGCTCTGTGACGAATTCGGCGCGCTGATGATTCTGGATGAAGTACAAACCGGCATGGGGCGTACCGGCAAGATGTTTGCCTGTGAGCACGAAAATGTGCAGCCTGATATTCTGTGTCTGGCGAAAGCCCTGGGCGGCGGCGTGATGCCGATTGGCGCCACCATCGCGACTGAAGAGGTGTTTTCGGTTCTGTTCGACAACCCCTTCCTGCATACCACCACTTTTGGCGGTAATCCACTGGCTTGTGCTGCCGCGCTGGCGACCATTAACGTCCTGCTGGAGCAAAATCTCCCGGCCCAGGCGGAACAAAAAGGCGATACGCTCCTGGATGGTTTTCGACAACTTGCGCGTGAATATCCCAATCTGGTACACGATGCGCGCGGCAAAGGTATGTTGATGGCCATTGAATTTGTCGATAACGAAACGGGCTACCGTTTTGCCAGTGAGATGTTCCGTCAACGCGTGCTGGTCGCTGGTACGCTGAATAATGCGAAAACAATTCGTATTGAGCCACCGCTCACGCTAACCATTGAACTGTGCGAACAGGTATTGAAATCAGCGCGTAATGCGCTGGCGGCGATGCAGGTGAGCGTTGAAGAGGTTTAAAAACGATGCCGGATGGCGCTATGCTTATCCGGCCTGTTTTCCCCGGGTCGCGGCCTCTTTTTTGAATCCCATCACAATCACCACATTCCCCTTTTCCCTTTTACCTCGCGACGGCTACAGTAGTAACTCATCCGACCACATAACAATAATTTTACATACTGGATACGCTTATGAGCTACCCATCGCTGTTCGCCCCGCTCGATCTGGGCTTTACTACTCTCAGAAACCGCGTGCTGATGGGATCGATGCACACGGGTCTGGAAGAACATCCTGATGGCGCCGAGCGCCTGGCGGCATTTTATGCCGAGCGCGCGCGACACGGCGTAGCGTTAATCGTCACCGGCGGTATTGCGCCCGTTCCCTCCGGGGTCGTGATGACCGGCGGCGCGATGCTGAACGATGCCAGCCAATTAACGCCTCACCGCGTGGTGACCGATGCCGTACATGCGGAAGGCGGTAAAATCGCGCTGCAAATTCTGCACACCGGGCGTTACAGCTATCAGCCGCACCTGGTCGCGCCGTCGGCAATTCAGGCGCCAATCAACCGCTTTATGCCGCATGAACTGACGCATGATGAAATCTTGCAGTTAATCGACGACTTCGCGCATTGCGCGCAACTGGCGCGGGAAGCAGGCTACGACGGCGTAGAGGTGATGGGATCAGAGGGCTATCTGATTAATGAATTTCTCACCCGGCGAACTAACCATCGCGATGACGAATGGGGCGGCGACTATACCAGCCGTATGCGCTTCGCGGTTGAGGTAGTACGCGCGGTACGCCAGCGGGTAGGGAACGACTTTATTATTATCTATCGCCTGTCGATGCTCGATCTGGTGGAAAATGGCGGCACGTTCGACGAAACGGTACAACTGGCGCAAGCCATTGAAGCCGCAGGCGCAAGCCTAATTAATACCGGCATTGGCTGGCATGAGGCGCGAATCCCGACCATCGCCACGCCAGTACCACGTGGCGCATTTAGCTGGGTGACGCGGAAACTCAAAGGTCATGTGTCGGTTCCGCTGATCGCGACCAATCGCATTAACGATCCGCAGGTCGCCGAGACGATCCTGACGCGCGGCGATGCCGATATGGTGTCGATGGCGCGTCCCTTCCTTGCCGATGCCGAATTCCTGACTAAAGCGCAATCCGGACGCGCAGATGAGATCAACACCTGTATCGGCTGTAATCAGGCCTGTCTGGATCGGATCTTCATCGGCAAAGTGACCTCCTGTCTGGTGAACCCACGCGCCTGTCACGAAACCCACATGCCGATAACGCCGGCCATACGCAAAAAGAATCTGGCCGTTGTCGGCGCAGGCCCGGCGGGGCTAGCTTTCGCGATTAACGCCGCGTCGCGCGGCCATCATGTCACGCTGTTTGACGCCCAGAGTGAAATTGGCGGTCAGTTTACTATCGCCAGGCAGATCCCGGGTAAAGAGGAGTTTTACGAAACGCTGCGCTACTACCGTCGAATGATCGATATTACTGGCGTTACGCTGAAACTGAACCAACGGGTGAACGCAGAGGATCTTCAGCCGTTTGACGAAGCGATCCTCGCTTGTGGAATAGTACCGCGCCGCCCGCCGATAGACGGTATCGATCATCCAAAAGCATTGACCTACCTGGAGGTATTGCGCGATAAGGCGCCGGTTGGTAAGCGAGTGGCGATCATCGGCTGCGGCGGGATCGGTTTTGACACGGCCATGTATCTGAGCCAGCACGGCGAATCCACCAGCCAAAATATTGCTGAATTTTGTACGGAATGGGGAATTGATACCAGCCTGCAACAGGCAGGCGGTCTGCGCCCGGAAGGCCCACGCCTGGCACGTAGTCCACGGCAAATCGTCATGCTGCAACGCAAAGCCAGCAAGCCGGGCGAAGGATTAGGTAAAACCACCGGCTGGATCCATCGCGCGACGTTACTGGCGCGCGGCGTGAAGATGATCCCGGCGGTCAGTTACCAGAAGATCGACGACGACGGATTACATCTCTTGATCGGCGGCGAACCGCAGTTGCTGGAAGTGGATCATGTGGTGATCTGCGCCGGACAGGAACCTCGCCGCGAGCTGGCGGACCCGTTACGCGCCGCAGGTAAAACGGTACATCTTATCGGCGGATGCGATGTCGCGATGGAGCTGGATGCCCGACGGGCGATTGCCCAGGGCACCCGACTGGCGCTGGAGATTTAACGACTTTACCTGATGGCGCTGCGCTTATCGGGCTTACGCCGTCATACCGGTTTTATAGGCCGGTATGACGCTTGAGCGTCTTATCGACGGCGTCCCTGCTTCACCGCTTTCAAAATAACAAATTTATTGTTGGTAGCTACCGTCGCACAATTACCGAAAATCTTCTTCAGCTTGTGGAAATAGTCCAGATGGCGGTTCGCCACAATATACAGTTCGCCGTTGATTTTCAGGCAGCGGCGGGCGTGATGGAACATCTCCCAGGCGATATTATCCGTCAGCGCATGTTTCTGGTGGAACGGCGGGTTGCAGAACACAGCGTTAAAACGGAACGGCTCCACGCCGGAGAGCGCGTTGTTGATCATAAATTCGCAGCGTTCGAACGCTTCCGGCAGGTTCGTTTCTACATTCAAACGGCTGGAATCTACCGCCATCGGCGATTCATCGACAAATACCACGTTCGCCTGCGGATTTTTCGCCAGTAAGCTCAGGCCAATCACCCCATTGCCGCAGCCGAGATCGACAATCTCCCCGTCGAGGTTTTCCGGCAAATGCTGCATAAAGAAGCGCGCGCCGATATCCAATCCGGTACGAGAAAACACATTCGCGTGGTTGTGAATCGTCCAGCCTGTATCTTCCAGTTTCCAGCTTAGCGTTTGCGGCGCGTCGGCCAGTTGCGGATGACTGAAGGTACAGTTAATCAGGCGCGCTTTCTTCCACGCCAGCGTCGTCGTGGTTGGGCCCAGCACTTTTTCAAACAGTTCCAGCGTAGAGGTATGAATATCACGCGCTTTCGCGCCGGCGATAATACGCGTTTGCGCCGTAACGACCTTACGCAAAGCGCGTAACTGCTGTTCCAGCAACGCCAGCGTTTTCGGTACTTTAATCAATACCACGCCCGGCGCCTGCGGGTAGTCAGCGGTACTGTCGAGAAACGTTACGCTGGACTCCGCGATGCCGTTATGGCGTAAATTCTCTCGCGTACCCAGTTCGCTTAAATACGAATCGCCAATACTGTATGGCGAATGCTCCGCCAGCGCACAGCTTAGCGCGCCAAACGTATCATTCAGGATCAGCACCGGGCCGCGAATTTCCGTCTCATCCAACTGTTGCAGCAGATACTCATCGGCCGCCTCCCACGCCAGAAGCGGGTTAACATCATCCGTTTGCGGAAAACGTTTCAGCGTCAGTGAACGGAAACCGTCGTCTACGTGGCTCATTAGGCCTCCTGAATGGTAAAATTGCGGCGTTATCCCTGAAAAGGGTGCGTGAGTATACACTTTTTATCAGCAACATGGAGCTTTGATGACCTCACTAACTTACCTTCAGGGGTATCCGGAACATCTCCTTGCCCAGGTGCGCGCCTTAATCGCCGAGCAGCGCCTGGGGGCGGTGCTGGAAAAACGTTATCCCGGCGCGCATGATTACGCTACTGACAAAGCGCTATATCACTATACTCAGGAACTGAAAAGTCAGTTTCTGCGCAATGCGCCGCCCATCAATAAAGTGATGTATGACAGCAAGATCCATGTGCTGAAAAATGCGCTGGGACTGCATACCGCTGTCTCGCGCGTTCAGGGCGGCAAGCTCAAGGCAAAGGCGGAGATCCGCGTCGCCACCGTGTTTCGCAACGCCCCGGAGCCATTCTTACGGATGATTGTGGTTCACGAACTGGCACACCTGAAAGAGAAAGATCATAACAAAGCGTTTTATCAGCTCTGTTGCCATATGGAGCCGCAGTACCATCAACTGGAGTTTGATACGCGCCTGTGGCTGACGCATCAGGCGCTGTCGGCACAATAAATTCTGAAAATGCCCCTTCCCCCGTATCTTTTTAACGGCGTGGGCATAAAATCGGCGCGTTCACATTTCGCTCATTGCCTGCCGCCACGTCAAGGATGACGATCTGTAGAGGGTATTTTTTATCCACCGCCAACGGAACCGCGCAACAACCATGCTCTCACAATGTGCCCGTTTTATCCGCCGCCTCTGTTTTACACGCCGGGCGTTAACAGTGGCGTGCTTTCTGCTTGTCGCGGCAGGCGTCGCGCTTTTCTATTCTAACTGGCTTATCGTCAACGCCTCACAGCATCTGACATGGAATGATATTCAGACCGTTCCCGCCCGCAACGTCGGGCTGGTGTTAGGCGCTAAACCCGGCAATCGGTATTTTACCCGGCGGATTAATACTGCCGCCGCGTTGTATCACGCCGGTAAAGTGAAGTGGCTGTTAGTCAGCGGCGATAACGGCAAAAAAGAGTACGATGAACCTTCGGCGATGCAGCAGGCGCTGATAGCGAAAGGTGTGCCGGAAGCGGCCATTTTTTGTGATTATGCCGGATTCTCCACGCTGGACTCCGTAGTTCGCGCCCGGAAAGTGTTTGGCGAAAGCCGCATTACGATTATCTCGCAAGCATTTCATAATCAACGGGCGATCTGGCTGGCGCAACAATATGGCATTGACGCTATCGGCGTTAACGCGCCGGATCTGAATAAAAGGCACGGAACCTACACACGACTTCGGGAAAAGCTGGCGCGGGTTAGCGCAGTGCTGGATGCCAAAATTTTGCATCGTCAGCCTAAATATCTGGGCGCTGGCGTCACTATTGGGGCTGATAGCGCACACGGGTGCCCTTCTCGCCAGTAAAATGCCAGAGTGCGTCGCAGCGCACTGGCAAGGGCGGAAAGGCGTGCTACATTGACGAAAATCCCTTTCTGGAGTCCGCTGACGTTTATGATACGTTTCGCTGTAATTGGGACTAACTGGATCACGCGCCAGTTTGTCGACGCCGCCCATGAAACCGGCAAATTCAGGCTCGCCGCCGTTTACTCCCGTAGTCTTGAACAGGCGCAGTCTTTCGCAAATGATTATCCCGTCGAGCATCTGTTTACCTCGCTGGAAGCGATGGCGCAAAGCGACGCGATCGAGGCGGTTTATATCGCCAGCCCGAATTCCCTGCATTTCTCCCAGACGCAGCGTTTTTTGCAGCATAAAAAGCATGTCATGTGCGAAAAGCCGCTGGCTTCTAACCTGGCGGAGGTTGATGCCGCTATCGCCTGCGCGCGCGATAATCAGCGGGTACTGTTTGAAGCCTTTAAAACCGCCTGCCTGCCCAATTTCCTGCTGCTGCGGGAATCGTTGCCGAAAATCGGCAGAATGCATAAAGCATTCCTAAATTACTGCCAGTACTCTTCACGTTATCAGCGCTATCTGAACGGCGAAAACCCGAATACGTTTAATCCGGCCTTCTCCAATGGTTCAATTATGGATATCGGGTATTACTGTCTGGCGTCGGCGATCGCGCTATGGGGCGAACCGCGCAGCGTTCAGGCGTCGGCGAATTTATTGGAAAGCGGAGTAGATGCGCACGGCGTCGTGGTTATGGATTACGGCGATTTTAGCGTCACGCTACAGCATTCCAAAGTCAGCGACTCGGTACTGGCCAGTGAAATTCAGGGCGAGAGGGGATCGCTGGTCATTGAAAAGCTGTCGGAATGCCAGAAAGTGTGTTTTGCGCCGCGCGGCGCGCTGATGCAGGATCTGACCCAGCCTCAGCATATTAATACCATGCTGTATGAAGCCGGGGCGTTTGCCCAGCTTATTGAAAACCACGCCGTGGAACATCCGGGGTTGTCGCTAAGTCGCGCCACGGCAAAATGGCTGACAGAAATACGCCGTCAAACCGGGGTCATCTTCCCGGCGGACGATCTGCCCCATCCCCTTACTGCGTAAAATTATGTAAATCATATGTTACAGGTCATTGACTCTACGCGTGGCCTGTCATACTTTGTTATGCGCAAAGGGGAGTAACTTCATTGCCGGTCGATCGTCATTACGATGTGTGCAAAACCACATCCGGTCACCGGGCAGCCATAAAGGAATGCGTCAGCGTATTCCTTTATTGTTGTAAGTGAGACCTTGCCGAATGGCAAGGTCTATGCATAAAAGCAGCGGCTAATGCCATTCGGCGTTAGCCGTTTTTTTTTGCATGGGGAGAAATAATGAATACTGTTGGTACGCCATTATTATGGGGTGGATTCGCGGTTGTTGTGGTGATAATGCTATCCATCGACCTGTTGTTGCAGGGACGCCGTGGCGCACATGCTATGTCGATGAAACAAGCGGCAGGATGGTCAATCCTGTGGGTAACGCTCTCGCTACTGTTTAACGCCGCTTTCTGGTGGTATCTGGCTGAAACGCAAGGGCGCGAAGTTGCTGACCCGCAGGCATTAGCGTTCCTTACCGGCTATCTGATTGAAAAGTCGCTGGCCGTAGATAACGTCTTTGTCTGGCTGATGCTGTTTAGCTATTTCTCCGTCCCTCCGGCTCTGCAACGCCGGGTGCTGGTGTATGGGGTTCTTGGCGCGATCGTGTTGCGTACTATCATGATTTTCGCCGGTACCTGGCTTATCACTCAGTTCGAATGGCTGCTGTATGTGTTCGGTGCCTTCCTGCTGTTTACCGGCGTAAAAATGGCGCTGGCGAAGGAAGACGAATCCGGCATTGGCGAAAAACCGATGGTGCGTTGGCTGCGCGGGCATCTGCGCATGACTGATACGATCGAGAACGAGCACTTTTTCGTACGTAAAAACGGCCTGCTGTATGCCACGCCGCTGCTGCTGGTGCTGATTATGGTTGAGTTCAGCGATGTGATCTTCGCCGTTGACAGTATTCCGGCGATCTTTGCGGTCACCACCGACCCGTTCATCGTACTGACCTCTAACCTGTTTGCCATCTTAGGACTGCGCGCGATGTACTTCCTGCTGTCCGGCGTGGCGGAACGCTTCTCGATGCTGAAATATGGTCTGGCGGTCATTCTGGTCTTTATCGGTATTAAGATGCTGATCGTCGACTTCTACCATATTCCTATCGCGATTTCGCTGGGCGTAGTGTTTGGCATTCTGACCATTACGCTGGTGATTAACGCCTGGGTTAACCATCAGCGCGATAAGAAACTACGAGCGCAATAATCTTTTATCGGGGTAAACCTGCCCCGTCAAAAACGCCCGGCAGCGCACACCTGTCGGGCGTTTTTGTTTAACATGTCACAATATTGTTAATATAAAGTTATAAAACATGATCACAGCAAAAAATCCAGGATATTTCGCTTCCCGAACCTTCAACTTTCCTTATACTCAACCAGGCAAACACTTTGTTACATCCTGAAAGATGCGCCGTAAGAGCGTACAGGGGATGACCAGCAACACAATACAAGGAATATGAAATGGCTACGCAACGAGCATCAGGGCTACTGCAGCGTTTAGCGCAAGGCAGTCTGGTTAAACAAATTTTAGTGGGTCTGGTACTGGGGATTTTACTGGCATGGATTTCTAAGCCTGCGGCAGAAGCGGTTGGCTTGCTTGGCACCCTGTTCGTCGGCGCCTTAAAAGCGGTCGCCCCCGTTCTGGTGCTGATGCTGGTAATGGCCTCGATCGCCAACCACCAGCACGGTCAAAAAACCAATATTCGCCCTATTCTCTTTCTTTACCTGCTAGGCACCTTTTCAGCCGCGCTGGCGGCCGTTGTGTTCAGCTTCGCCTTCCCTTCAACCCTGCATCTGTCCAGTAGCGCCCAGGATATCGTGCCGCCGTCCGGCATTGTAGAAGTCCTGCGCGGTCTGCTGATGAGCATGGTGTCGAACCCCATCGACGCGCTGCTGAACGCTAACTATATCGGGATTCTGGTATGGGCCGTCGGTCTGGGATTTGCCCTGCGTCATGGCAATGAAACCACTAAAAACCTCGTGAATGATATGTCTAACGCCGTGACCTTTATGGTGAAACTGGTGATCCGTTTCGCGCCAGTCGGTATTTTTGGTCTGGTTTCATCAACGCTTGCAACCACCGGCTTCTCCACCCTGTGGGGTTATGCGCACCTGCTGGTCGTCTTGATTGGCTGTATGCTGCTGGTCGCGCTGGTGGTCAACCCGCTGTTGGTATTCTGGAAAATTCGTCGCAACCCTTATCCGCTGGTGTTCGCCTGCCTGCGTGAAAGCGGCGTTTATGCCTTTTTTACCCGCAGCTCTGCCGCCAATATTCCAGTGAATATGGCGCTGTGCGAAAAGCTGAATCTGGACAGGGATACTTACTCCGTTTCCATTCCGCTGGGCGCCACTATCAATATGGCCGGTGCGGCAATTACCATTACGGTTCTGACGTTGGCGGCAGTCCATACGTTAGGCGTCCCGGTGGATCTGCCTACAGCGTTGCTGCTGAGCGTGGTGGCCTCGCTGTGTGCTTGCGGCGCCTCCGGCGTGGCAGGCGGTTCATTGCTGCTGATCCCGCTGGCGTGCAACATGTTTGGCATCCCGAACGATATCGCGATGCAGGTAGTAGCGGTCGGCTTTATTATCGGCGTATTGCAGGATTCGTGTGAAACGGCGCTGAACTCATCTACCGATGTTCTGTTCACTGCGGCAGCCTGCCAGGCAGAGGACGAACGTCTGGCGAATAACGCCTTGCGTAGCTAAGTGATTATCGATGCCGGATGGCGTATGCCATCCGGCGTAACGATAGATCTGAATCTCCCAATCCATAGGCTGTGTCGGAAAGCGAATTGATGTTCACGCGCGACATCCTCGCGTAACGTTATATGTAGATGGCGTCTGCCGCGGCGCTCGGTCAGCGTAAAGTATAAAGTGTCAGCCTGTGTAAATCCTCTCGCCACCCTCCCTTGCGATAAGCAAAATCAAAGCTCAACGACGCGTAATTTCTATAACGGACTTCGTTGACCTTTGTTACAATTAGATGCATTTTGAATTTTTGTGTGTTAGTGCTTGCTTACTTCACAACTTAACAAGGAATAGTTCAGGCCGCGAATTTGCCGTTTCCGCAACGCTGATAAAAAGTCCAACTCTGTTGCGGCAGTGCAAACCTCAGATCACCGGCGTGACGTTAACCGATTGTCCAGGAATACTGAATGGAACTACTGACTCAATTGCTGAATGCCCTGTGGGCTCAGGACTTTGAAACACTGGCCAATCCTTCCATGATTGGCATGTTATATTTTGTGTTATTTATGATTTTGTTTCTGGAAAATGGGCTGCTCCCTGCCGCCTTTTTGCCTGGCGACAGCCTGTTGATCCTGGTCGGCGTGCTGATCGCCAAAGGCGCGATGGGTTATCCACAAACCATTTTGCTGCTTACCGTCGCGGCCAGCCTGGGTTGCTGGGTGAGCTATATTCAGGGCCGCTGGCTGGGGAATACCCGCACCGTGCAAAACTGGCTCTCTCATCTCCCCGCACATTATCATCAACGCGCCCATCACCTTTTCCATAAACACGGCCTGTCGGCACTATTGATAGGCCGTTTTATCGCGTTTGTCAGAACGCTGCTGCCCACCATTGCCGGCATATCCGGTCTGAATAACGCGCGCTTTCAGTTCTTCAACTGGATGAGCGGCTTGTTGTGGGTGCTTATCCTGACGTCGCTGGGCTATCTGCTGGGCAAAACGCCCGTCTTTATGAAGTATGAAGATCAGTTAATGTCATGCCTGATGCTGCTGCCCGTGGTGCTGCTCTTTTTTGGCCTGGCGGGTTCACTGGTCATGCTGTGGAAAAAGAAGTATGGGAGCCGGGGATAACTTATGCTTAAACCACGCATAACTGCCCGACAACTCATTTGGATCAGCGCTTTTCTACTGATGCTGACCATACTCATGATGACGTGGTCAACGCTGCGTCAGCAAGAGTCGACGCTGGCCATTCGCGCGGTTAACCAGGGCGCCAGTATGCCAGACGGCTTCTCAGTTCTGCATCATCTGGATGCGAACGGCATTCATTTTAAAAGCATTACGCCTAAAAATGACATGTTGCTCATTACCTTCGATTCCCCTGCGCAAAGCGCCGCAGCAAAAACGGTACTTGATCAAACGCTGCCACACGGTTATGTCGTCGCTCAGCAGGACGATGACAACGAAACGGTACAATGGCTGTCCCGCTTACGGGAAAGCTCACACCGCTTTGGCTAATCTCCAGGAATCCGAATCATATCACTCACTTTGGTGATTTCATTGTTTAATGACTATGATTAATAAAGCGGTGTTTAACCCACCGCGTTATTATCGGGATCACCGCCCCGGACAACGGGTCCGAACATAAGGGAAAGTTCAGGAATGAAATACCGCATCGCTTTGGTTATCACGCTTTTTACACTTAGCGCCGGTAGCTACGCTAATTCGCTTTGTCAGGAAAAAGAGCAGGATATACAAAAGGAAATTAGCTACGCTGAAAAGCACAACAATCAGCGCCGTATTGAGGGTCTGAACAAGGCGCTCAGCGAAGTACGCGCTAATTGTACTGACAGCAAGCTACGCGCCGAGCATCAGAAAAAGATCGCTGAGCAAAAAGAAGAGGTAGCCGAACGCCAACGTGATTTAGCCGAGGCAAAAGCAAAAGGCGATGCGGATAAAATAGACAAACGTGAACGTAAGCTGGCCGAGGCTCAGGATGAGCTAAAAAAACTTGAGGCCAGAGACTACTAAATTAACGCCGAATGTAAATACTCACTCACCTGGAGAAAACTATGTCGAAAGATAACACTACGGAACATCTGCGCGCTGAGTTGAAATCCCTGACCGATACGCTTGAAGAAGTGCTGAGCTCTTCGGGCGAAAAGTCGAAAGAAGAGTTGAGTAAGATTCGTAGCAAAGCCGAGCGCGCGCTGAAAGAGAGCCGTTACCGCCTGGGCGAAACGGGTGATGTGATTGCCAAACAGACTCGCGTCGCCGCCGCCCGCGCCGATGATTATGTGCGCGAAAATCCCTGGACAGGCGTAGGCATTGGCGCCGCTGTCGGTCTGGTGTTGGGCGTACTGCTGACGCGTCGTTAATTATGGCGGATTCTCGACAGGCACAAGGACCAGGCAAAAGCGTACTGGGTATCGGGCAGCGGATTGTCACCATTATCGTTGAGATGGTGGAAACCCGGCTGCGACTGGCGGTAGTAGAACTGGAAGAAGAGAAAGCGAACCTCTTTCAGCTTTTGCTGATGGTAGGTCTTACCATGCTCTTCGCGGCGTTTGGCTTAATGAGCCTGATGGTTCTGGTCATCTGGGCTATCGATCCTCAGTACCGTTTGAACGCGATGATCGCTACCACTGTTGTGCTGTTAGTGCTTGCGCTAATCGGCGGCATCTGGACTTTGCGCAAAGCGCGTCAGTCCACGCTATTGCGCCATACGCGGCACGAACTGGCTAACGATCGGCAAATTCTGGAGGACGATCAGTCGTGAGCAGCAAAGGCGAACGCGAAAAACGTAAAGCGCTGCTTCTCAGTCAGATCCAGCAGCAACGGCTGGATCTGTCCGCCAGCCGTCGCGACTGGCTGGAGACCACCGGCGCGTACGATCGCGGCTGGAATACGGTGTTAAGCCTGCGCTCCTGGGCGCTGGTCGGTAGCAGCGTAATGGCCATCTGGACCATCCGTCATCCTAATATGTTGGTACGCTGGGCGAAACGCGGCCTGGGTATCTGGAGCGCCTGGCGCCTGGTAAAAACTACCCTCCGTCAACAACAGCTCCGCGGTTAATATCTTTTCTTTTATAGCATCGCGCCATCAGGTTATCGCCCGATTACACCTGGTGGCGCGATACTTTTATGCATATCGTCTCTTTATCAATCACTCAAATTTTTTGAAAAAATTTGGCAATTTTCCTTGCTAACAATTCCTGTACGCCACGTTTATGATTCTCTCCAGCGATAACAATGATGCGCAAAACCGCGTCATTGCTCATGAAAATAGCAGCAGCCGCCGAATCGGCCCCCTGGAGAATAAAATGAAAAAATTAGAAGATGTTGGTGTACTGATAGCGCGTATTTTAATGCCAGTTCTGTTTATTACCGCAGGATGGGGAAAAATTAGCGGCTATGCGGGCACACAACAGTATATGGAAGCGATGGGCGTACCAGGATTCCTGCTGCCGCTCACCATACTGCTTGAGTTCGGCGGCGGTCTGGCGATTCTGCTGGGGTTCCTCACCCGCACCACTGCGCTTTTCACCGCTGGTTTTACGTTGCTGACGGCATTGATCTTCCATAGCAATTTTGCAGAAGGTGTAAACTCGCTGATGTTTATGAAAAACCTGACCATTGCCGGCGGATTCTTATTACTGGCGTTAACCGGGCCTGGCGCGTTCAGCCTTGACCGTCTGCTGAATAAAAAGTGGTAAGCAATCTATACTCAATTAAAAAAGCGAGGGAATAGCGCCTCGCTTTTGTCATCTGAAGGAGAGAGACATGGGACAACTGATCGATGGCGTCTGGCACGATACCTGGTATGACACCAAATCTTCCGGGGGGAAATTTCAGCGTTCAGCGTCGGCTTTCCGCAACTGGCTTACCGCTGACGGCGCGCCCGGACCTTCCGGCGAAGGCGGATTCGCCGCAGAAAAAGATCGTTACCATCTGTACGTTTCCCTTGCCTGCCCCTGGGCGCATCGCACGCTCATTTTCCGTAAACTGAAAGGTCTGGAGCCATTTATTCCGGTTTCCGTCGTGAATCCATTGATGCTGGAAAACGGCTGGACGTTTGATGATACTTTTCCGGCGGCCACTGGCGATACCCTCTATCAGCATGAATTTCTCTACCAGTTGTATCTGCACGCCGATCCACACTACAGCGGCCGCGTCACCGTACCGGTCTTATGGGATAAAAAAAATCATACTATCGTCAGCAACGAGTCCGCCGAAATCATTCGTATGTTTAACTCCGCCTTCGATGGGCTGGGCGCTAAAGCCGGGGATTACTATCCCCCCGCGCTGCAAAGCAAAATTGACGAGTTAAACGGCTGGATTTATGACAACGTTAATAACGGCGTTTATAAAGCAGGCTTCGCCACCAGCCAGCAAGCGTATGATGAAGCGGTAGAAAAGGTGTTTACTGCGCTGGCGCGCCTGGAGCAGATTCTCGGACAGCACCGCTATCTGACGGGCGACCAGTTGACCGAGGCGGATATCCGCTTATGGACGACCCTGGTACGCTTTGATCCGGTTTACGTGACTCATTTCAAATGCGACAAATACCGAATCAGCGACTACCTGAATCTGTACGGTTTCCTGCGCGATATCTATCAAATACCGGGCATTGCTGAAACCGTTAATCTTGACCATATTCGTCACCACTATTTCCGTAGCCATAAAACGATTAACCCCACGGGTATCATTTCCATCGGACCGTGGCAGGATCTGCTCGAACCTCACGGGCGCGACGTACGCTTTGGCTAATTTCAGGCGTCCTCCGGGACGCCTTATTAATAAATACCACAAATATTTACCAACATTTCATTCGCGGCTATTCTTAGTTTGATTACTTTAAAAACAAGTGATTGAACCATTATTGAGGCGAAAATGGATTGGTATTTAAAGGTTTTAAAAAATTATCTGGGATTTGGCGGCCGCGCGCGACGCAAAGAGTACTGGATGTTTATTCTGGTCAATATCATCTTTACCTTTGTGTTGGGCCTGCTGGACGCCATGCTTGGCTGGCAACGCGCCGGGGGTGAAGGCGTTCTGACCACCATTTACGGCGTTCTGATCTTTTTACCGTGGTGGGCCGTGCAGTTCCGTCGTCTGCATGACACTGACCGCTCCGCATGGTGGCTACTGTTGCTACTTATCCCCATTATCGGCTGGCTTATCATCATCGCGTTCAACTGCCAGAATGGTACGCCGGGCGACAACCGCTTCGGCCCCGATCCGAAACGTTTTTCCTGATGGCGGCGCGGCGCCGCTTTTAAAGCGCCGCGCGCTATTTATTTTCCGGCGAATAGCTTAGGTATTTCCCGCAGGCACCAGGCTTTTGCCTCCCCCATACTGTCGCGCCGCCAGGCCATAATAATATCGATTTCGCTGGTCGATTCCGGGCTGACTACGCGTAGCCGCCCTTCGGCAATATCCTGTTCCACCATCGAATATGGCATCGTCGCGACGCCAAGCCCGGCCAGCAGCGCCTGACGTTTATCTTCAATCGTGCTTACCGTCAGACGTGGCTGCTTATCCAGCAGTTGCACCGTTAATACCGGCCGCTCGCGCGCGGTATCCGCTACCGCTACGCCGCGGTATTTAACCCGCGTCACTTCCGAAAGCGGCTCCGGCTCCTGATGAATAGGGTGGTCAGGCGCGGCGACATACACATTCATTAACGTATACAACTTACGGGAGTTAATTTCCGACGACGATCGAAAATGCATATCCGGGGCGATAACGATATCCGCCCGTCCCTGCTCAAGCCGCTCCCATGCGCCAGCCAGTACTTCGGTAATCAATGAAAGCTGCGTATTGGCTTTAGCGGCCAGCCGGTCGATCAGCGGAAAAAAAGCAGGCGTCGGTACCAGAGCTTCAGTGACCAGCGTCAGATGCGTTTCCCAACCGCGGGCCAACGCTTCAGCATCCGTCGTTAACTTGTCTGCCGCTTCCAGCAATACCCGCCCGCGTTCCAGCAGCATACGTCCGACGTTGGTGAATTTTGTACGATGGCCGGAGCGATCGAACAGTACAACGTCCAACTCTTCTTCCAGCTTCTGCATGGTGTAACTCAGCGCGGAGGGCACCCGCCCCAACTCATCAGCCGCTGCGGCAAAACTGCCCCGGCGGTCAATGGCGTCCATCACACGCAATGCTTCAAGCGTCAGCGCTCTCTCTTTAGCCATAACGTTCTCATTCAGGAAATTTGAACATACCGGGCAGAATATCTGGCTAACAATGCAGCGTCCAGCCCCTTAACATAAAAGGAAGTAAAGAGAGGTTAATAACGATGATTACGACCCGAACCGCCAAACAATGTGGACAGGCAGACTACGGATGGCTACAGGCCCGCTATACCTTCTCCTTTGGACACTATTTCGACCCTACACTGCTGGGCTACGCGTCGTTGCGCGTACTGAACCAGGAAGTGCTGGCGCCGGGCGCCTCTTTTCAGCCTCGAACTTATCCAAAGGTGGATATTTTAAACCTGATTCTGGACGGCGAAGCGGAATACCGCGACAGCGACGGCAACCATGTACAGGCTAAAGCGGGCGAAGCGTTACTGCTCGCCGCGCAGCCGGGCATTAGCTACAGCGAACATAATCTCAGCAAAGTTAAGTCGTTAACCCGAATGCAACTGTGGCTTGACGCCTGTCCTGAACGGGAAAACGCGCTGGTACAAAAAATCCCACTCCTGGCGGCGCAACAACAGCTTCTTGCCTCGCCCGACGGTGAGCAAAACAGCTTACAACTGCGCCAACAGGTATGGGTACATCATATTACGCTGGAGAAAGGCGAATCGCTTAATTTCCAGCTTCACGGGCCGCGCGCCTATTTGCAGTCGATTCACGGTACGTTCCACGCGATGACGCACAACGAAGAACGCGAGGCGTTAACCTGCGGAGATGGCGCATTTATTCGTGATGAACCTAACATTACGCTGGTTGCCGATACGCCGCTGCGCGCATTACTGGTAGATTTACCGGTGTAGCCAGCCAGAAAAGGAGTCGCAAGATGAGCAAAAAATCGGCGAAGAAACGTCAGCCCGTGGTAAAACCTGCCGTACAGGAGGCGATGAGCGCCACTGTGCCGCTGGGCTATGAAGAGATGCTAACCGAACTGGAAGCCATCGTGGCGGACGCCGAAGCCCGGCTGGCAGAAGAAGAGGCCGCAGCCTGAAATCATGCCGGATGGCGGCGCAAGCGCCCGATCCGGCTGATAACAGGTAGACCCGATAAGCGCAGCGCCATCGGGCAACACGCTGCCCCGACGTCATGCCGGGGCGTTATTATTAATGCGCTTTACTGGCCATAATCTCGATGATCTGCTTGTCTGTCTGCTGCATTGAGCGACACGCCAGCGAACACAAATTCGCAATAGATTGTTCGACATTGTGCGCCACAATCCCTTCGTTTCCGGTCACCGCCGTATCATCCAACGCCATCAGTACGGCTTTCCACGCCGCCGACGCGCTGGTAGAGACTTTCATCGCGCAGCTATTCGACGCGCCATCGCAAATCATCCCGCTGACATCGCCGATCATACTGCTGATAGCCATTGCGATAGTGTCATAACGACCATCTATCAGCCACGCCATACCCGCCGCCGCGCCCATCGCCGCCGTGGTTGCCGCGCACAGCGCCGACAAACGCGGAAGCTGATGGTGAATATAGATAGCGCTCAAATGCGATAACATTAGCGCGCGCGCCAGGCGTTCGTCATCGGCGCCGACATGTTCAGCAACCACCATGACTGGCACCGTGGCGGTAATCCCCTGGTTGCCGGAGCCGGAGTTGCTCATCGCGGGCAACGTGGCGCCGCCCATTCTGGCGTCTGACGCCGCGCTGGTACGGATCAAAATCGCCGTGGAGAGATCTTTCGCCAGCAGACCGCGATCGCACTGTTTGGCCAGCGTCGAACCAATATGCAGCCCCCAGGAACCACGCAGTCCCTCCTGCGACAACGCGCCGTTTAGCCTGGCCGCATCGAGAATAAAGCGAATAGCGTCAAAGGGCACCGCATTCACAAACGCCAGGATCTCTTCCAGCGAGGTATGAGACAGCACTCCCAGTGGCGAGGTTTTTTCTTCTTCCTGCGCATTATCGGCCTGGGTAAATACCACGCCCTTGTCGGTTTCTATCCGCACAATATTTGTATGATCGCCGACGATCGTGACACATGCCCAGCTATCGCCGCTATACACTTTCGCCCGTGAAAACAGGATATCGTTACATGGCTCCTGCAACATCACTGCGACATGTCCGGCGGCCAGCATCGCTTTTGCATCGGCAACGGCTTTAGCGGAAGCGTCTTTTAGCACCTCCAACCCGGCTTTCGCATCACCGCCCAACGCGCCAAGCGCCGCGGCGATCGGTAGCCCTACCATTCCCGTTCCTGGAACGGTAACGCCCATACCATTTTTCATCAGATTAGGCGAAACCCACGCGTCAATGCGTTCAACTGTGCCGTCAAGTTCAGCCGCCGCCGCCGCTGCTGCCAGCGCCAGTGAAATTGGCTCAGTACACCCCAGCGCCGGTTTTACTTCTTCCTGTACGGCCAGGATAAAACTTTGCCACAATGGATTTATTTTAGATTCAAACATAACAACAACCTTAATCTCAGGTATATCAAGAGAATGCCAGGAACGGAGAAACGCATAGCAGCAGACCGGTAATAATAATCAGGTACAACGAAGCGCCTTTATATTTGTGCAATGCGGGAACCTTGTAGACCAACCATGCCGGAATTAAACAGCCCACCATACCGAAGATAGGGCTACAAATAGAGGTGAAGCTCAGTACCGGCGCGTTGAGCACAATGGCGCTCCAGGCCAGCAAAATAGCGAAAATCATAATGCCGCGCTGTACCAGATTTTCCTTAATCTTCTCGGCGGGCATTTTGCGGCGCAGGATATTCATCACAATGCCTTGCGTCGCTTCGCGGAATCCTAAATAAACGCCAAAGAAGGCGGTCATGACGGCAAAGATGTTCAGAATTACGCTAACCACTTTGACCCAGCCAGCGCCATCGCCGCTAATAAATTGCGCGGCGATCGCCAGGGCGGAAATATTCTGCTCATAGGCTTTCACCGCTTCGTCATGCCCCATCGCCAGGGTGAAGGAAACCGCATAGAAAAAGACGGTAACGAACAGGACGCCAAACGCGATATTCATGGCGCGCAGCGCTTTATGACGTGCGACCTCAATAGATTTTTCGCGTGAACGGTAAGAGATCACCATTGGGCTTAACGTCTGGATAAACAAAATCGAGGTCAGCGTAAATGGCAGGGTAATAATGGCGTTTTTAATCAGCAGGGCCATCGGCGGCAGCGCGCCAATGTTATACAGATGCCACATACCCACCATGGAGACGCCCAGCGCCGCCACTACCAGTAGCTTGGTCAGCACCATGCCGGTGGAGATTTTGAACAGTAATTTTTCACCGCGTGAGGAAATCGCCACCAGGATGCAGATCAGCACCAGACCATAAAATGGACTATCGGAAAGTAATCCTTCCGTTACGCCGAAAGTATGCAGATAAGAGGCGCTGTCGTTAGTAATCGCCGTAGAATAGACGAACATCCAGATGACGAGCATCACAAAGTACAGCGCGCCTAATAAAATACCCCAGTTTTTGCCCAGATAGCCGCTGATCACGCTGGGGTAGTCTTTACATTCCGGGGATTCCGCCAGCGTATTAATAAACAGCCGCTGGAACAGGTACATGGCCGGATAACCAATAATAGAAGAGAGTAAAAAGACCCAAAGTCCCATCAGGCCAACCTGGACAGGAAGAAAAACGATCCCTGCGCCGATCGCCATCCCGATACTCATAATGACCCAGCCGGTGTCGGTACTATCAAATTTGATGGCTTCACGCCATTCGCTTTCTGTCATCCCTGCCCGACGCGCCGGGGCTGATGCGTCGAGGATTACGCTGGTATTACTAGCCGATTCCATAAAATTCTCGCTCAATGTGTAGGTAGAGGTTTTTTTATTTTTCGTGCCGCAGCAAGGCGATATGCAGAACGTGAGGTGCAGGTACTTTCTTGTAATAAGAAAATCATACGCGCACGATAAGAGAAAAACTTACCAATAAAACGCCTGCATTTCTTGTGGGTTAAGAATTATTTTCTATTTACTATTTATTTAATATTGTTATTTTCTCTATTTGACGCGTATCACAACAAAAAAGGGCGCACTTTGGTGCGCCCTTTTCTCAGCTTCTGTCTTCTGCGTTATCCCATAGCCTGCTTACTCTGCGCCTGTCGGGCCTATCCACAAACGACTTTAATCGCCAGACCGCCGCGCGACGTCTCGCGATATTTGTCGTTCATGTCTTTACCCGTTTCGTACATGGTTTCGATCACTTTATCGAGCGAAACCCGCGGTTCAGAGGTACGGCGTAGCGCCATTCGCGCCGCATTTACCGCTTTAACGGCGTTAATCGCATTACGTTCAATACAAGGGATTTGCACCTGACCCGCCACCGGGTCACAGGTGAGGCCAAGGTTATGCTCCATCGCAATTTCCGCCGCAATACAGACCTGCGCCGGGCTGCCGCCCAGCAGTTCTGTCAGCCCCGCCGCCGCCATCGAACACGCGACGCCAACCTCGCCCTGACACCCCACTTCCGCGCCGGATATCGAGGCGTTCATCTTGTACAGCATGCCAATCGCCCCCGCCGACAGCAGATAGCGGGCGATAGAGTTGGCATTGACCGGACGGCGGAATTTGTCGTAATAGGCCAGCACCGCGGGAATAATGCCGCACGCGCCGTTGGTCGGCGCGGTGACCACTCGCCCGCCCGCCGCGTTCTCTTCGCTCACGGCCAGGGCGAACATGTTAATCCAGTCGATGACGTTCATCGGATCGCGGGAGAGATTATCGCTGGAGACCAGCAGACGCCGTAACGCTACCGCGCGGCGTGGAACGTTCAGCGGCCCCGGCAGCACGCCCTCAGTATTCATGCCACGTTCAATTCCGGTCGCCATCACCTGCCAGATGCGGGCAAAGCCAGCGTCAATCTGCTCTTTGCTCCGCAACGCCAGTTCATTTTGCATCATCAGGCCGGAAATCGAGAGCCCCTGTCTTTCACACAGCGTCAACAGTTCGCTGGCGGAATGAAAATCATACGGCACCGACTTTTCTACGTCGTGCGACTGGCCAAAGCGTTCCTCTTCGACAATAAAGCCGCCGCCAATAGAGTAATACGTTTTGTGTAAAAGCGGCGTTTGCCCGTGCCAGGCGGTAATTCGCATACCGTTTTCATGGCGCGCCAGGGTTTCAGCGTGAAAGAGAATACTGTCGGCGACGGGAAAATCCACCACATGCGCGCCACCCGCCACCGATAAACGGCTGCTGCGGGCAACCTCCTGGATAAACGCCGGAATGCTATCAATATTGACATCCTGCGGCGTATTGCCTGCCAGGCCCATAATGATGGCGGTATCGGTCGAATGGCCTTTGCCCGTCAGCGATAGCGATCCGTAAAGATCAACCGTGATGCGCGTCGTTCGCGGCAGGTCGCCGCTGTCGATCAGCCGATCGATAAAACATTTTCCTGCATTCATTGGCCCAACGGTATGGGAGCTTGAAGGTCCAATGCCAATCTTAAAAATATCAAATGCGCTAATCATATCTCCCCCTAAGATTACCGTTCAGTGAAGATCCGTCGCGGGGCGATCCACACGATCGCCCCGTTCACGTTACATCGCCTGAGTAAAGGTGCGCGAAATAACGTCCTGTTGCTGCTCACGAGTCAGCGCATTGAAGCGCACGGCATAGCCGGAAACGCGGATCGTCAGGTTCGGGTAGTTTTCCGGATGTTCAATCGCATCCAGCAACATTTCACGGTTCATGACATTGACGTTCAGATGCTGCCCGCCTTCTACCTGTGCTTCATGATGGAAATAGCCGTCCAGCAGGCCGACAAGATTGGTTTTCCGCACCGCATCTTCTTTCCCGAGCGCCGCAGGCACAATCGAGAAGGTGTACGAAATACCGTCTTTGGCGTAGGTAAACGGCAGTTTCGCCACCGACGTCAGCGAGGCTACCGCTCCTTTGCGGTCACGACCGTGCATCGGGTTCGCCCCCGGCGCGAACGGCGTTCCGGCGCGGCGTCCATCCGGCGTATTGCCAGTCTTCTGCCCGTACACGACGTTCGAGGTGATGGTCAAAATGGACTGCGTCGGCACCGCATTGCGATACGTCGGCAACACGCTAATTTTTTGCATAAAGCGTTTCACCAGGTCGCAGGCGATGCTGTCCACGCGCTCATCGTTGTTGCCGTACTGCGGATACTCGCCTTCAATAGCAAAGTCGATGGCAAGGCCGTTTTCGTCGCGGATCGGCTTCACCTGAGCGTACCTGATGGCGGACAGGGAATCCGCCGCCACCGACAGTCCGGCGATGCCGCACGCCATCGTCCGATACACATCACGGTCGTGCAGCGCCATCAGCGAAGCTTCATAGCTGTACTTATCGTGCATGTAGTGAATGATGTTCAGCGCGCTAATGTACTGCACCGCCAGCCAGTCCATAAAATGGTCTAGGCTCTCCATTACCACGTCGTAATCCAGCACCTCATCCGTTAACGGCGCGGTTTTCGGCCCAACCTGGATTTTCAGTTTCTCATCAACGCCGCCATTGATAGCGTACAGCAACGTTTTGGCAAGGTTGGCGCGCGCGCCGAAGAACTGCATCTGCTTACCGATGACCATCGGGCTGACGCAACAAGCGATGGCATAATCGTCGCTGTTAAAGTCGGTACGCATTAAATCGTCGTTTTCATACTGCAAAGATGAGGTCACGATGGAGACCTGCGCAGCATATTTCTTGAATGCCACCGGCAACGCTTCTGACCACAGTATGGTCAGGTTCGGCTCCGGCGCTGGCCCCATCGTGTGCAGGGTATGCAGATAACGGAAAGAGTTCTTCGTCACCAGCGTGCGGCCATCGAGCCCCATCCCGCCAATAACTTCGGTGGCCCAGATCGGATCGCCGGAAAAGAGCGAATCAAATTCCGGCGTGCGCAGGAAGCGCACCATGCGGATCTTCATGATGAAATGGTCGATCAGTTCCTGCGCCTGCTGCTCTGTCAGAAGGCCCGCGTTGAAATCGCGCTCAATGTAGATATCAAGGAACGAGGCGGTTCTTCCCAGCGACATTGCACCGCCATTTTGCGATTTTACCGCCGCCAGATAAGCGAAGTAGAGCCACTGTACCGCTTCCTGCGCGTTCCGCGCCGGGCGGGAGATATCGTAGCCGTATTTCGCCGCCATCTCCTGCATTTGCAGCAGCGCGCGACGGTGCTCCGCCAACTCCTCACGCAGGCGAATCGTCGCCTCAAGATTCTGTCCCTGCTCCAGATTCGACTGCAGATCGGCGAATTGCAGCTCGCGTTCGCGCACCAGATAACGGATGCCATACAGCGCGACACGACGATAATCGCCAATAATGCGCCCGCGACCATAACCATCCGGCAAACCGGTTAATACGCCGGATTTACGGCAGCGCAGCATATCCGGCGAGTAAACATCGAATACGCCCTGATTATGGGTTTTCCGCAGGTCGGTAAAGGTATATTCAAAATCGGCGTCCATTTCGCGGCCATAAGCGTGGAATGAACTTTTGATCATGTTAACGCCGCCAAACGGATGCAAAGCGCGTTTAAGCGGCTTATCCGTTTGTAAACCGACGATTTTTTCCAGCTCTTTTTCAATATACCCCGCATCGTGCGCGGTAATCGTCGTCGCGATGTTGGTATCGAAATCCACCGGCGCATGGGTCGCGTTCTCGATACGTATTCCCGCCATCACCTTTTCCCACAACGCCGTGGTCGCTGGCGTCGCGTCGGCGAGAAAAGATTCATCCCCCTCATAGGGCGTATAGTTATGCTGAATAAAATCACGGACATTAATTTCTTCTTTCCAGTCCGTACCTTTAAAATCACGCCATGCTTCGGCATACAGCATATCGCTGGTATCGATATTTACCTTCATGAAAAATAATCTCTCTACAGAACAGCCGTTAAGTTATGCAAATTCCACTGGTGCTTTCACGTTGCCTAAATGAATGGCATCAAGGGCAATCATTTTCTCTTCATTCGTGGGAATAACAGCGCAAATAACCTGAGAAGGGTTAGCGGAAATAATGCGCTCGCCGTGAGAATTCGGCTGCTTATTCATTTCAACGTCTAACGTAAGCCCCAGCACGCCCAGATGTTCAATGACCAACTGACGAATTAATACTGAATTTTCACCAATACCGCCGGTAAAAATAATGCCATCCAGCCGATGTAACGATGCCGCGTGTCCGGCAATGTGACGGGCGATACGGTGGACAAACGTTTTTATCGCTAACCGGGCGCGCTCATGTCCTTCGTGCCAGGCTTTTTCCAGGACTCTAAGGTCGGATGACAACCCGGAGATGCCGAGCAAACCGGACTCTTTATTCACCACTCGCTCCAGATCGCTCAACGTCTGCCCGGTTTCTTTGGCTATCCACGCCATCGCGCCGAAATCAACGTCGCCGCTGCGAGTACCCATCATCAGCCCCTCAAGCGGCGTCATCCCCATTGAGGTATCCACGCTCTGACCATTGCGTACCGCGCAGATAGACGCCCCATTGCCCAGATGCGCGACAATCAGACCCGAGTTTTTTTCATCGAGATCGAGTAGTTCATACGCGCGCCGCGAAACATAGCGATGCGACGTACCGTGAAAGCCGTAGCGACGCACACCCAGGCTGGAAAAATACTCCCACGGCAATCCGTACAAATAGGCTTCCGGCGCCAGCGTCTGGTGGAAACTGGTATCAAATACCGCCACCTGACGCACGGCCGGGAAAAGGTGCCGCGCCGCGTCAATGCCGCTTAAATTAGCGTAATTATGCAGCGGCGCTAAAGGTGATACCCGACGAATATTATCGATAATCTCATCGGTAATAATGACGGACTGCGTAAATAGCTCTCCACCGTGCGCGATACGGTGGCCAATTAATGCCACGCTATCCGTTAAATCACGTTTTTCCAGCTCAAAGGCAATGGCTTTTAACGCGTCCTCATAATTAGAGTGCGCGAGGTGTATCGGCTTATCGCCATTAATAGATAAAAAGGCGTTTTCAGTATTCATTCCATCTGCTATTCCCGCCATTAAAACATCACAGGTAGCGACATCCAGTACAGAGAATTTGATAGAAGATGATCCGCAATTAATGACCAGAACGACCGGAAATTCATTCATGTAGTGCCTCCGTCGATGTCAGCCTGCGTCCGCGCCCTGGGGCGGAACGCAGGCTAAACGTGAGGATTAGAACAATTTGTAGACAATATTCAGGATGGTCAGCAGACCAATCAGGGTGACGAACACGTTATCCAGACGACCACGGTACTTCGCCAGCGACGGCGCTTTACGAATGGCGTACATCGGCAGCAGGCATAACAGCGAGGCGATAATCGGCGCGCCCATCGCTTCAATCAGGTCCAGAATGTTCGGGTTTGCGTAAGCTACGACCCAGGTAGACCCCATAATGAAGATCATGCTGATGGTATTAAGCTTGCCCATAGAGACTTTGGTTTTATCGCCTTTATAACCGAATTTCAGCACCAGGCCGTTCAGCCCTTCCAGCGTCCCCAGGTAGTGACCGAAGAAAGATTTGAAAATAGCAACCAGCGCGATGATAGACGCGCCATACTCCAGCACCGTTGCAAAAGTGGATTTTGTCCCCGACAAAGAGGCGAAATGGTTGGCCAGGTAGGAAAGTACCGGAATGTTCTGCGCTTTCGCATCCGCCATGTTCTGCGGAGAGAGCGTAAACAGGCAGCTAAAGGCGAAGAACATCACCACGGCGACCATCAGCATACTGGCGCGCGAGATGATCTGTGAACATTTACGCTCGGTAAATTCGCGGCCAAACTCTTTCTCATACTCTTCCCGCTTAGACACCACGAAGGAAGAGACGATGGGCGAAAAGTTAAAGGAGAACACCATGATAGAGATGCCCAGCCACACCGTAACCAGTATGCCATCGTGCCCGGTCAGCGCGATATTACTGAGATCAACCTGATCGATAACCGCCGAGTTCCAGTAAGGAATCAGCGATAATGAGATTAGCACCAGGCTGGCGATAAACGGCCATACCAGGTAACTCATCACCTTAACCATCAGATCTTTACCAAACCAGATCACAAAGGCCATCAGCAGCAGCAAGAACAGCGCCACGAAACCGCGGTTCAACGCTGGCATCTGCAACTGGTTTTCCCAAAACGTCATGAACGTGTTAGTGATGGTGACGCCATAAATCCACAGCAGCGGACAAATCGCAAAGAAGTAAAGGAACGTGATAACTACCCCGCCCGTTTTACCAAAGTGCTCTTCGACCGTTTCCGTAATATTGCCGGACGGATTAGATCCGGATAAACACAGACGCGCCAGCGCCCGGTGACAATAGAACGCAATGGGGTAAGCTAAAACCAGCATCAGCAGAATGGGGATAAGCCCGCCAAACCCGGCGCGGATAGGGAAAAACAGCACCCCGGCGCCAATGGCGGTACCAAATAAACCCAGCGTCCACGTCGTGTCCGATTTACGCCATGACGACTGTTTTGCCTGGCTGGATACAATGCTATCAGTAGTACTCATATCCTATCCTCACGAAAAGATTAAGCGTCAACTAAACCCGTAATTTGTGATACACGAGAAAGATCGATATTGCCGCCAGAAATAATACTGACCGTTTTTCTGTTCTGAATATGGCTATCTAATTTCCCGCTTAATAGTGCGGCGCAGGCCAGAGCGCCAGCGCCTTCAGTAATAACCTTATTGCGCTGAATTAAAGCGATCATGCTGTTACGAATTTCATCTTCGCTAACCAGAACAATGTCATCGACTAATTCACGAACGATTTCATAGGTTAAATTACCCGGGCGGGAGACATCACAACCATCCGCCAGGGTGCCGGTCGTTCGGTGCGTGGTTATTTCGCCAGCGTAATAAGACGCCGCCATACCGTGAACATTTTCGGCCTGTACGCCGATAACTTTAATGGTCGGGTTAATCGATTTAATCGCAATGGCAATACCTGCAATTAAACCGCCGCCGCCAATAGGCACGATGACATTATCGACATCGTACAGATCTTCCATAATTTCCAGACCAATAGTACCCTGTCCGGCAATGACTTTTGGATCGTCGTAAGGCGGAATAAAAATGCGGCCTTCGGTTTCGACAATTTCACTCACCTTAGCAATGGTGTCATTGAAGTTGTCACCGTGGAGCACCACTTCCGCCGAATAATCACAGGTGGCCGCCACTTTTGACTTTGGCGCGCCCTTCGGCATCACGACTTTGCCGTCAATACCCAGCATTGCGCAAGAAAGAGAAACGCCCTGTGCATGATTACCTGCGGAACAGGCCACGACGCCTTTACGTTTTTCCGCCTCCGTTAACGAGCTAAGTTTGTTAAAAGCGCCACGAATTTTAAATGAACCCGTACGCTGCATATTTTCAAACTTGAGAAATATTTCGCCTTTGCAACGTTCACTAAAATAGTTAGAGCGAGGCATTCCCGTTTTATATATCTTCCCCGCCAGTCTTTTTTTCGCTTCGAGGATATCTTCAATTGCAACCGGGAGATCGTATGTAATGTGCATTATAACCTCTTAACCTGGGTATTAAAAATAAGTTACCGTTGCCCACTGTTCAAAAGAAACAGGTGACGTCAATTTCGCTAAATATGTTTATTCCATATCATTCAATTTCTATTAACTGCCTGCGTCTGCATCCATTATATGATGAATATTGTTTAGCCAATTCTACTAATACTGAAGCGGCTTTTTTGATACGATAATTTTTAGACCATACCGCCGCATAACGTGCGACGGGTAATGTGTCTTTGATTGGTATCGTGATAAATTGATTAGAGCCAAAAGGCGTGGTCATATCGCAGGGAATAACAGTTAAGAAATCAGCATTGAGAACAAGATTATATATTGTGACAACGGAATCTGTTTTAACAATGTTTTCGATGCTGATGCCATTTCGTTGTAGAGTGGTGAGTAATTCGCTGTAGTAGCCCATATTCGTTTGCGGCAACACCCACTGTTCGTCTTTTAACGATTCCAGTGTGATGGTGCCGGTGCATGTTCGGGACTTGCTGGCTACCAGGACAAACTCTGATTCAAACAGCGGCTCGACATGCAGATCCTGTAGTTGCATTTCATTACTGAGCGTACCGATAGCAAAGTCCAGCCGCCCGTCGCGCAGGGCCGGCAGGAATGAAGAGAGCTGGGCTTCGTACATGGATACCTGCGCTTTTGGAAATACCTCTTTGAACTTATGAATCATATCGGACATGAAGGTAAAGCCAATCAGCGAAGGAAAGCCAAACGAGACGTCGACAACGGTATTGCACGTCATACTGTTCATCTCGTTGATCATGTTTTTCATTTCGCGGGTGATAGATTCAGACCAGGAAAGCAGTACCTGTCCCGCTTCGGTCAACGTAACGCCGGTATTTTTACGTACAATTAGCTCAACGCCAAAATAGGCCTCAACATCGCTAATGATTTTACTGACGGCGGGTTGGGTTAACCCTAACGATTTTGCGGCAGAACCGATAGAACCACTTCTAATGACTTCCTGAAAGACCACCAAATGCTGTGTTTTAGGGAGAACAAGAGTATTCATATCTACCGCTCTGAAATAACATTGTGAACGGCAGGAAGTGTAGCAAATTAAATCTTAAAGGTTATGTGCGACCACTCACAAATTAACTTACCGCAGTTTTTACATGGTCTTTATTAAATAAAGAAAACCCATTACTTCAATGAGTTACAAAAACAAAACAGCAACTTAGCCTGATTTCAATCAAAAAATAGGGTCGGGATAACGATATATTATGGCGATAACCAGCCTATTTTATCTCCTATTTTCGACATCCCATGAAGACGATATTTCAATCAATTACGGGACATTTTATCGGCAATTCCAGCGTTAAATTTAAAGCGTAATTTCTCAAATTTAAGTATAAACCGAAGGTAAATGCGCTTAAAAACCGTTACGCGTCACATTTTTTTACCTTATTTGTTTGTAAAGAAACATTTAATAAAATTTTAACCAAAATATTTCATACATTTAATTTTCATTTACAACAAATAATTTACACCGCTTTCTTGCTGTTTTTCAGAATGTAATTTTGTGAAAGAAATCGATTGCTTTTCACTTCAACTAAAAAGAGCGCAATCTATAGCGTTTTGTGTTTCTCATCACAAAAACGAATAATATTATGTCACCACGGCTGTCAATTAATTGCCGGATGGTGATGCTGGCGTCTTCTGCAACCTCTATACCCTTCACCGGCCTGATAAGCAAAAACCCGCCGAAGCGGATTTTATGAAGAGGTGAAACTGACCGATAAGCCGCTTTCTTTTGGGTATAGCGTCGTGGACAGTCATTCATCCTGTCGCCCTGTAAAAGCAAAAACCCGCCGAAGCGGGTTTTATGAAGAAGTGAAACTGACCGATAAGCCGCTTTCTTTTGGATATAGCGTCGTGGACAGTCATTCATCCTGCCGCCCTGTAAAAGCAAAAACCCGCCGAAGCGGGTTTTATGAAGAAGTGAAACTGACCGATAAGCCGCTTTCTTTCGGGTATAGCGTCGTGGACAGCCATTCATCCTGCCGCCCGGTAAAAGCATAAACCCGCCGAAGCGGGTTTTATGAAGAAGTGAAACTGACCGATAAGCCGCTTTCTTTTGGGTATAGCGTCGTGGACAGTCATTCATCCTGTCGCCCTGTAAAAGC